>UQJU01000086.1 GCA_900541355.1 Candidatus Avelusimicrobium fimicolum | reverse complement strand
CGGTCGGGTGGCGGTGGTGGAAGTGGCGGTGCCCGTAGAAGCACAGCCCGCAGCCAATACCGCGGTTACAAAAGCGAGTAAAATAGTCTTTTTCATTGCATACTCCTTACTGGTTGTTTCTTATATTTTATAAAACTTTTCCCCCGCCGGTGCAAGTGTTTCTCTCAAAATTGCTACAATAAATCAAATACAAAAGGAGATTTTGATATGTATATGGTATGGGGATTTTTGGCGGGAGTCGTGTTGGCGGGTCTGCTGTTTGTCGCCCGGAATAACGGCGCACTTGCCAAGTTGCGTGCGGAAAATGCCGACCTGCGGGTGGAAAACACTAAACTGACGGAAGAAAAAAATTCCGTCCGCCGGGAAAAAGAATTAGTAGAGGAGCATTTTAAATCTTTGGCGGGTACTTATCAGGCGCAATTTGCCGAGGTGGCTTCCAAAATTTTGGACGATAAAACCAAGGGATTAGAAAGCAAAAATACCGAACTTCTGCGCCCTTTATCCCAGCATTTGGACGACTTTGTCAAAAAGGTGGCGGATTTGGAGCGGCAAAATATTGCTGCACAGGCCCGCCTGGAAAAGGGACTGACTGATGTAATCAAATCCACCGAAAAAATTGACCAAAGTGCCGTTCATTTAACGAGTGCCATTAAGGGCGAATCTATTATGCGCGGCGCGTGGGGAGAGGAAGCCGTCAAGCGTTTGTTAGAAGTGGCCGGGTTAAAAGTTGGGGTGGATTATTTCCCGCAAGTAACGGATAGCAACACAAGCAAGCGTGTAGATTATAAAATCGCCTTGCCCGGCGGACGGTGGCTGATGTTGGACGCCAAGACCATTTTCAACCATTACGCGGCCTATTTTCACGCGCAAGACCCTAAGGAAAAAGCCGCCCTGCTTGCGGAACACGTAAAGGATATCAAAAATACGATTGCCAATTTGAGCGCGAAAAAGTACCCCGCCTTGCAACAGGCGCAAAGCGAAAAAATACAACCGGATTATACCTTGATGTTCGTTTGCCCGGAAAGCGCACTTTTGACGGCCGTAGAGGCCGCGCCTGAGATTTTGGACGAGGCGTGGAAGCATAATATTGCGCTCGTGTCGGCTACGTCGCTGATGAGTACGCTTAAATTGGTGTCCAAATTATGGGATATAGACCGCCAACATACCTATATGGAAGGGTTTAAAGAGGATATTTTAAAACTGGTGGAAAAATTTAACGAATTTTTAGTAAATTTCGCCAAGGCCGAAATGGCAGTTAAGCAGGCGGCGGAAAAGGTGCGTATCGCCCGCGAACATATAGACGGCGACAACGGGGCTTTTTTGCCCGTGGCCCAGCGCATTGTGGACTTGTACGGCGTACCGCTTACCGCCAAGAACGCAAAATTGGTTAAATCTATGGGATACGCTTACACCGGTGAAAAATTCTCCCCCGTAGAACCCCAAAAGTAATTTACTTAGTGATAAAAAAGCGGTCCAAGCCGTCGTTATCGTTGTTAAAATTGTGCTTGTCGGGGTTGTTCCACTCCCAAAAGTGCGCGGCAAATAAATAAGTGCCCAGCGCGGTGGTAAACGCACTCAACAGGTAGAACCCTTGGCGCATTTGGTATTCGTACCCCTCGGTTCCCAGCCATTTGTGCATATAGTCCCAGTCCGGCAGCGTTTCCGGCCCCGCGTTTAATAGGGTGATTACCGGGTCCAAACTGCACCCCGTGTAATGCCCCACACTATAAAACGCTACTGCAAGTAAAAACAGGCAGCCGTCTGCCTGGATTTCTTTGCCTTGCCGCAAAAAACAAAAATACGCCAGTAACGGTACCCCTACTTCGGTAAGTGTGCCGCCCCAAATGGACCACATAAAATTTCCGCCGGAAAGAAACCTGAAAATAGGGTGTCCGGCCTCGTGTATGCCGATAGTAAAGAACCAAAATATCCCCGCCAACGGACAATGGTGCGGCCCTTTAAACCACGCATAACATAAGGCCGTTGCCACCATAATAAACAAAATCCCCTTCCAACCGTAGCGGTGAAAAAGCGGGCCTTTTCGCATTGGGTCAATAAAATCAAAAAGATGTCGCATATGTATAGTTTCTCCTCTTGAAAATATATTGTACCCCAAAAATGGCTTTTCCGGTTAAAAAACTTTTTATACCGCGTAAAAGGGGTTAGTTTTTTTAATATCACAGACGGAGACTTTTTAAACTAATCTGTTTTTAGCGTTGCGGGAATTTGCCTGTATTGCTACTGTAACAAAGACGGATACCAATCCGTTAAATTTGTTCAGAAACGTTTACGGGGGTAAACAATGAACTGTATAAAAACCGTACTGGCGGCAGGGCTTATTTTAGCCTTT
>UQJU01000085.1 GCA_900541355.1 Candidatus Avelusimicrobium fimicolum | reverse complement strand
CGTATAAAAGGCTGTTTTGCTTAAATATAAAGGCCTTAAAAGGAGAAAAAATGAAAGGATTTGCCTCTATTTTGTCATCCCCGAAGGTTTCTGTCGGGGATCTGTTTTTTATGAAAAAAGGAGGTCATCCTGAATTTATTTCAGGATCTACTGCTTGGGTTGTTAGCCGTGGCTTTACGCTTATAGAACTATTAGTAGTCGTACTCATTATCGGTATTTTAGCCGCTATGGCGTTGCCTGATTACCAACGGGCGACAGAAATCAGCCGGGTGGGGGCGGCCCTATCATTTAGCCGTGCGTTCCGCGACTCGGTGGACCGCTATTATATGCAAAACGGGCGTTTTCCGTCCTCGCCTGATGCGCTTGATATCGGACTTACCAAATGCCCAAAATATTTTAGTTGTGCCTATCACGAGTTGACCACGCAGGGAAAATTCCAAATAGACCGCCAAAATGGTCCCTTTGCTTATGGGATTATCACGCGCTCTGCGGTTTCCCCAGCGTTACCCAATACCATATATTGCTATGCTTTGCGTTCCAACAAAAAAGGCGTAGAATTTTGCGAGCATTGGGGGGGAGACGCAACACCCGAAGATGGTACTTGGTTTCGCACCTTAATCCAATAAGGCAACGAAAACACCCCGCAGAAAATCAACTCTGCGGGGTGTTTTGCATAAAGTCTAGTAACAATTATGGATGAATTTTATCCATCATACGCGGGAACGGAATCGTTTCGCGCACGTGCTGTAAGCCGCAGACCCAGCGGACCATACGTTCAATACCCATACCAAAGCCGGAGTGCGGCACACTGCCGTATTTGCGCAAGTCCAAATACCACTCGTAGCCTTTGGGGTCTAACCCCTGTTCTTTAATGCGTTCCAGCAGGGCATCATAATCGGCCTCTCTTTCACTTCCGCCGATAATTTCGCCCGCACCTTCCGGGCCAATCACGTCAACCGCCAACACCGTTTTGGGGTTTTTGGGGTCGCGCTTCATATAGAAGGCCTTAATGGCAGTAGGATAGTGGTGAATCATAATCGGGGTGTCGTAATCTTCGCCGAGCAAGGTTTCCTCGTCGCCGCCGATATCGCCGCCCCAAGGAGTATCGTTGCCCTTTTTGTGCAGGACTTCAATAGCGTCCGTGTAGTCAATACGCGGGAATTTCTTTTCCACGGTGGCTTGCAGTTTAGTCGTGTCGCGCCCGAGCAATTTTAAATCGTCGGCGCGGTTCTTTAACACTTGGGCCACAATGTATTTAATAAAGTCTTCGGCCAGGTCCATATTGTCGTCCAAATCGTTGTAGGCTACCTCGGGTTCCACCATCCAAAATTCGGTCAAATGGCGGCGGGTTTTGCTCTTTTCGGCGCGGAAAGTCGGCCCGAAGCAATAGGTGCGGCCTAATGCCATAGCGCTGGCTTCGCTGTATAACTGCCCGCTCTGGGACAAGAAGGCTTTTTCGCCGAAATAATCGGTTTCAAAAAGAGTGCTGGTGCCCTCGCAGGCGGCGGGGGTCAAAATCGGGGAATCAGACAATACAAAGCCGTTTTTATGGAAATATTCGCGGATAGCAAAAATAATTTCGTCGCGGATGCGCAGAATAGCCGTTTGGCGCGCAGAACGCAACCACAGGTGGCGGTAGTGCATCAAAAATTCAGGACCGTGTTCTTTGGGGGAAATGGGATAATCTTTTGCCATTTGTACGACTTCCAAATTCTTTACACCCAGTTCAAAACCGAGCGGGGAGCGTTTATCCTCGCGTACGGTGCCGGTAACGATAATGGACGATTCCTGAGTAACTTTATCACCCAGTTCAAACAGTTCGGGAGAAACTTCGCCCTTGAACATTACGCATTGGATAATGCCGCTGCCGTCGCGCAGTTGCAAAAAGTGTAATTTACCGCTGGACCGCTTGTTATACAGCCAGCCTTTTAGAGTAATTTCTTGGCCGAGATATTGGCCTACATCTTTAACACGAATTTTACTAGACATATATTCCTCTGTAATAAAGAAATAGGGTACATATCTATTTTATCTTTTTTGGAGAGGAAAAGCGACGGGAAAAGAAAGAGGTGTTTGCCTCCTTTTGAGTAACAGCAGATTTCCGGGTGCTCCGCGTCGGCAGACACTTGGGTATGACGGCATATATAAGGAAATTCCTCTTTGAATTGTTTTGCGGGCATTAGCCCTCTTATAAAAGGCGTGCAAGGGGTTTTCTGTTATGTCGTTTGGCTGTTAAGGCCGTCCGTGCGTTGCCTATAAAAGCAGGATTAGGCGGAGTAGCATTTTTATTTGTTTGACATAGCGAGTTATAAAAATGCCCGGCTAATTCTGGCTTTTATAACGCTTTGGACGGGGAGTTTTTTGTCATACTTTTTGTCGGTAC
>UQJU01000084.1 GCA_900541355.1 Candidatus Avelusimicrobium fimicolum | reverse complement strand
TATTCAGCCCTTATTGTCAAAATTTTAACAAAAAAAAAAATAAAACAACCCTTTTAACATAAACAACAGAAAAGCAACGACACAATCGGTAGATCCTGAACTAAATTCAGGATGACCTCTTATATAATAACGACAAAAGGCCCTATGTGATGACGGCACCCTGCGGGGCACTCCACACTCGGGAATGACAACAATAATAACGCGGGCCGCAGATTGTCCGCACTCTTTTGACTAGCAGAGCCACACTGTTTTGTAATGTCGCCAAGGCACGAAAAAGCAAAATTTCTGTCAGCCAAAAGTGCATAAAAAAGCCCCGGGTGGTAAAAACCAAAACCGGGGCTAGTATCAAACGGCTCAACTTATTTGTGATGTTCCTTCTTTTTGAACTGTGCATTGTAAAGGGATGCGTACGCACCGTTAGGCACTTTTAGCAGGGTTTCGTGTGTACCCTCCTCCACAATATGCCCTTCGTTAATTACTACGATTTTATCTGCATTTACCACGGTAGATAAACGGTGCGCAATCACAAACACCGTACGGTTCTTCATCAAGTTATCAAGTGCCTTTTGCACCACGGCTTCCGACTTATTATCCAAAGCACTGGTGGCTTCGTCCAAAATGACGATAGGCGCACGGCGGATAAAAGCGCGTGCAATGGCTACACGCTGGCGCTGTCCGCCGGAAAGGGTCAAACCACGCTCTCCCAACACCGTATCTAAACCGTCTTTAAGCGTATGGATAAAATCGTCCAAATGTGCATTTTTAACAGCCTCTTTTAAATCCTCTTCCGTAGCGCCGGGACGGCCGATTAAAATATTATCGCGAATCGTACCTGTAAACAGGAAATTATCCTGGAACACCACCGAAATATGGTTACGCAAAGATTTTAGCGTAAAATTTTGGATATTCACACCGTCAATCGTAATGGCGCCTTTGGTTACATTATAAAAACGCGGGAGCAGGCTGACAACGGTAGATTTTCCGCCGCCGGAGTTCCCCACCAAGGCCACCGTAGAACCCGCCGGGACAGTCAAATTAATGTCCTTCAACACCTCTACTCCGGGTTTGTAAGAGAAATAAACATCCTTAAAGCAAATTTCTTTTTTGAGCCCGTCCATTTCCGCCGAATTGGGCTTGTCATAGATGTCCGTTTTGAGCGCAAAGATTTCAAAAATACGGTCAATCGCCAAAAAGGCCTTTTTGATATCCACATAGTTATCGCCCATCGTTTTAACCGGGGTGTAGAGCATTAAAAGCGCCGTAACAAACGACGTAAAATTACCGCTGGTAATAGTCCCCTTTACAATCATAGAACTGCTCTGCCAGAACACCAAGGCAAGCCCCAAAGACACGATAAAGTGCATCACCGGGGACAGCCAACCCGTATGTTTGACCATACCCATATTCAGGCTAAACACCTCATCCATTAAGTGATTAAAGCGGCTTTCCTGGTCCTCTTGCAGGTTGTAGGCTGCAATGGTGCGGTTGCCGTTAAAAGTTTCGTTATACGCACGCATCGCAATAGAGGAAATTACAACCGTATTGCGCACCAGTTCTTCTAATTTTTTGCGAACCACATAAATAAGCGCACCCGCCGCGGCAAACGCTCCAATGGCGATAAACGTCAACTGCCAAGAGTTGTAGAGCAACACAAACACCAAGGTAATAGATGAAAATACGCGCGTAACCACCATACGCAGGTTATTGATAAGGCCGTTGCAGGCGGTATCAGCATCGCCGTTGTAGCGCATCATAATATAGCCGGAGTCGGTCGTGTCAAAATACCCGCTGTGCATACTTAACAGTTTATGGAAGAGTTTTTTGCGCACGTCCAAGGTAATTTTATTGCCCACCCAAGTATTGAGATACTTAACCAGGTACGTTAAAATGCTTTGCACCAGCACAAAACCGATAATCAAAAGAGGAATCCAAGCGGCAAAAATAGCGTTTTTGGCAACCAGCACATCATCGGTGTAATACTTCATAAACAAAGCGACGGTAGCGTCCAACGCGCCAACGGGCAGCGCGAGCAACAGTCCCAAAACCGCACGGAAAAGATAGGGTTTTACAAAGGGCCACATTTTTCTGTAATTATCCACAAAAGGGTTGGAAACGATAAGTTCCCCCAAAGGACGGGTTAAAAAATTTTTCATAGAAATCTCCGGTATAAAACAACTTATTTTATTATAACAATTCCCCGGCTCGTTTGTCCGCAGAAGCGGCTGGGGTTGCAAAAGTATTTTTACTTTGCTAAACTAATCAAACAGTTATCCAAACGGGGCCAACCTGTTAGGACGTAAATTTTTGTATAGAAAGGAATAGTTGTATGGTTACTAAGAAAGCAAACAAAGAGGCTCTCACCGCCGCAGAATTAAAGGAAATTAAAAA
>UQJU01000083.1 GCA_900541355.1 Candidatus Avelusimicrobium fimicolum | reverse complement strand
CTATGGTGGGATAACCAATACGCGAGTGATTATGATGCTTCCGGCAACAAGAAAACCAATGGCAAAACCTACACCTCATTTTTGCTCAAAAGCAAAACGCCCGGGTGTGATAATTCCAAGGAGCCTACTTGTGTGCATACGCAAGGCACTTGGGACAGCGATTCCTGTACGTGTACTTGCCCGAGCAATATGGTGCTTAAAAACGGAGCCTGCTTGGGGACGTTTAAACCGGAAGTAATTAATGTCGGAGTGTTAGTAGATTGCCATTATTGTCCGGGCGATTTTGACGGAAGAAAAAAGTGCGGTACGGCTGGGGCAGACCCAAATCATTGCTATTATGGGGGGGATTTTAATGGCTCGCAAGGATGTGACCGGGCTTGTTCTGGTGTGGCAGTAAATTCTTATACTTTTTATAAAGGGGGATATTTGGAACTGTCGCCTAAAACTGGCACATCGTCTGCACGGTATTTGTGGTGGAAGGGCGGTACGGTAATTGGTGGGCAAATGTATAGATATTCTGGCGGTTCTATGCCTAATTGTTACAGTTCTGATTATCAATCCCTTTGTGATAAAAATTGTACTCCTGGGTCTGGCTCCTGCTCCTATAAATGTTTGATTTCCAAAACAGATAATGGGTGCGCTAATGGCTATTATACATATAGTGGTGGGTGTGGAAAATCTTCCAATAATGCCTCCGGCACAGGCAAAGTGCTTACTTGCGTAGCCAATAATTAAAAGTTAAGTGTAATTTTTAGCCCCTCCGCTAAAAACGGAGGGGCTTTTCTATCGCTTGCATAAAATCCCTGTATTTTTTACACTACAAGTATGCTTTATTTTGCGCATCGCGGCGCGTCGCAAGAGCGCGTTCAAAATACTTTATCCGCTTTTTCCCGTGCGCGGGAACTCGGTGCCACCCGCTACGAGTTGGACGTGCATTTGTCAAAAGACGGCGCTTTGCTCGTCCACCACGATTATTCTTTACTCTCCACCGCGGGAGAGGATGCCTTGTTGGGAGCATTGGCCGTGGCGGACCTTAAAAACTATCCGCTGATAAACCGGCTAACCAAAGAAAGTGTTTTTGTACCGCAGTTGCAAGAGGTTTTGCCTGTGGTGCGCCCGCAACTCTCGTGCCTGAATATTGAACTTAAAAACGATAATAACCGCTACCCCGGGTTGGAAACCGCTGTACTATCGTGTCTGCACCAAGCGGCCCCGGATATTTTGCCAAAAACGCTGTTTTCCAGTTTTGATTATGACACCCTTGTACGGTTGCACAAATTGGATAAAAACGCTCGTATCGGCCTGTTGACGCGGTTTTTTGACGTTTCCAAGGCCCTTGCGCTGGGAGCGGAAAGCGTGCATATGAATTATACGCGCTTTACCCCGCAAATTGCCCACGCGTGCCACGAAAACGGCCTGAAAGTTTACTTATATACGGTAAACGACCCGTTGCTTGCCACCCGTTTGGCGGAGGCGGGCGCAGACGGCATTTTTACCGATTGCATTGGGGCGTTTGTAAAGTAACAAGCAAGAGCCCTCACAATATAAGCAGGCGGTCGGCCTTTTTCTGCCTAAAAAAACCGCCCCGTTTTTTCGGGGCGGTTTTTGTATAAGCCTAATTTTAATAATCGTAGCCGTAGGAGTTGCTCGTGTCCTCGGTGGAGGTTTCTGATGAGCCTTGCATACCGTAATACTCTTCGGGCGTGTAGCGTTTGGGTTTGTTCCACAAGCGTTTTTCCTTTTTGTAGTCCGCCGCGCTGGGTTGGCCCGGAACCTTGGGCTGTTGGCGGTCGTCAAAGAAATAAATGGTTTTATCTTGCTCCGGCCCGACATTAAAGATATATTCGGACTCAATGTTCGGGGCGGTTTCGCGGCGTTCCTTGCCCGCTTCCTGGGATAAATCTTCCATATAATCTTCTTCCGTCAAATAAATTTTACGGTTGTATTTTTCCTTCTTTTTTTGGTTGGTGTTGCACGCCGCCATAAGGCCCGCACACAAAACAAAAATCAGACAAATAGAAAGTTTTTTCATATAGTCTCCTTAAATTTTCCTTTCCCCAGATAGTACAATGTTTTCCAGTAAAACTGCAAGCGTTACCGGGCCGACCCCGCCGGGAACCGGCGAGTAGGATACCCCGCGCGCTTCCAACTGCGCCGGGCTGGCATCTCCGCACAAGCGGCCGTCTGCCCAGTTGGTTGAAATGTCAATGACCACCGCTCCGGGGCGCAGCCAATCTGCCTGCAACAGGCCGGGTTTGCCTGCGGCGGAGCAGACTAAATCAGCATCTTTTAGGGCGCGCGGCAAATCGGTTTTGGTGTGGCAAATTTTTACGGTTGCATTTTTGCAAGTGAGCAAATGCGCCAGCGGTCTGCCCACGGTACTGGAACGCCCAATGACAGCCGCTTCGGCCCCCGCCAAG
>UQJU01000082.1 GCA_900541355.1 Candidatus Avelusimicrobium fimicolum | reverse complement strand
GACCGTAATGGTACTGTATCAAAAAAAAAAAAACGAGTCAAGCCTTTTTTGGACCCAGACGGAAAAACTCTTTTATACGGGTCTTTTAGACCCGTTAACGGCCAATCAATAAACAACAAAGGCAAACGACAGATCCAGTAACCCTAGCAGGGTGGCTAGGGCCCGGCACAGTTTAATTGCTATAATACAAGTATGTCCGCAAAAAAAATTTCCACTCCCACTAAAAAAGCCCCTATCTCTCCGCTCGGGGCGTTCATCCGCAAATGTTTGCCCGTCGTTACCGGGTGGCTATGTCTGCTTGTCAGTATCTCTTTTTTTACTGGAACATACGACACCGCCCAAGTAAAATTAACCCTGCTTCACACCGGGGCAACCGTACTTTTGGGCTTATGGGCCGCACTTAAAATAGCCGAGTGGAAAAGCCCTTTTACGCGCCAAAATTTCCCGTTTTTATTCCCTATATTTGCGTACCTCGGGTGGAATATCATTTCCTTTATATGCGGGCCTTTTCATTTGGAAAGCGCCGAAGAATTTATCCGCTTGCTAATGTACGGCGGGATAATGATGTTAATCGCTGCTGAATTTACACAAAAAGATATCCGCACGCTTACTAAATTTATCATTATCGCCGCGTGGATTTCGTTTGCTTATGGTGCGTTGCAAATAGTGGACGGCTTTTGGCCGGGGGCAGATTTCCTGCCGTGGCGGGGCTTCTTTACGCGCCGCATTTTTTCCACCCACGCTAACCCCAATTTTTTTGGCGCGTTTGTAGTGTTTGCCTCGGCTGTCGCCGGCGCACAATATTTGGCAACGCGCAAGAAATCACTACTTGTACTCTTGGGGCTTGGGCTAGTAGAACTATTCTTCACGGAGAGCAAAGGCGCGTGGCTGGCATACGGGGCGGCGGCCGCGGTGGGCACTTTTCTGTTTACCAACCGTATTTCCCCCACTAAACATATAAAAAAATTAAACCTTGCAGCGGCAGGAGTGCTTCTCGCCGCCCTTATATTGGCGGGGACCTATACGGCAAAACGCTTTCAGTCCGTCAGTTTCCGCTCGTTTACCTGGCTTGCCGCCTTTGAAATGGTGCAAGATTCCCCCGTTATGGGCACCGGGCCGGGCAGTTTTAAAATTATTTATCCGGCCTACAAACGCCCGCAAATTTTTTACATTGAAAACTCCCACAACACCGAAACACAACACGCCGAAAACGAATATCTGGAACAATGGGCCACAACGGGGACGGTGGGACTGGCAATCTTTCTGTGGCTGCTGGCTTTCGTGTTTATCTGCGCTTGGAAAAACTTGCAGACAGCAAGCCAACTATCCGCCGAAGAACGCGAGAGAGCATTCTATTTGCTGGGCTATGCTACGGCACTTGCCGGCCTAATGATTCACGCGTTTGTGGATATCAGTTTGCGCTTTGCTTCCAGCGGGCTTTTGTTTGCGGTATTTATCGGGGTAATTATTGCCTTGTCCAACCCGCCGCAAGAAGATAACTCAAAAGAAAAAATCTTCTTTTCCGCGCCGTGGCTCTTGTGGGGGACACGATTGGTGTTAGCGGGGGCGTTGGCTTATGCTGCGTGGCAAGTGCTGGGAGAATTTAAAGAAATTTCAGGCTCTATGTCTGCCAGTAAACTCGGCGACGGATTTTTAATCTGCTGTGCGTGGACCGTACTGTTAGGGTGCATACTGGGCGTAGGCTATATGTACCTGCGGACCGCGTGGACAAGCCGAGCGGCGCGTACCGGGCTGTTACTGGCCGCCACCGTGCCGGGACTGGTGTGGTTCTATGGGCTATTTCAGGCGAACCATTATTACAGTTTAGGCGTGCGTCTGGTGCAAATGGGTAACGCCGAGGGAGCATTGTCTTATTTTACGCGGGCAGTTAAACTAAACCCGCTTTTGACGGAATACCGCCAATACCGCGCCAACACCTTTGCCACTATATTTGATTTGACAACGCAATATTCCCCGGCGCGCGGTGATATGGACAAGCCGTCTAACGATTATGAACGGGCCTTAAAAGATTTTGCATGGGTGCTTAAATATGCCCCCAATCATACGGCCCTACATCAAAATACAGGGCAGTTGTATTATGCTATGGCATTACGAGCCTCCCAAGAGGCGGCGCAGGCCAAAAGTGCGGACGAATTTCAACTGTACAGTCAAATTGCGCGGGACAATATGGAGCAGGCCAAGCGCGCCTTTAAGCGTTCGCTGGCGCTAGACCCGGTTAATGCGGAAACCTATCTCTTTTTGACGAGCATTTCCCTAATGGAGCGCAACCCGGCACAAGCCCAAGCGTGGATAGATGCTTATAAGCGCGGCCCCAAAGGTGTAACCGAAGAGGAGTTTTTGGAGAAAAACCGCCATAACCCGCAGATAAATGCCCTGGAAATGCAGGTACAAAAAATAACTTCTTCCGTCAGAAAATAAGAGAGCGTGTGCAAAGTTGTCTGTTTTTTTGTAGAATATATATGTTAGAAGTGAACAATTTGTAATGCCAAGATAGCTCAGCTGGTAGAGCAATCGCTTCGTAAGCGATAGGTCCGGGGTTCGATCCCCCGTCTTGGCTCTTTTTTATGCCCTCCGACGGAGGGCTTTTTTATGTCTAAAAAGTGATTTTTTTATCATTCTATCGTCG
>UQJU01000081.1 GCA_900541355.1 Candidatus Avelusimicrobium fimicolum | reverse complement strand
GAACGATATTCCGCAGCCGACGAGTTCGCACGTCAATACAGGCGCGGCCCTTAGCAACTGCACCTTAAAATGGGAAGAACGCGTAACAAGCAACAACCAAAAGGTAAAACTCTTGGCACTTGCAAATTGTAACGGCAGTTCCGATGGAGATCTCGCCGGAAGCGAAAAGTGTACTTGGGGCAGCAAGGGCAATTTAATAAGTTGCCAAATAAGAGAATCTACCTATTGTCAATTATTAGATAATGGTTTAAGCCAAGTTGAGATTATGGTATCTTCTTCTTGTGGGGCGGACCGCTATGTGGCTAATTCGTTGTCTGCATGCCCGACGGCCACGAGAGGCGCAACCTGCGTGGTGCGGGAACAACACAGTAACCGTATTGCTTGTAGATATGGGCAAATAAGTTCGTCCAAAACGGTAACAATGTGCCAAGGACGGATTTATACGGCAACTTGTAAACCTTCAAAATTATAGCATTAGGCGACTCATTTACCCCGGGGTACTATAAAAGGTCCCCGGGTTTTTTAAGTGTTTTTAAGGTCAACTATTTGCCCCAAATTTGTCTGGCTTTGGCATTGTCCGGCTGGACGGTTTGCGTTTCCAAATCTACGCGCCACTTACCGCAAGGAAAGGAGGATGCTTTTAATTGGGTGGTATTTACTCCTGTGCGGGCTTTGGCGTGG
Organism: Candidatus Avelusimicrobium fimicolum; assembly: GCA_900541355.1. Lineage (GTDB taxonomy): Bacteria > Elusimicrobiota > Elusimicrobia > Elusimicrobiales > Elusimicrobiaceae > Avelusimicrobium > Avelusimicrobium fimicola. The sequence goes on along the minus strand of UQJU01000081.1, from coordinate 2,334 downwards.
CAATAGACGGTAAATTCTCCCTGTGTGTTTAATTCCTGCGCTTGCAACAGGCGCTCGCTTAACATAAATACGGCCCCTTGGCGGTTATAGGACTTATTCATTTGATAGAAATATTTGTCTATTTTTGGCCCCGCCACGCGGGAGAGCAAAGCCTTGGCCTGCGATTCCTTGCTAATGGGTTGTGCGACCCTTTTAGCGGCTTTTTCGGCCTGCTGTTGGCGTTGCTCGTTTAAATAAGCGTTGCGTCTGGTTTGCAGGCGGGTGGCGGCCTCTTCAATTTGTTTTAATCGTGCGGGATTTTCATATTCCTTATACGTCAGTTTTACAAGGCCGCTGTTTGAAACCACACCTTTGGGGTCTGTGGTTACTTTGGTGGTGTTTACTAAATTGGAGTGCGTTACCTTAAAGGTGATTTTTCCCGGGGTATATTTGCGTGCGCGGCCATAGTAAGCCAGGCGGGCGTCAAAATCTTTATTAAAGTCCAGCGTTACTTCGCTTTTGTCGCTGCGCCAGCAACAAGCATTTACGCAAGATTTTTTTAAATCCACCGCTTCGGCGGCTTCTTGCGGCCAAAAATGAAGATTAAATTGGTAGCAAGAGTCGTATTGTTTGCCGTCAAAGTCCAGTTTCTTGGCGGAAACTTCCAACCAAGGTTTTGTGGTGGCTACGCCGGAGTTGTTTAGCGGCGTATAACAAGCGGAAATTAGGCAGGCAAGCATTGCGCCGCAAAGTATTTTTTTCATACACTTTATTATAGTAACTTTTTTACAGAAAGGAGCAATAAGTGAAGTTTATTTTGTCGTTTGTGGAAAATTTGCCGTACATCCCGGACCAATATAACGTATTAATTGCGCAAATTGCGTCCGCCGTCCTGTTTGTGTTTGTGCTGTGTATTTTAGCGCGTTTCAGCACTTGGTTTTGCAATACTTATTTGAGCAAACTGGTGGCTAAATTGCACTCCGACAAGTGGTTTAACGCAATGCGCGAGCACCGTTTTTTTACCGCCCTTGGCGTGGTCGTTGCGGCAATGGTTGCCATTAACTTGCACCCGGTTTTTATTTTTCAAGATGTTACTTGGCTGGCAACCTTAATGGGTAAACTGACGGGCCTGTTCGTGGTGATTAGTTTTTCGTGGCTGATTAATGCGCTATTGGATACATTATCCCATTTGTACGGGCGGAACCCGAATATCCCCATAAAGGGGCTTGTGCAGGCGGTAAAAATCGTTGTCTTTTTGGGCACGGGGCTTTTTATATTATCCTTGGTGTTGGGGCGTAAACCAATGTATATTATTACGGGTTTATCCGCTTTGGCAGCCGTATTTTCTTTAATTTTTAAAGACCCGATTTTAGGATTTGCCGCCAGTATTCAGTTGACTACAAACAAACTGATTAAAATAGGCGACTGGATTACCGTAGATTCTGCCGGGGCTGACGGAAATATTATTGATATTTCTCTTACCAGTGTGCGCGTGCAAAACTTTGATATGACGATTGTCAGCGTGCCGACTTACGATATGATTTCCAAACCGTTTAAAAATTGGAGCGGTATGTACGCGGCTAAGGCACGGCGTATCCAGCGCAGTATTTTAATTGATGTGGATACGGTTAAATTTTTGGATAGCGATATGTTGGCGCGGTTGAAAAAAATTGAACTGTTAAAAGATTATTTGGCGGATAAAGAGGCCGAAATTGCGGCCTTTAATGCCAAGCGCAACGTAAAGGAAAATTTGATTAACGGACGGCATTTAACAAACCTGGGTACTTTCCGCCATTATGCGGAACTGTATTTGGCTTCGCGTCCGTATGTGGTATCAAATGATGATAATTTTACTTTAATGGTCCGCCAATTAAAGCAAGAGTCGCAGGGCCTTCCGTTAGAGGTGTATTGTTTCTTAAACACGACGGTTTGGACCGATTACGAAGCGTTGCAGAGTGATATTTTTGACCATTTATTTGCTGTATTGCCGCAGTTTGGCCTGTATGCTTACCAACAGCCCAGCGGGCGGAATATTGCGCAAGGTATGGCAAATTTGTTGGATAACGCGCCCAAAGCGTAACATTGCAGGTTTTGTTTGGCGTTCGCCCTAGTGCCTGTTTAGGTGCTAGGGCGTTTTTCGTGGAAAATTTTTGTCATATTCTCCCTCTCCGGGCGGCATACTGGCAGGCCGCAGGGTTCGGGGATCTCGTAGCGGTGTCGTAAGGAAACAAGTCCGACGAACAACAGATCCTGGACTACAACTTTCCAGGATGACGGCAACGACAAACAACAGATTCCCGACTACAACTTTCGGGAATGACAACAACAGGAAGTGTCATCCCCGAGGGTTTTGGC
>UQJU01000080.1 GCA_900541355.1 Candidatus Avelusimicrobium fimicolum | reverse complement strand
TTTTTAGTAAAAAGTTTTTTTACTCCCCCCGCCAATTTTTTTGCGGTTTTCCACAGTGCGGGAACCGGGAGTCCTCCATACAAGGCATTTTTGTCATCCGTGTTTTGGCTGTGGCCTAAAAAACTGACGGAACTTGTCTGTTGTGCGGCGGCGCGGCGGGCCTGCAAGGCTTTTTTTGCACCGCGCTGATAAGCGGTTAAAGGAGCGGACGCAGCATCAGATTGGGCGAATGTTTCCGCCTGCGCAACGGCAAGCGAAGGCATTGGCAAATCAAGCGCGGGGAGTTCCACCTGGCTAAAAGCAGGAGCAAGATTCTGCGCCTGCGTGCCCGATACAGGAGCCTTTTGGGGTGTTAAAGCCACATATTCGGCCACGGCTTGTTTGGTGGGATTAGCGGCTAAAAGGGTGATTTTCCCCGCGTTTTTAAGGTTATAAGGCGTCTGTTGTGCTTGTCCTTCTACTGACGGAACGGATAACCCCATTTCCCGCGCGTATTCTACTGCACCCGCTACGGCAGTTTGGGTTTTAACCTCTTTAATAAACGGCGCAAAAGAATCATAGGCTTGCAGTTTCAGTAACGCTTTGGCAACTACGCAAGCCGCAACGCCTTCCGATTCGCTGTTGGCGGTTTTGCGGTAAAGGGCGGTTAAAAGCGCGGCATCTTGCTTGCTTCCAAACAGGCCGATAGCCGCCGCATCTGCAAGGGCATTTTGTACAGTTTGCGGAGAAACGTTGGCTAAATCGGTGCGCCAAAAGGTAAGCGCTTGTGCCAGTTGTTCGTCGGGAATATGCTGACCCAAGGCGGCCTGGGCAAAGTCTTCACGCAGTAAAGCGGCGCGTTCGGCGGCTTGCGGATAGGCCAAAATGCGGGCGGAAATATCTTGCAAGTGTCCGGCTTGGACGCGCTGGCGGATTTGCGGTGCGGTTAAATGTTGGGACACGCGGGCTTGCGTATCCAGACGGGCCAGCGTGGAGCCTAATTTGGCGGTATTGACGGCGGCAGCAGCCGGGATTTTTACGGAAAAAGAGGAAATAACTTTTACTTTGCTGGCGGCACGGAAGCCTTTTGCCCCCTTTAAAGGTACTTGCGAATAGGCCGATACTGTATTTAAGGCGACTAAGGTGATACTAAGCAGCGATGCTATAACTTTGTTCATTATCTTTCTTTTTCCTCTTTTTTGTAAATAAAAAAACCCGCTCTTTTTAAAAGTGCGGGTTTGTATTAAAAAATAAAAATATACTATCTTATACAAACTCCGCTCCCCGTCTTACGCATAACAAACATTTCCGCGCTAATGTGGTTTAGCACGGACGGTTTATTAATAGACGTAGTGGAGCAAGAGTTAAAAATCATTACTTTTTTATCCTTTTAAAAAAACGACCTTTTTATTTTAGCAATTTTTTTAAAAAGTGTGCAATCTTTTTTTGTATGACGCAAAGCAGGCAATTTTTGTACAGTAGTATAAGTGCAATAAAAAAAGACCTTTGGGGGTTATACTAGTATGGAAGTTAATTTAGCGCAGCGTACGGACGATGAACTTGTCAGCCTGTTCCGGGCCGGCTCCGGCGTTGCTTTTGAAACCTTGGTCTTGCGCTATAAAAACCAACTTTACCAATATATTATGGGTATGGTGCAGGATGAAGGCGCGGCGGGTGATTTGTTTCAAGAGGTGTTTATTTCGTTTTTCAAGCACGCGGATAAATACGAGTCGCGCGGGAAATTTAAGTCTTGGTTATTTTTAACGGCGCGCAATAAAGTGCTGAATTTTTTTAGGGACAGCGATAAACTGGCCTCCCTGGACCAGACGGATGAAGAAGGAAATGCTTTTTTGCACGAGACTCTGCCGGACGGGGAACGTCCGCTGTTAGACGAATTGTCCGGGCAGGAAACGCTGGAACAAATCCGCCGGGCTGTGTTAATGCTCCCGCCCCGCCAGCGGGAAATGGTGTATCTAAGGCAATATATGTCCTTTAAAGAAATTTCGCAAGTGCTGGACCGCCCGTTAGGTACGGTATTAGCCGATTGCCACCGGGCAGTAAAAAAATTACAGCAGTTGCTGGCAGAACATACGGAAGGGGTGAATTTATGAATAATACTTGTGAAAAGGCTGTTTTGTATGCCGCAGGGGAATTAACGGCAGACGAAAAGACCGCTTTTGAAACGCACCTTAAAACGTGTGCTTCCTGCCGCGCGGAAGTGGCCTTGTTAAATAAAACGCAAGAAGCGCTTATTCCCCCCGCCGCTCCCGGCGTGGTGGTGGAGGAGTTGTTTGCCAAAACAACCCGCAAAAAAATATCCTTTTGGGCCGTGTGGAAAACGGCCCTGGCAGGTACTGCCGTATTGGGGGTAGGAATTTTCTTCTTACTGGCTACCCTGCATCCGGACAGAGCCGCTTTTGATACAACGGAAATTGTTGCGTATATGAGCGAGCACCTGGACGAAGACTACCAAAATTTTTCAAGCGATTTGGAATTGTTTGAAGAGGACTTTTAAATAGGAGGAAGAAATATGAAGAAATTGCTGTTAGTTTCTCTTTTGGCGGCACTGTGTGCCCCGGCCTTTGCCGAGGGGACTTGCCCGTGCAAAGACGGCGCTGAAAATTGCCGTTGCAAAGCGGCCAAAGAAGCCCGCGTAAAACCGGGGCCGCGCCACGAGGGTAAAGACGCGCGCCGGGACGAGTTTAAAAAGGCCCGCAAGGAACACAAGGCCAAAATGCGCGCTACCGAAGAGAAAGCCGAAAAACTGGTGGAAGAGTATAAGAAATTAAAGCCCGGCAAAAAGAAAGATGCCAAAAAAGCCGAAATAGCCGCCTTTGTGGCTTCTATCCGCGAGGAGCAACTGAAATTTAAAGAGGAACAGTTGTCTAAATTTAAGGACCGCTTGGCCCGTATGGAAGAAGGCCTTGCCCGCCAAAAAACAGCCGAAGACAAACAAGCGTGGGTGGAACATAAAACCAACGACTTGATTAATGACGACGGCGATTTGGATGCGTTGTTTGATGAGCGCGAAATGGGCCCCGCGCCGAAAGGCC
>UQJU01000079.1 GCA_900541355.1 Candidatus Avelusimicrobium fimicolum | reverse complement strand
GGGTTTTTTTGTCGGTTATGCCACCTAAAAAATCGCGCATTTCTTTGCCGTTTACCTTATTGTCCGCATAACGCTTGGCTTGCAGATAAATTTTATCTAAACCCAACGTGTCTTCGTTCACAATTCCGTCAATTCCTCCGTCGTGACTTTTGGCCGTTAGAGAAAATTCATCTCCGTATCCCATAGCTTTCATTAATTCCAGACAAATCCGTTCAAAATAAATAGGGTCAGTGGCCTTTAACTGTTCCAATAAATCCCGCCGGGTGCGTTGGTTAAAATCCTCAATAGCGTTATTAATGCGTGTGGTGGGGTCAAGGTCCTGTTCGTCTGTTTGTTGTGATTGGGTGGTATCAGTTTTATGTGAGCGGGTTTTAAAATCTCTGAACGATTGATATTGATTTAGAAATTTATTGTTAATAGTTTGGCCGGTTTTTAAGGCTGCAATTCCATCAGTAGAAATTTGGTAAAATCCTCGTTTTACTCTTATAATCAAACCGGCATTGTACATATAACTAATGGCCCAATTTAGACGATTGGCTACAACGGTTTGTTGTCCGCTGGGGAGCATTTCCTGCTGTTCTCCTTGCGAAATATGTAATTGCTCGCAAATTATAGGCAGTATTTCCTTGGCGGCGAGGGGCGTATCTTTTAACAATTTTAAGGCAGGTGTCATAAATTCTTGGTATTGCGGTATGGGCATAAAAACCCCTAAAATTTTAATTATTTTTATTATATCATAAAACCTTTGTCTATTTGCGAATCTGCGATTTTTGCCGTCGGAGAACTAGTGCTCAATTATCCGTATCTTTGCCAAGAGATAAAGCACTCTAAGACGGTGACTGATGAAAAAGTAAGAAGTTTTTCGTTGGGAAAAGATAAAACAAAACACAAAAAATCCCCGCCTCTTGGGCGGGGAAAATAGAAATGGTTCAAATAGGACTCGAATCCCTGACCTCTTGCAAATATCCCCATGTGTGCGCAGATTGTGGCGCCAAAAACGCCATGTGTGGGCTTGAAGAAAATCGTCGGTATGGGTACCCGCAGAAAAAATCACAGAGACAAAATTTTATTGGATAGTGCCTGTATCGGCAAGATATGATTATTTGTTTGTAATATATCTCTTGATTTATTGCCGATAATGAATTATACTACTAATAAAGGCGGGAAACTTTATGGCATATATATCAGTAGCACAAGCAGCTAAAAAATGGAAATTATCGCAGCGTAGCGTGCGGAATTATTGCACGCTGGGCCGTATCCCTGGTGCGTTTTTAACAGGCAAGACTTGGAATATCCCAGAAGATGCCACAAAGCCGACCCGCAAACCCAAGCCACGCAAGGTGGCTAATACCGTACTACAAGTATTAAAGGCCGAACAAGCGGCTAAACAACACGGTGGCTTTTATCACAAAATACAAATTGACCTTACTTATAATTCTAATCATATAGAGGGAAGCCAACTTTCGCACGAACAAACGCGCTATATCTTTGAAACTAATACCATAGGCGTGGAAGATAATGCGGTCAAAGTGGATGATATTGTAGAAACGGCTAATCATTTCAAGTGTATTGATATGGTTATTGAAAATGCCAATTATAAACCCAGCGAGCGCTTTATAAAAGAATTACATGGTGTGCTTAAAAATGGAACTTCGGATAGCCGTAAAGCGTGGTTTGCGGTGGGAGATTATAAACGCCAAGCCAATGAAGTAGGGGGGCATCACACCACGCGCCCTGAACACGTAGCGGCCAAAATGAAAGAGTTAATCACAAAGTATAACCACAAAGATAAACACACATTTGAAGAACTATTGGATTTCCATTACCAGTTTGAAGCCATACATCCTTTCCAAGACGGGAACGGCCGTATTGGGCGGCTTATTTTGTTCAAAGAGTGTCTGCGTAATAACATTGTGCCGTTTATCATTGCAGACAATATAAAGATGTTCTATTATAAAGGTCTTAACGAGTGGCCCCACAACCACGAACGTTTAATAGATACCTGTTTATCAGCGCAAGACCAAATGAAAGCGGTACTGGATTATTTTAAGATTAAGTATTAGGATATTGTACAATACCTTTATGCACTAACATACCTCACGGAAATATCGTAAATTGGGTTACATGTCAATTCATTTAAGGAGTAACCAAAACATGAAACGTAATATCCTTTTATTGCTGTCATTATTTTGTGCCTCGTGCGTGTCTGTATTTACCCCAACATTTGTAGCAGATACCAGTTTAGTAGTAGACCCCACACCACAAGAGGCACGTGCCTTTTATGATAAAGTAAGGCCGCCTTTTCTGGCTGTTTATCAAAAGGGTAAAAAAACACTTGTGCTACTGGCCGCTTCACACGGGCCGCAATCTTTGCCCGCCGTACAGTACGCATTTAGTGAATATATCCCGAATGTGGCTTTGATTGAAAGGGAGCCGGGTTTTCCTCTGGGTAATTGCAATGAACATGAAGATGCTTATACAGCCGCATGGAGTGCAAAACACAATATCCCGCTTGTTCGTACGGATGCTGATTTAGAAACCCAATGGAAGTATGCTAAAAAGCATGGATTTTCATACGATGACTTCCAAATGTTTTGGATCATCCGCAATGCATATGGTTTTGCCAAATACGAGGGAAAACAAACCAATGCTGCACAAGAAATCAAAGATTATAAACGTACTGTACACAATCCAGCGTGGGGAGAATTATTTACCGAAGAAGGATTGCTTGCTTATTTTAACCAACACTATCAGAAGGATTTTAATACAACGGATTTTATTCCGTTTTATATGGATCTAATGGAAGTATATCCCAAAGAGTGGGTGCGTGTTACTCCTTTCTACAAAATTATGCACGGGCAATCTGATGTGCGTAGCGTGTTTATGTTGGAAAACATAGCAGCTGCACTTAATCAGTATCAGGTCGTATTTAGTGAAATGGGGGCGGCACACTTTATTGATATTCACAAAGCACTTGAAAAAATGTTAGGTAAACCTCGCTATATTACAGCAGGCCAAATTCCTACACAGCAGCTATGGCAAACGTGTACGTTACAGGGGTTAGAAGAAAAAGTTTTAGTAGATTAAAGATAGGCGTTTCCTGTTTCGGGAGTAGTAATAGTCTTTGTTTAATTCTAAAAAGTGGATCCTGCGATTTTTGCCGTCGGAGAACTAGTGCTCAATTATCCGTATTTTTAACAAGAGATCATGCACTCTAAGACGGTGACTGATGAAAAAGTAAGAAGTTTTTCGTTGGGAAAAGAT
>UQJU01000078.1 GCA_900541355.1 Candidatus Avelusimicrobium fimicolum | reverse complement strand
GTTTTCCTCTTATTGAGTAACGACAGATCCTGGACTACAACTTTCCAGGATGACGGCAACGACTAGCGACACAATCGGTAGATTCTGAAACCTATTAATGGACTCCGTATAGAAACCTTACAGCGTGCCGTCCGCTGGGGCACTGTATTTGGTATAATTTGTATATGAGAAGATATATCTTTTTTGCGGGTTTTTTAGTCTTGTTTGGTGTGGAAGCGGGTTTTTCGCAAACGACTGCGGCGGATAGTAATGTTTTGCCGGCGCAGACGGTTAGCAAAGCCTCGCTGGCCGCCAAGCACGCAGACAGCAAGTTAAACGAAACCGTCTTGCATAAAAGTGTGTTAAATTATTCCTTGCCGGCAGAACTTGCGGAAGTGGCCCAAAAGTGTGCGGCGGGGGAACCCGACGAGTGTTATTTTTCCTATAAAACCTTTGAAAACGCCGCAGACAGCAAACTCGCCGCCGCGGCAAATTTGGAATTATCCGTTTTATCCTTGCAGCGCGGCCTGGTCAAGCAGGCTTTGTCGTATATCAACCGCGCGTGTGAACTAAACCCGGACGACCCCTTTATGGAACTTACGCGCGGGTGGACATATTTAGCCGCCGGAAAATATAAAAAAGCGCGTAAATCGTTTGATGATTTGATGTATCTGACCGCCGATTTTGAATATGTTTCTTCGTCCAAAACGGGTAATGCGTTATCTTGGTATTTAAGCGGAAATAAAGAAAAATCCGCCGCCGAGTGGCAATACTTATATACGGCTAACCCGTATAATATTTCCTTTGTATCTTATATGTTGGGCAAAATAGCCGCGGAAATGAAGGCTTCGCGCCATCTGGCCCCGGTGTTTTTGCAGCAGGCTTTAACGCACGACAGTAAAAACTACGCGGCGGCCAAACTGTTTGCCCAACTGGCCGAAAAGGATAAAAATAAACTCCGCTCTTGGCAGTATTACGCTACTCTTTATAGTCTGGACCCCGATAATAAACAACTGGCTAAAAAAATCGCCAAATATTCCAAAGAGTTTGGAAATAAAAGTATTGATTACTTGTTTTATTTGCGCTTGGACCAACCCATTGTGCACGAACTGCCCTCTACGCCTTCGCCAAAAATAAAAATGGCTCTCTATGCTAACCGCGAACAAACCCCGCAAGAATTACAGGCGATTTCTTTCCAACCCTCCGGCACTGCAACAGTAACGGACGAAAAACTGGGTGAGGTGCTGCGTGTGCCGTCGTATATAGACAAGCAGATTGTTTTTAACCCGCTGACGGGCGGCGTGGATTTGCAAAATGCCAAAGGTCATATAGAATTTTCCGCTAAGCGGCCGTTTACCATTTCACTCGTTCACCCGGAACGGACCTTGCTTATTAAAAATGCGCAGGCTGAAAATATTTTTTCGGCTGATTTGAGCGATAAAGAATTGCAAGGCGAATTGATTGTTGTGCCCACGTCCGGCGGGTTTATGTTGGTTAATAATGTAAATGCCGAAGATTTAATTCCGGCCTTGCTTGCTTCCCGCGTGCAGAGCATCACACATCCGGCGGCCTTGGAAGCGTTTGCCGTGGTGCTCCGTTCGGCTTTGTTGCAGGCGGCAGAAGAACAAAAGGACCGGCCCTATTTTATTACAGATAATGACACCGATTTTAAATTTAAAGGAATTAACCTTATCTTTAAAACGCTTTTGGATGCCTCCAAAGAATCTGCCAAAATCCGCCTTACCCAGGCGCAGGCAGGTTCGTATGATAATTGCGGCGTCCTGACCGCGGACCAAATTCAAAACACCGCGGATAAACCGGGCTATATTTTCTCGCCCGCCAATGTAAGCAAATATCTCTTATCCAATCCTCCGGCCGATTTGTATTCCCGCCCGCAGGACCCGACCCAATGGTCCGGCATTAAGTGGATGTATGTTTACGACGGAAAAGAGATTCAAAACCGTATCGCCTACAAACAAAATATCGGCAAATTGCGCGCCATTATGCCCACTTCGCTAACGCCTAACGGGCGCATTTTGTCCATACGGTTTGAGGGCAGCAAAGGCTCGTACGAAGCCAAAACCCCGCAGGAAGCCGCGTTTATTTTAAGCGCCGGCACAATGCGTTCCAACCTGTTTGATATTGTTCCGCTCTACAAGGGGAAAAATATCAAAAGCGTCTTGGTGCGCGGTTATGATACCGGGTTTGGTTACGGGCTGTGCTTGCAGGGGGCGGACGGTTTAGCCAAAAAAGGTATGGATTATAAAGGAATTATTAAATATTACTTCCCCAATGCCCGTATCTTAAATACTACCACAGGGACGATTAATTAAATGGAAAAGACGAAAATTCTGTACTTTATTACCCGTATGGACCAAGGCGGCGCGCAAGCCAGCGTGCTGACTACATTAAAAACCCTAAATAAACAGCAGTTTGAAACCTATTTGGCAACCGCCCCCGGAGGACGGTTGGATTTTAAACTGAAAAATGATGCCGGCCGCGTATTTTTTATTTCCGCCTTGCGCCACGATATCCGCCCGCGTTATATATTTCACGATATCTGGGCGGTGTGGCAAATGGGCCGTGTTTTACGCCAAGTTAGACCTGATATTGTGCATACCAACGCCCCCAAAGCAGGCGTATTGGGGCGGATTGCCGCACGCTTGTTTTGGCGCAAAGCCAAGGTGGTGCACACCTTTCACGGCTTGGGCTTTGCCAAGGAACACGGCGCAAGACAGTTTAAATTTTTTGTGGCGGTGGAAAAGTTCTGCTCCCGCTTTACGAATGTGCTTGTGTTTGTTTCCCGCCGCAATGCCGCCGAAGCCAAGCAACTGGGTATCGGCAAGGGCGTGCGGACGGAACTCATCCGCGCGGGGATTAATTTTAATCCCATTTTGCCCTTAAAGTTTGACCCGGCCGCCAAGAAGGCCTCTTTCAAAATTCCGGCCAATGCCAAGGTGGTATTAGCCCTTGCTAATTTTAAACCGCTTAAAAACCCGATTCATTTTGTGTTGGCGGCTTATAAGGTGTTAAGCCAAATGAAGAACGTCTATTTCATTTTTACGGGGGAAGGCCCTCTTAAACAGACGGCTGAAAATTTGGCCAAAAATTTAGGTATTGAAAAGCAGGTACTTTTTCCCGGGTGGAGAAGTGATGCCTTGGAACTGCTGGCAATCAGTGATGTGTATGCCAGCGTGTCTTTGCGTGAAGGGCTGCCAATGTCGCTTTTGGAAGCAATGGCAATGCGCGTGCCCGCCGTTTGCTATGATGTGGACGGTATCGGCGAGGTGATTACCAATAACAAGACGGGCTTTTTAGTGAACCCCAACGATATTAACACTTTTGCCGATAAGTTGAAAGTGCTCTTGCGCCACGCCGCTTTGCGCGAACGGTTTGAAGCCGCTATTGACCACCGCGATTTTGCGGAGTTTACGGCTTCCACAATGGTTAAAAAGCAGGAACGCTTATACCGCAGTTTAGTTCCGCCCACTAAAAAGAACGGCGGCAAACGGCGCTTTTTCCG
>UQJU01000077.1 GCA_900541355.1 Candidatus Avelusimicrobium fimicolum | reverse complement strand
CCATTTGCTTCATTACATCTACCTGGCTATATGCCACATATTTCACCGGGAAATATGTTACCATTGTCATTTTATTGGCATTGGCGGCAAAAACAGACAACGGCGCCAACAAAATGGTAAATAAAAATAAGGTTTTTTTCATAAAACCCCCATTAAAATTAGAGATATATTTAATATTATAATTTATTTCCTATCAAAAACAAGAGGAAAACGGCAGCGCACGGATAAATTCCATTAAATGTGCCCCAAAACGCAGTTTATAACATTAAAAACCCCGGGAAGCAGGAAATCTGCCACCGGGGTTTAAATCGTCTTTCAACAGGCTTATTTGGCCAAGTGTTTGGAAAGATATTTGCTCATATCAAACATGCTGATTTGTTTTTTGCCTTCAAAAATCGGGGCCAATTTCGCATCAGAGTTGATCATGCGTTTGTTTTTAGTATCCTGCAAGCCGTTCTTTTTAATGTATTCCCACATTTTTTTAACAACTTCGGTGCGGGGAAGTGCCGCGGAACCCACTACGGCGGCCAATTCGGCGCTGGGGGTTAACGGGGCCATAAATTTTGCATTTGCTTTTGCCATATTACTAATTCTCCTATTTGTGTGAAAGATAAATCTCTTTATTAAATTTTAGTATATTTGGAGCCGCTTGGTAAGGGTTACTTGCCAAAACGGCTCCGTTAAATGAAATGACTGCGCGCTTATTTTACTTTCGGCGCGGCGGCCAAAACTTCCTTAGAGCAGCCGGATTCGTACTTTTTAAAGTTCTCAATAAACGACTTGGCCAAGGACTCATATTTTACCATATATTCTTCCTTGTTGGCCCAAGAGTTCATCGGGTTTAAAATTTCGGACGGCACGCCTTCGCAAGAAGTCGGGATTTTGAAGCCGAAAACCGGGTCGGTGATAAAGTCCACCTTCGCCAATTTTCCGTCCAAAGCGGCGTTCAACAGCGCGCGGGTGTATTTAATGCTGATACGGTGGCCGACACCATAAGGGCCGCCAATCCAGCCCGTATTGACGAGCCAGCAATCCACTTGGTGCTGTTGAATTTTCTTCTTTAACAGTTCGGCATACACAGACGGGTGCAAAGCCATAAACGGACCGCCGAAGCAGGTGGAGAACGTGCTGGTCGGTTCCTTTACGCCTTTTTCCGTACCGGCCACTTTGGCGGTGTAACCGCTGATAAAGTGGTACAAGGCTTGGTCGGGCGTCAATTTGGAAATAGGCGGCATTACACCAAAGGCATCACACGTTAAGAAGATGATGTTTTTCGGGTGCGGAGCGCGTTTGCTTTCTACCGCGTTTTCAATAAAGTTAAGCGGGTAGCAAGCGCGGGTGTTTTCGGTCAGGGTGTCATCGTCCAGGTTGAGTTTGCCGGTTTCGGGGTCAAAGACCACGTTTTCCAGTACCGTACCAAAGCGGTGGGTGGTGGAATAAATTTGGGGTTCGGCTTCTTGGCTCAAACGAATCACTTTGGCATAGCAGCCGCCTTCAAAGTTGAACACTCCTTCATCGTCCCAGCCGTGTTCATCGTCGCCGATGAGGCCGCGGGTCATATCCGCAGACAAGGTGGTTTTGCCCGTGCCGGACAAACCGAAGAAAATCGCACTGTCCTGCTTATCGCCCACGTTGGCGGAGCAGTGCATCGTCATAATGCCTTTTTGCGGCAAGAGGAAGTTCATTACCGTGAACAGGGATTTCTTATTTTCGCCGCCGTATTCGGTGCCGATGACCAAGATAATCTTCTTTTCAAAGTTAATCAAAATAGCGGTTTCGCTAGTGGTGCCGTCGGTGGCGGGGTCCACTTTCATTTTGGGGAGGCAGATCAGCGTAAATTCCGGCACAAAAGATTTTAATTCTTCCTGTTTGGGTTCAATGAACATATTTTTAACAAACAGGTTCGTCCAGGCACATTCCGTAATGGCGCGCACTTTGAGGCGGGAGGCTTCGCTGGAACCGACATACGCATCGCGGGCAAAGAGGTCTTTGTCTTTTACATATTCTTTCACTTTGGCAAAGATTTTATCAAAGTATTCGGGTTTAATACCTTTGTTGCTTTTGTTATAAAAAAGTTTACCTTCAATGTCTTTGGTTTCCACAAAAAAGCGGTCGTTCGGGCTGCGGCCGGTATGTTTGCCGGTGCTCACGCACAGCGGGCCGCCGTACACCACATTGGCTTCTTTGCGGTCCAAGGCTTCCTGGTACAAAGACGGAGTGGAATAGTTCCAGTACACGGTTTTATTGGTAGAAATACCGGCGTGTTCCAAACCATAATCCGGTTTAAAGAAATCCGGTTTAGCATTTAATGTTTTCATTTTAATCCCTCGTAACTAATTTATCCCCGATTTTTATTTCGTTCGGGGCGGTTTTATCCAACGCCCAGCGTATGCGGCGCACGCCCTCTATAATAGAGGCCTTGTCCGCACAGAAACTGACGCGCAGGTACCCTTCCGCTCCAAACGCTTTTCCGGGCACTACGGCCACTAATGCCTTTTCCAACAGGTACTGCGCCAGTGCATTGGAATCGGCGTTATAGTGGCTAAAATCTATGAACGAATAGAAGGTTCCCTGCGGCTTTTGCACGCGCACATTGGGAATCTTGGCAACCTCGGCAAGCAGCGCATCGCGATTTTCCTGTAATACGCGCCGCAGGTCTGCCACTACATTTTGGTCGCCCAACAGGGCGGCGGCCGCAGCGGTTTCGCTCAAATCGCTGTTGCAGGATGTGCTTTGCGCCTGCATACGGCCCATAGCGGCAATCAGTGGTTTATTGGCACTTACCGCCCAACCGATACGAAGCCCGGTCAAGCCGTAGAGTTTTGATACACCGTTAATAATAATTAAATTTTCTGCCGCCTGCGCATATTGGCAGGGGTTCGGCGTGGTTTGCCCGTCAAAAACGAGTTCGCGGTAAATATCGTCCATTACCAAAAAGATTTGGTTGGCCTCGGCAAATTCCACAATGGTTTTTACAAATTCCGCGCTGTAAATTTGCCCCGACGGGTTGCACGGACTGTTAATCAAAATCGCCTTGGTTTTGGGCGTAACGGCCTTTAAAATCTGCTCTGCCTTAACCATTAAGCCTTCCGTCGGGCGCACGATAACAGGCGTTCCCCCCGCCATACGCACCATTTCCGGGTAGCTGACCCAATACGGGGCCGGGAACACCACTTCGTCCCCCGCGTCCACCGCGGCCAGCAGAAAATTAAACAGCGCCTGTTTCGCGCCCGCCGACACCAGTACATTCGCGGGTTCGTAGCGGCGGCCGTAATGTTTTTCGGTATAATCCAGCACGGCCTTTTTCATTTCCGGCGTACCGGAGGAAGGCGAGTATTTAATCCTGCGGCTCTGCGCTTTCTGTATAATCGCGTCCACCGCGGCCTGCGGCGCGGGGTACGTGGGTTCGCCGCCGCCCAGATGGATGACGGGTTCTCCCGCGGCTTTCAACGCGCGCGCTTTGGCGTTTATTTTTAAAGTCGGCGAATCGCCGACGGTATTGGCTAGTTTGCTTAAAGAAACGGACATATTTTCCCTCTACGCACATTCTAACATTTAATTTGCCGAAAAGGGAGATTAAAAATCCGTCCGGGCCGCGTGCGGCCCCGCCGGCGGCGTTACGCGCGCAAAAAACTCCCCGCGCATACATCTCGCGCGGGGATGAAAATACGGCTTATAAAAACTACTTGCTTTCG
>UQJU01000076.1 GCA_900541355.1 Candidatus Avelusimicrobium fimicolum | reverse complement strand
AATATCAAAATTTTAACAAAAAAAAAAAAAATGAAACAACCCCTTTACAATAAACAACGAAAAAACAATACAACAAAGCCGTTATAAAATTTGGAGGTCATTCTGAACTTGTTTCAGAATCTACATCTTGGGTAGTTTATTAAACAAAGGAAACAATATACTCAAATACAACAACACAATCGGTAGTTCCTGAAACCTATCAATAGCCCCCCACAGAAAACACTACGGGGTGCCGCCTAACGGTATGGGCGGCAATTTCGGAAATCTGTTGTTGCGAAACGACGAGATCCCGGAGCCCTACGGGCCGCCCAACCTGCCAGTATAACTTTGTTAAATAGCCACACCCACAAAATAGGCCGGGCGTATGGAAATACACCCGGCCTGCCTTGCGCTAAAACAGGTGCGCCTGTTAAATGCTTACCAGCCCCCGCGCAAATACATATACCGCCGTCAGCGCAAAAATCACTAAAAGTGTGCAAACCACTTTTTCGCCCGGGGTAAAAATATTTCCGTCATCAGTTTGTTGGCACCGCGCCCAAATAAACACTGGCACCCCTAACGCCAAAAAAATCACCGCCAGGAACAAATATTTAAGCCCCGCCGCATACACTAGCCACAAGCCGTAAAACGTCCCCAAGGTGGACGTAAACAAAGCCGCCGCCCGGCCCGTTTTACTGATTTGGGCAAATTCGCCGTCCTCGGTCATCTTCCACAAATAAGCCGTACTTGCCAAATACGCAGGCAGCACCATTACGCTGGTAATGGAAAGCATTGTATTCCAAGCGTTGCTTGCAAAATATACCATTAAAATAGCCAGTTGCATAAGCGCACTTGTAACCCACAGGGAAACAGACGGTGCGCCATTTTTATTTTGCACGGCAAACTGTTTTGGAAAAGTACCGTTTTCCGCCGCCGCGGCGGGAATTTCGGCGCAAATCATTGTCCACGCCAGCCAACTGGAAAGCACCGCAACCAACAGGCCGATATTCATCACCCACGCACCCCACGGACCGACTACTTTTTCCAGCACACCCGCCGTAGAGGGGTTGGCAATCGCCGCCAGTTCCTCTTGCGACAAAAAACCAAACGGCAAGACCGAAAGCCCCAAATAAATAACCAAGCACCCCAAAAAGCCTAAAAAAGTGGCTTTACTGACAGCCGCTTGGCTTTTAGCCCTGCCGGACAGTACGACTGCGCCTTCTATACCGATAAACGCCCAGAGGGTTACCAGCATTGTGCTTTTTAACTGCGCACCCAAACTGCCCAAGGTTTTGCCATCTTCTGCAATATGGCCCCAAAAGTTAAAATCAAATTTATCCAAATGGAACACAAAAAGCATTATAAGACAAAACAGCAATATCGGCACCAACTTACCCACCGTACCGATAACGTTTAAAATAGCGGCTTGGCGCACCCCGCGCAACACCACAAAGTTAAACACCCATATCAGCACAGAACCGCACACAATGGATAAAAGATTATTTCCACCCGCGAAATACGGCGGGAAAAAATAATTCAGCGCATCCATTGTAATTACGGCAAAACCCACATTGCCAAAAATTTGGCACAGCCAATAACCCCAGCCAATCGTAAACCCCACATACCGCCCAAATCCTTCGCGGGCGTACATATACACACCGGAGGTTAAATCCGGCTTTACGCGCGACAATATGCTAAATGTATTGGCGATAAAATACATCCCGATACCCGTTACCAGCCACGCAATTAACACCGCGCCCGCACTGGCCCCGGCGGCCATATTTTGGGGGAGGGAAAAAACGCCTCCCCCGACCATTGAACTGATTACAATACAAGCCAGCCCGATAACCCCCAACTTACCGGCAGTTTGTTTGTTTTCTCCCATATATCCCCCAAAACCGTTACAGGTTTATTTTACGTTTACAGGTTCTGCAAACTTAAAGTTCAAAAAGCCCATTACCGTTAAACAATACGCAAACGGCTGGGTGATATTGACGTAGTTGTGCCAAATTTGGAACTCGCTGTGCTTTTCCACGCCGCGTATTTTCAACTCGTGCCGCAAAGATTTATTGAGCCACATATGCGCGTGTCCCTCGGCAATTTCGTCATCAATGGGTGTATCAAAATACTCCACATATTCAGCCGCCCAGCCGCCTACCAAATTGCCTTTTTTGTCCTTTCCCCAGCACACGCCGACACCTGTGGCAATAGCCTTGTGGTCCTCTATGCGTGCGCCGTTTCCGGCCATAATCACTTCCAGCACCGCCCCGTGTTTAAAGTGGGAAGCCACCTTGTCAACGGGCAAAATATTGCCGTAAAGTTCCTTAGGCAGTACCGATGTATAAGGCACTACGTTAAAATTTTCTATCTTTGCTTGCAAAAGTGCCGAATCATAGCAAAATGTTTCAAACGGCTGGGGCGGAATACCGTCTGCCGCCTGCCCGGCCCCGCCGGAAATAAACGCCAAAGTTGGATAACGCGTTCCCAATACTAAATTATTTTCCATAGATACATCTCCTGTTTTTAATTTACCCCACTACAACATTATGGTTGTACGCAACCCGGCCACCGTTACGAACTCCTTGTCCGGGTTGGAAGCGGCCCGCGGATAAAACTGCACATCCGGCGTAACCGTTATAAATTTGCCAATGCCCCACACCCATTGGGCTTCCAAAACAACCTCACCCGAGCGCATATAGGGGGGATAATCCATCCCTTTTTTGCTCAGCCGGTTATACGCGGCCCCTATGATAATAGCGTCTTGCGTGTTGCGCTCTAACGGATTTAACCACGCGGCCCCCGCGGCATACGAAAGTTTGACGGGCGTAGCCCCGCCGGAGGAACCGTTAGCCCGCCCGAAAAACGCTAATTTTTCGCCCATATTTTGCTGCATATTTACGGACCAGCCGTTTACATTTTCTTCCTGTCCCTCTACGGACGGCTGATAATAATACATCACGCCGTACTGGCCGGGATTGCCCGCAAACTCTGGCGCCCATTGGACCGCACCAAACCCGGTATAAGCCCCACGGAACGCATCTTTTACGCGCAGTTGCGCACCGGAAAGATTGGTCGCATCCTGATAGCCGGCACTAAGTGTCCACGCGCCTGCTTGCGCCTGCATATACGCGCCGAGCGAGGCCGACGGATACGCAGACGACGCATTTTGCGCCAAGGAATAGTTCATTAACGCGGTTTGTTGGTTTGCAATATATTCCGTACCGTCAAAGTTATACAGCGGAAATTGCCCCAACGTAACCGACAGCCAGTCCAGTTCCCCAGGCAACGTATGCGTATAAGTCAGTTGAGAGAAGATTTCCTGGTTGGCGGAATAATCATTAAACGCTACGGCTGTTTTCACGCGGTTTTGTACTGCGGCGGCCGAAGTTCCCCAATAGCGGATAAGATTATAGTTGAAGTTCACTTGGCCCGAACCGAAAGACGAATCTTTAAACAAGGACCAAGTAAGGTACGGGTAATAAATACCCTGCACCGCCGTCTGTTTGCCGGACGGGGCGCCGCGCTGCAAGGTGTAGGAAATATCGGCGCCAACTTGCAGGCCGAGTTTATCTTGCAGCAGTTGTTTTAGTTTAATGTGCCCCAACCGGCAATCAGCGGATAAATCCTGTTCCAATTTTTGCCGGGAGGCAAGCCGCTGTTCGTGCTTGGCAGAAAGCGGCGCGGTATTTTGCGCGTTGGCGGCGGTAAAGGCTAAAATAAGCCCT
>UQJU01000075.1 GCA_900541355.1 Candidatus Avelusimicrobium fimicolum | reverse complement strand
GGGAAGACGAGCCATACCGCGCTCTTGGCACAAAGTTTAAATTTACCCGCCGTGGTCGGGCTGTCAACCGCTTCCAAAGATGTAAAAAACGGCGACACCCTGATTATTGACGGGGAAAACGGCCTTTTGGTTATCAATCCGGACCGCTACACACTAGCCAATTACCGCAAAATCCAACGCGAAATAAAAAAGACAGATGCGCTTTTAAAAACCATTAACCACCTGCCTGTCATCACGCAGGACGGACGCGGGGTAAAACTCTACGTCAATTACGACCCGCGCACCGATAACAAAGAAAACAAGCGTTTAATTACCGACGGTTTAGGTCTGTTACGCACGGAATTTTTGTATATGAATACACCCACGCCGCCTACCGAGGACGACCAATACCGTATGTATTTGGCGGTTTTAAAACGCTTTGATATGCGCCCTACGGCTATCCGGCTGGCGGACCTGGGCGCGGATAAAATGCCCGATTTTCCGTTAGATGAATTTGATAAAGACGCCAACCCCTTTATGGGCTGCCGCGGCATCCGTTTATTTTTAAAGAACCCGGAGTTACTTTATACACAATTGCGCGCCATCGTACGAACGGCCTGCGAAGTGCCGGCGCAAGTAAAAATAATGATTCCAATGGTCTCTACGGTAGAGGAGGTCCGCCACGTCCGCAAAGCCTTTAACGAGGTATTAAAAGAGTTGGAATCCAAAGGCAAAAAACCTTTAAACCGAGTGGCCTTGGGCGCAATGATTGAGGTCCCCGCAGCGGCAATTGCCTTGGATGGAATGATTGGGGAACTGGATTTTATTTCCATTGGCACTAATGACTTGATACAATATCTAATAGCGGTGGACCGCGTGAACCAGGAAGTCGCCCATATGTACGACCCCTGCCACCCTGCCGTGGCGCGTACGATAAACCAAATTATCCAAACCGCCCATAAACGTAACAAACGGGTTTGCATCTGCGGGGAAATCGCCGCCGATTCCCGTATGTTGCCTGTATTATTGGGCCTGGGGGTAGATGCTCTTTCCGTCACGCCGCGTATGTATCTGCGCGTAAAAAACAACATACGCAATTTAAATTTTGAAAACTGTTCCGATTTGGCCCAAGCCGCCCTGTTAATGGGCAGTTCGGCTGAAATCCGGCAATTAATTGATAATAACAAAAATGAAGATTCGTAACTTTTCTATCGTGGCCCATATTGACCACGGCAAGACAACCCTATCCGACCGCATTTTGGAGGATACCGGCACCGTGCCGAAGCGTAAAATGCAAGCCCAACTGCTAGACGGTATGGACTTGGAACGCGAGCGCGGGATTACCATTAAAGCAAAAGCGGTACGCATTTTATACAAAGATTATATTTTAAATCTTATTGACACCCCCGGTCACGTAGATTTTTCCTATGAGGTCGCCCGCTCCCTGCGCGCCTGTGAGGGGGTTTTACTGTTGGTAGATGCTTCGCAAGGGGTGGAAGCGCAGACCGTGGCGCACGCGCATTTGGCGCAAAGTCTGGGGCTAAAAATTATCCCGGTAATGAACAAGGTGGACTTGTCCCAATCCGATGCGGACACCTCAGAAGAACAATTATGGGATATTTTAAAAGAGCCGATTGAAGCCGAGCGCGTCAGCGCAAAAACAGGGATGGGAATAGAACACCTGTTGGACCGTATTATTACCGATATTCCCGCTCCGCAGGGCGACCCGAACGATCCCTTGCGCGCACTTATTTTTGACTCGTATTACGACCCGTTCCGCGGTGTAATTATGTATGTGCGCATTGTGGACGGAACCGTCAAGCCGGGCCAAATTATCAAATTTATGTCCTCCGGCACAACCTATAAAATTGAAGAACTGGGCTATATGACGCCCAAGCAACTGCATAAAGACAAAGAACTTTCCGCAGGAGAAGTAGGCTATTTGGTAGCCGGCATTAAGGACATACACCAGGTAAAAGTGGGCGATACCGTTACATTAGCCGAACGCCCCGCAGACAAAGCACTCCCCGGCTATGCCGACGCCAAGCCTGTGGTGTTTGCCAGTATCTTCCCGGTGGAAACAACGGATTTTCCGCTCCTGCGTAAGGCCCTTGAAAAACTAAATCTTTCCGACTCGTCCTTCCACTACCAGAGCGAAACCTCCAAGGCGTTGGGTTTTGGGTTCCGCTTGGGCTTTATGGGCATTTTGCACATTGAAATTGTAAAGGAGCGGTTGGAACGTGAATTTAATTTATCCCTGATTGCCACCAGCCCCAACGTGGTGTATCACGTTAAATTTACCCCGCGCAAATCGCACCCGCAAGAACTGTCTGCCCTGCCGGATGCGCCGGACGATCCAGGCTATAAAATCATTGATAACCCGGCCAACTTTCCACCATACGGCGATATCATTGATATCAAAGAACCCGTTATCCACATTACTATCGTTACCCCGGTGGAATTTATGGACGGAGTGATGACCCTGCTGAAAGAAAAACGCGGTACTTTTATGAGTATGGACCATTTGTCCAACCAACGCGTAATCATCAAGTACGAAATGCCAATGGGTGAAATGGTTATAGACTTTTACAATAAGTTGAAATCCGTTTCCAAAGGCTACGCCTCCTTTGATTATGAGGTTGCCGGCTTCCGCAGTTCCGATGTGGTATTAATGGAAATTCTGCTCCACGGTACGGCGGTAGATGCGCTCTCCGTCGTGGTACACAAAGATAAAGCCGCAACTATGGGCCGTGCCTTATGCGCCAAATTAAAGGAACTTATCGGCCGCCAACAGTTTGAGGTTGCCGTACAGGCCGCTATCAACGGAAAAGTGATTGCCCGCGAGACGATTCCCGCCTTCCGCAAAGACGTTATCGCCAAGTGTTACGGCGGCGATATTTCCCGCAAACGTAAATTGCTGGAAAAACAGAAGGAAGGTAAAAAGCGTATGAAGTCTATCGGCAGTTTGAATATTCCGCAAGAAGCCTTTGTGGCTATGCTCAAAATTGACGAAGAATAGGCCTTCCAGGCCGCACCTTGCAGTCCGCCGATTAGCCGCACGCTTACGATTACTCGGGCGACACCTTTTTGTAGTGTCGCCTTGTTTTTCTGCACCTGATTAGGACTTTACACGAATAAAGCCGCCTAATTTGCTAAAATAATACATATGATTTTAGAAGGACGCACCTTAGCCGCTCAAATCCGCCAGCCCTTACCCCAAAGGGCCGAAGTTGCGCGCCAAAAATTAGGCCGTCCGGTATGTTTGCGGGCGATTGGCTCCACCGAAGATTACGGGGCGTATGTGTACCTGAAAAAAGAGGTCGCCGCCGCCCAAGAATTAGGTGTAGATACAAAAGTTTTTGAGGTAGATAACCAAACCCCGGCAGCAGAGTTTTTAGCCTTGGTCAAAAATTTATCTGCCGATAAAAATGTAGATGCGATTTTAATTCCGCGTCCGCTTCCCGCGCATTTGGCCGCCACCCCCTATGCCGATTTATTGGCCCCGCAAAAAGATATTGACGGTATGTCCAACATCAACACGGGCCATTTGTTTTTGTGTAAAACCTGGGCGGAAATCCAGGCGCTGAAAGGATTTGTGTCCTGCACGGCTATGGCCGTCATCCGGCTGCTGGAATACCACCGCGTGCAGCTGGAAGGCGCGGAAGCCGCCGTCATCGGCCGCTCCAGCACGGTGGGCCGTCCGCTGGCGCATTTGCTGACCTGCAAAAACGCCACCGTAAAAATCTGCCATACCAAAACCGATTTGCCGCGCGCCGTCAAAGAGGCCGACATTATTTGCACCGCCGCC
>UQJU01000074.1 GCA_900541355.1 Candidatus Avelusimicrobium fimicolum | reverse complement strand
CGAAAATTCCACCCGGCGGTTGGTTCTGCGTCCGTCGCTGGAATTATCCAAGGTAAGCGGCCTGTCCTTGCCGTACGAGTGGATGCGGATGCGATCCGCATTTACCCCGCGGCTAACCAAATAGGCCTTCATCGCGGCCGCGCGGGAAGCACCCAGCCAATAGTTATATTCCGCCGTGCCGAGCACATCCGTATGTCCCTCTACAATCAAGTGCAAGGAAGTTTTATCTTTCATTACATTAGCCACCTTATCCAAGAAAGGATAGGCATATTCCGGCGGACGGATAGAGTCAAATTCGTAAGTAATCGCGGGCAAGCGCAAGGTTTTCGCCATACGCGCTTCGCTCTGATTATAGAGTTTTTCGTTCTTCTTGGCTTGTTCGTCAATCACCGGGTCGCGCTTGGCGGGGCGCGGAATATCCTCGTCATTTTTTTGCGAGGACGCACACGCAAACAAGGCTGCCGAACATAAAAATAATAAAAAGGTTCTTAATTTCATATAAAAATCCTCCTGTTTTGATTATAGCAAAAGAGCGCATACTGCGGATATTTTTTATTTTCACACACGTTATCCACACACTGTGGATAAGTTGTGGATAACTTACCCGGCACTCTACATTTAAGGTTTAAAAGGGGCTTTTTTACAGGATCAAACGGCAACAGGTTTTCACAACCTGTGGATAAGTCTGTTTTTCTGTGGATAACTTACCCATTGTATAGGGGAATAAAATAAAAACTTCCATTTTTCCCGTCGGGGATTATCTAAAAGGCCCCATTTTGCCTATTTTTTAAACTTTTTCAAAAAACTGTTGACAAGTTTACTTTTTTTTGCATAAAACGCCTCTTTTCGGGCATTTTTATTGTTTTTTAAGCGTAATTTTTGTGGAAAACGTAATTTTATCCACACCGCCCCGTATTTTTATGCTTCCGCTCTCTGCCCCCGGCACACTTTCCAAGGTGCCCAGGCCCGCGTTCCATACCAAATACGGCGGGCTGAACCGCACCGCAGACGGCACATAATCAAACACAAAACCGCCCTTTAAACGCGCCTTAACGCGCAAGGCAACCGTATTACCCGGCATCAACTCCTTAGCCGATAAGGCGGCCTGCAAACGCTTTAACGAGGCTTTTTCGGGCGCAGTAAGCAGATACCCAAGCGGCAACGCGCTGAACCACTCCGTTTTCCCGGAGCCATAGGCCAAGGCAAAATCGCGCCCATAGGTTTTATTTGCCCGCTCCAAAGAGGCCTGCGCCACGGCCAATTCGCTTTGTTCTCCCGCCACAAACACGCGGGCATTATCGGGCAAAGTTTCCCAATTTCCGGCCTCGGTCTTGGGCGAAAAAAGCGCGAGCGCGCCAAATAACTCAGGTTTATAGAAAAGTTCCTTTGCCACCCGAGCGGCTGGCTCCCCCTGCACCGCCAGCACACGGCGGGAAGGCGTGGCAAGCGTTAAATAATTGGTATCAATGTACGGCACCAACTCGCGCGCTAAAAAACGCACGATTTTGTCCGCCTCTTTATAATCTTCTTCTTTAAAATTAACCGCCACCGCCAACACCTGTTCTTTGGCGGCTAATGCGTGCCCGACCTCGGCCTGCTTTGGTCCCGGCCCGAACAAATACACCACCGGGTAGCGTTTGGAAAGGGGCACAAATTCTTCGGGCAAAAAAACGGTAAGCGTATATTTATCGCCCATAATTTCGGACGGAAAATGCACAAAGGTTTCGCGTCCGGGATTAATAATCAGGCGGGATTCTTCCGCCCGGCAAAGGCCCGCGCAAAGCAGGCAAACAAGTAAAATAAATAGTTTTTTCATAGGGGTATTGTACCATATCCCCTAGGCCGGGGCCTAATTTTTCTTGGGTCCAAAGACCCTTGTTTGCGCCCACAGAAACAGGTATTCTATAAATGTACAAATGAGAAAAATGTGGGGTAATTATGAAAAACAAAAACAACTTGCGCTTTTTGTTAGCGCTGGGAGGAACGCGGATTGTTGTACTGAAAAACGAGAACAATTTTAGTTTTTACGCCAATCAGGAAAAGAACCGCTTTAAAGACGGTGCAAACGCCGAACGATTGATAGAAGCCATTGCCACCGGCAATTAATTTTTTTCCCTCCTCCTTTCCCCGGGCCACGCGCCCGGGTTTTTTGTGCCCCGGCACGCTCCTATATAATGCTATAATAACAATATGAAAAAACACCTTTTTTTAGCGGCCTTGTTATGCGCCGCCTTATCGGCTTCGGCCCAAAACTCCCTGCAAAGCGCCCTGCCGCTTCTGCAAAAAAATAACCGCACCGCGGCGGAAAACCAGCGCGTGTTGCAAATTTTCCGCTCCTCCAAAGACCCCGACACCGTTTTTGCCGCCGGAGCCAGTTTGGTAAAAAATCCGCCGTCCAAGGCGCAGGAGCCTGCCCTTTTTAACTTGGTTTTGAAGAACGACGACGCTCTCAAACAAACCTTTGCCGCCGTTATTATTACGGCTATGGGGGCGGTATATGAGGAATTAACCCCCGTTTTGCAAAACGCCCTGCAAAGCAAGGACCTTGTTTTGCGCTCGTACGCCGCCGGGGCTTATGGCATTATAAACCCCAACGACCAGAACTATGCGCTTGATGTCGTACGACTCTACGCTTACGACCCGGCCTTTGCCGTCCGTTCCTTAAATGTGCTGACGGACGATGCCAAGGCGCAACTGAAATATTTAAAGCAGGCCGCGTCCTCCGCGGATGACAACACCCGTGCGGCGGCCGCTGCGTGGCTTACCTCTTTGCACAGCGAAGGTGCCGCCAAACAACTTTTAAAGATGGCCAAAACGGAAACTGTGCCCTCGGTACAGAGCCAAATTGCTACCGGGCTTGCCAAAAACCGCGCTTACACCTTGGCGGCAGTAGCCAAAGAACTCCGCCGCGATTATAATTCCCCCGCCGCGGCCACTTACGCGCTTGCGCTTGGGTTTATGACGGGCAACGCCGTGGATACAGTACGAAAGGGTCTGCTGTCAGCCAACAAAAACGAACGTATTAATGCCGCCCGCGCCGCCGCCTATATGGCGGGAGTTTTATCCAACCCGGATGCTTTTGCCTACTCCTCGGACCGCGCCTTTGACACCGGGCTTTTAAAAAGTTTAATTCCACAGTTGAAAGTGCTCGTGCAAACAGGCGACGAAAATGTACGCATTTACGCGCAAAACGCGCTTACGCAAATTGAAAAATTAATGAATTAATATGCAACAACCTATTATTAAAGCCAAAAAGTTGGACCCGCGCGCGCTGCTTCCGCACCGCGCACACGCGACCG
This sequence comes from Candidatus Avelusimicrobium fimicolum, assembly GCA_900541355.1. Taxonomy (GTDB): domain Bacteria; phylum Elusimicrobiota; class Elusimicrobia; order Elusimicrobiales; family Elusimicrobiaceae; genus Avelusimicrobium; species Avelusimicrobium fimicola. Next base: position 922 of record UQJU01000074.1, on the reverse strand, counting down.
ATTCGGGCGCAGACTTGTTCGCCTTGGAACGCACGGTTTTACCCGCACATACGGTAGTGAAAGTTCGCACCGGGATTGCCGTGGAACTGCCGGAAAACACCTCGGGCATTATTTGGGGCAAAAGTTCGGTGGAAAGCAAAGGCATTAAAGCAATGGCAGGACTCGTGGATGCACCGTACCGCGGGGAACTGCTTGTGTGTATGTACAATTTAAACGACAGCGAATTTGTGTTTGAAGCCGGGCAAAAAGTTGCACAACTGGTGGTTTTGCCCACCCTGTACCCGTCGTTTGAAGAGGCTGATGACCTTTCCGGCACGGCCCGCGGAACAGGCGGCTTTGGCAGTACGGGCAGCAAATAATTGGAGTAAATTTGGTAAGTAACAGCCCCGGGAAATACATCTCCCGGGGCTGTTTTTAAAATACGACTTAATCTTTTATTGGGGATCTACACAAGAACGCGGGCATTCCTCTTTGAGAAACGTTATCATAATAGTATCCAGTTTATCATAAACGGTCCCTTTTTCTCTGTAAACCAATCTTCCGTTATAACACGTTAACTGATTCACCGGCACCATTTTCTTTTCGCTCGTTCCCGTAGAAAATTGTGCCGACATATTGGTAACCGATCTTACACAAGTGCTATGCGGGCAAGAGGAAGTACATCTTCCCAGCCCTGGATAACTTACAGTCTTGCTATCAGGTGTATCGCAGTTACTTGGGGCCCCCCAAGCATAAGACATAGACGTTGAAGACGGGGCATCAGAACGACAACATTTATTAGAAGACGACTCATAGGTATAACCACTTGGGCACGATTTCGGAGTTTCATCAGGGGTTGCCTTTTCCGGCTCTCCGCAGACCAAATACACCTCTTCCTTGTTTTTGAGTTTTAATTTCTGCCAACTCATTGTTTCCCCACTAC
>UQJU01000073.1 GCA_900541355.1 Candidatus Avelusimicrobium fimicolum | reverse complement strand
AATGTCGTTGCCCGGTGGGAGTACCGTTAAACCCCATACTGATTACGCGGTTGTCCTTTACCAAAACCGCGCCTACTTGCAAACGGCAACAGGTGGACTGATCGGCCACCAGTTCCGCCATTTTAATAAACAGCCGGTGTTTATTCTTCATAGGGCTATATTACCATTTTTTAAATACAAAAAATACCGCCGCCACCAAACAGAGAAAACCAACCAGGTGGTTCCACTTAAAACTTTCTTTAAAATAAACCGCCGAAAAACCTGCAAAAACGGCCAGCGTAATGACCTCTTGCATTACCTTTAATTGCGTAACCGAGAAATAATTGCTGCCAATACGGTTTGCGGGTACTTGCAGGCAGTATTCAAAAAATGCAATCCCCCAACTGGCCAAAATAACCAGCCAAAGGGCTTTATTTTTAAATTTTAAATGTCCGTACCAAGCCATCGTCATAAACAGGTTGGAGGCACAAAGCAAAATAATAGGTTTCCACATATTCCTTATATATATTATCACTTTTGGAAGCGTTACCCCCCCTCATAAAAATAAGTGCAATAAAATGCTATCTTTTGGTGTTCTACAACTGGCGGCGCTTTATGTGGGGCCGCTTAACTATACAAGGGAATTTATATAATATAAGTATGAAATATTCTCGTTATTTACTTCTTTTTACCTGCTTTTGGGGCGGTGTTTGTGTGAACGGGACTGTAATTGCGCCTGTGGAACCGGCCCCCCAAACCACGCAGAATACTGTCCAAAATACCACCCCGGTTATGACACCGCGCGGGGCGGACGGAAAGCCCCTGCCGGATATCACCCGGGAACTTTCGCTGGATGACTGCATACAACTGGCCATTGCCAACAGCCCCAAGGCGGTGGCGGCTCAGTTACAGTTGCAAAATGCCGAGGTAAATTTAAATTTGGCCAAGTCCGAATTTTTGCCAACGGCTTCCGTTGGTGCCAGCCAAGGCTATACGGTGCAAAAGGTGGGGTCTTCCCCCCGTACGGACCACGGCGATACAAATGTATATGCTCAGGCCAGTTTGTCTATCAGCGGAGTTACGGATATTGCCCGCAATATTAAAACGCAAAAATTGGTGGTAGAGCAGGGCAAATTAAATTTGGAAAGCGTTAAAAACGATTTAATCCGTACGGTTAAAAAGAATTATTATGCTCTTTTGTCTGCTTCGCGCGCAGTGGAAATACGCACCAAGTCGCGCGATTTGTATAAGGACCAGTACGAACGTGCCGAAGCCTATTACAGATTGGGCTTGCGCCCCAAGGTGGATGTTACGACGGCAGAAGTAAATTTAAATAACGAAGAATTGCGTTTAATCCGCGCAAAAAACCTGGTGAAAACCGCTTCGGCTGATTTGGCTAATTCTTTGGGAATTACGGTGCCGGACGTATTAAAGGTTGCGGAGATTGCTTCGTTTGAAAAATTTGATAAAACATTTGACGAAGCCGTCCAAACGGCTTACGCCAACCGCCCGGACGTGGAATCCGCCCGCACGGACGTGCGTATCAGCCAAATTAAATTAAACCAGGCCAAGGCGGGCTTTTTTCCCACCTTCTCCTTGTCGGCGGGTTATACCAAAAGCGGCGACGATTTCTATTTGGATAACGAGGATACCAAACTTTTAGCCGCAGTGGAGTGGCCTATTTTTAACGCTTTTAAAACGTATAACGGGGTGAAGCAAGCCAAAATTTCGTTGGAAAATACGCTAAATGATAACCGCAGTTTGCTTAATAATGTATTTTTGGAAGTACAAAGCGCGTATATTAAAATGCAGGAAGCGGCGGAAAGCATCCCGATAGCGGAATTAAATGTGGAAAAGGCCAAGGAAAACCTGGACCTTGCGCAAGGCCGCTATAACGAAGGAATCGGCGATGTGATTGAACTGAAAGATGCCGAGGTGGCTTATACGGATGCGGAACTCAGCCTGCTGACTTCCCGCTACGATTATGCCTCTGCGGTAGCAGATTTGAAACAAGCAATGGGGACGAATTAATTTATGAAAAAAGAAAATATTTTTAAACGGATGATAAAAGGATTTTGGCACCTTTCTTGGTGGAAGAAACTCCTTATTTTGGCGGTACTGCTTGCTGCTGTGTGGGCAGTAAAAGCGTATTTCTTTGCCGCGCCGCCTGCCCCGCTGTTTAAAACGGCGGAAGTGAAAAAGGGCGATATTGTGGATATTGTGGAAGCCTCCGGCCCGATTAATCCCGTGAACACCACGGAAGTCGGCGCTTTGGTTTCCGGCGAAATCTTAAAGATTTATGTGGATTACAACAGCCAAGTAAAAAAAGGCGATTTAATGGCCGTTATTGACCAAACCCAAATTTTGGCTTCGTTGGCCGAGGCCAAGGCGCGCTTATCGTCCGCCAAGGAAAGTTTATCGTCGGCCGAGGTTTCCTACCGCTTGGCAAAAAAGAATTACGAGCGTTATTCTGCTTTGTATGAAAAGGACTATGTTTCCAAGGTAAACTTGGAGGAATACGAACTGGCCTTTGTAAACGCCAAGAGCAGTTTAAATTCCGCCCAGGCGCAGGTGGTGCAGGCGCAATCTAATTTGGAAACGGCGGAAAAGGATTTATCCAATACAAAAATCGTATCCCCTATTGACGGTATGGTACTCACGCGCAAAGTAAGCGAAGGGCAGACCATTACTGCCGGATTCTCCACACCGGAATTGTTTGTGGTGGCGCAGGATTTAACTAAAATGCAGATTGAGGCCAAAGTGTCCGAGGCGGATATTGTCAAAATACAACCCGGCCAAACGGCTGATTTTACCTTGGACGGTTATATGGGAGAAACCTTCCACGGTACGGTCCGCCAAGTGCGTACCAACTATGTGGACAGTTCAAGTTCAAGTTCATCTTCTTCGTCTTCCTCGTCCAGCACTACCTATACCGTAGTGATTGATGTGAACAACAGCGATTTGCGCTTAAAACCCGGTATGACGGCCACTCTTACTATCCGCACCACGGATAAAAAAGATGTTTTGATTGTGCCGAACGAAGCCTTGCGTTTCTCCCCCTCCACCAATACGCAAAAATACGAAAATACGGGCGTGTGGAAAATGGAACCCGGGCAAGAGTTGGAACGCGTGGACGTGAAAATCGGTATTATTGCCACCAAAAACACCGAAATTACAGGTGGCAATATCAAAGAGGGCGATCTGGTGGTCGTGGGCGAGAACGATTTGAAAGCGTCCGGCTCTACGGATAGTATGCGCCCGCCGCGCCCCGGCAGACGCCGCTAGGAGCAAACTATGGCGCTGATTGATACGCAGAATTTGTACAAGATTTACAAACTGGGCGACGTGGAAGTCCGCGCGCTGAACGGTGTGAGCGTGTCCATAGAAAAGGGCGAATTTGTGGCCGTAATGGGGCCGTCCGGTTCGGGTAAATCAACCTTTATGAATATTTTGGGGTGTTTGGATAAGCCGACGAGCGGTAAGTATATTTTGGATGGCATAGACGTAACGGCGACGGACTTATCCAAATTGGCCGGGGTGCGCAACCGCAAGATTGGCTTTGTGTTCCAGGGTTTTAACTTAATTAAGCGTACAACCGCGGTGGAAAATGTGGAACTGCCTATGATTTACAATCACACTCCCGCCCACTTGCGGCGTGAAAAGGCCTTGGCGGCTTTGAAGGCGGTGGGCCTTGAAAAACGGGCTTTCCACTTGCCAAACCAACTTTCGGGGGGACAGCAGCAGCGCGTGGCTATTGCGCGCAGTTTGGTGTGTGATGCGCCGATTATCTTTGCCGACGAGCCGACGGGTAATCTGGATACCAAAATGAGTATTGAGGTAATGGATTTATTTACGCGCCTTAATAAAGAAATGGGTAAAACCATTATTTTAATCACGCACGAGCCGGACATTGCCGAGTTCGCTTCGCGCCTGATTAAATTTAAAGACGGCGAAAAAATAAGCGACGAGGTTCAAAAATAATATGTGGGATTCCTTCTACTCTATTTTTAAGATTTCGCTCAAAGCGATTTTTGCCAACAAAATGCGCGCCGCGCTGACGAGTTTGGGCATTGTTATCGGCGTATCGGCTGTAATTACTATGTTGGCGGTCGGCTCCGGGGCGCAAAAGAGTGTGTCGGACAGCGTTTCCCGCTTTGGCACGAATATTTTGTTTTTACGCCAACCCTGGGATTTGGACGACAGTATATCCTCCCCCAAAGACGTAACAATGGATGACGTACTCGCTATCCGCGAAGTGCCCGGCGTGTCCGCCGCCGCCCCCTACATTAGTACGGGCTTTGATGTAAAATACCGCAATACCAGTGTAGCCTTGGACGTGTTGGCTACGGACACCGATATTTTTAAAACGTACGATTGGCCGATAGAATCGGGCCGGCAGTTTACCGAAAAGGAAATTTCGGAATATGCGCAGGTACTGGTTATCGGCGCTTCCGCCGCCAAGACGATTTTTAGTGATGTGGACCCTTTAAACAAAGTGGTCGTGTTGGACAATATCCCTTTTAAAGTGGTGGGTGTGGTGCAGAAAACGGGGCAGAGCGGTATGGGTTTTGATATGGACGAAGGTGCGCTAATTCCTTATACCACGGGCAAGGTAAAAATGAACGCGGGGTGGAACAGTTCTAACCGCCGCGCCCTGGACCGCGTGGTTATTAAGGTGGCCGATTTTAACACTATTGAAAATACCAAGGTGGATATCCAAAATGCCGTGCGTAATACGCACCGTATTCATCCGCTTGCCAAGGATGATTTTCAGTTGGACGATTTTGCCTCGTTTATTGAACAGGCCAAAACAATGGGCAAAACAATGAGTTTGCTCTTGGGCGCGATTGGCGCGGTGTCCCTTATTGTGGGCGGTATTGGCGTAATGAACATTATGCTTGTGTCCGTTACCGAGCGCACGCGCGAAATCGGTATCCGTATGGCTATCGGTGCGACCGGTTGGGATATTTGTATGCAGTTTTTGGTAGAATCGGTTACGCTTTCTTGCATTGGCGGGCTGATAGGCATTATCGTAGGGGTTGGAATTACTTTATTAGTGGCGGCAAACTCGTCTATTCCGGCGGATCTGAATATTTCTGCGGTGCTTTTGGCGGTAGGATT
>UQJU01000072.1 GCA_900541355.1 Candidatus Avelusimicrobium fimicolum | reverse complement strand
CGGCTTACCTTTTCCCCCTCTTTTGACTGGTGTAGCCACACTGTTTTGGCAATGTCGCAACCTACGAAACAACACCAATAAATAAAACAAAGGCCGTCATAAAACTTGGGGCTATTCTGCTTTGCTTGTCATCCCCGAGGGGTTTGGTGCGTATCTTCTTCCTTCGTCATCCCCGAAGGGTTTGGCGGCCCGCAGGGTTCGGGGATCTGTCGTTTCGGAAGAGACCTGCAACGACAAACAGCAGATTCCCGACTACGGCACTCGGGAATGACAATAATAATAACAAAGGCCGCTCACCAAGAGCGGCCTTTTTACTAAAAACAACTATTTACTTTGCTAATACTTGGCCAGCCGACCTTACCAATGCAGGTTGGGTTCACGCGCGGCGGACACTTCATCAATGCGTTTGACGCATTGGGTATGCGGGGCATCTTTTACGACTTGCGGATTGGTTTTAATCTCGTCGTATATTTTATCCATTGCCGACACAAACGCATCCAACATTTGTTTACTTTCGGTTTCCGTCGGCTCTATCATCATTGCTTCCGGCACAATCAGCGGGAAGTAGATGGTCGGCGCGTAAAAACCGTAATCCAACAAACGCTTGGCGATATCGGAAGTATGGACACCGTTCATTTCTGCCGGATTTTGTGTCAGCACACACTCGTGCATACAAGGGCTGTCAAAAAAGGCATTGAACTTCCCCTTTAATGCCACGCGGATATAATTTGCCCCCAATACGGCATTTTCGGCAATTTCTTTAAGCGTTTTACCGTCAAACTGGCGCAAGTAGCAATATCCGCGCAAACATACAGCAATGTTCCCGTAAAAGGCTTTCATTTTACCCAAACTTTGAGGCATTTTGCCGGACAAAGTGTATCTTCCGTCTTTAAGTTCCACCGTCGGTTTAGGCAAGAACGGCGCCACGTGCGCCGCCGCGCCCACAGGGCCGGAGCCCGGGCCACCGCCGCCGTGCGGAGCGGCAAATGTTTTATGCAAGTTTAAGTGCATAATATCTACGCCGAAATCGGCGGGCTTGGCTAAACCGATTAAGGCGTTAAAATTCGCCCCGTCCATATAGAAAAGCGCACCCGCCTTATGTACCATATCGGCAATTTCGCGCACGTCTTTTTCAAAGAGACCCACCGTATTGGGAACGGTCAGCATTACGGCGGCGGTTTTGTCGGACAGGGCGGCCTTTAAGGCCTCTTTATCCACGCAGCCGTCGGAGCCGGACTTAATGTTCACCACCGTGTATCCCGCCATATGTGCCGTAGCAGGATTCGTGCCGTGGGCAGTATCGGGCACGATGACTTCTGTGCGTTTAAAATCTTTGCGGGCGTCGTGATAAGCGCGGGCCGTCATAATGCCCGTGAGTTCCCCGTGCGCGCCGGCCGCCGGCTGCAAGGTGAACGAGGCAAGCCCCGTAATTTCCTTTAAAAGTTCCTGCAAGTTGTACATCATTTCCAAGGTACCCTGCACCGCACTTTCCGGCGCAAACGGGTGGGCCGACGCAAAGGCCGGCAGGGCGGAAAGCACATCGTAAGCCTTGGGGTTATATTTCATTGTGCAGGAGCCAAGCGGATAAAACTCGCCGTCCAAGCAATAGTTCAGTTCCGACAGACGCGTAAAGTGGCGCACAGTTTCAAATTCGCTTATTTCGGGCAATTTGGGCGCACTTTTGCGCAAATATTCCGCCGGCAAATAATCAGCCGCGTGCTTTGTAACAGCGGCAAAACGCACCCCGCGGCGGCCCGGCTGGGATTTTTCAATAGATAACTGGCTATGTTGTAAAATTTCTTCCATATTAAATCCCCTTTAAAGCCATTTGATAGGCTTTTAAATCTGCCGCTGTTTTGGTTTCCGTAGCACACACCAAAAGGCAATTTTCCATCCCTTTCAGTCCGGCAAGCGCATAGCCTGCGCCAAGCCCCTTCTGCTCCAATTTGTTAATAATATCTTGGGCAGGAACCGGGCACTCCACCACAAACTCGTTAAAGAACGGGGCGGAATATTTCAGTTTAAAGCCGGGCACTTCGCTAATGAGGGCGGCTAATTCGTGTGCGCGCTCCAAATTCAGTTCGGCCACTTCCCGCAAGCCCTTGGGGCCAAGCAGCGTCAAATAAATAACCGCGTTTAACGCGCACAGAGCCTCGTTGGAGCAAATGTTAGAAGATGCCTTTTCGCGGCGGATATGCTGTTCGCGCGCCTGTAAGGTCAGCACGAAAGAGCGGCGGCCGTCTTTATCTTTGGCAATACCCACAATGCGCCCCGGCAGTTGGCGCATATATATTTTTTTTGCCGTCATAATGCCCAGCCCCGGCCCGCCGAAATTAACCGCGTTGCCCAAAGGCTGTCCCTCGGCTACGGCAAAATCAGCATTAAACGAGCCGGGAGTTTGCACCACACCGAGCGATACCGGGTGTACAAGCGCGACCAACAGCGCCCCCGCCTTATGCACCAAGTCGGAAACTTCCCCGGCACGTTCCAAACAACCGAAAAAGTTAGGTGTCTGCAACAAAAACACAGCCGTTTTGTCCGACAAGAGGACCTTTAAAGCCTCCAAATCCAATGTGCCGTTCTCCGCCAGGGGGGCTTCGGTTATGTGCACACCCGGCAAGTGGCGCACATAAGTATCAAGCACCTGTTTATAGTGCGGATGCAACGCAGAAGAAACAATAATTTCCTGACGGCCCGTAATACGAAGGCTCGCCAAAACGGCCTCCGCCGCGGCGGTAGCGCCGTCGTAATGGGACGCGGTGGCTACATCCATATCCATTAAGGCGCAAAGGCAACTTTGAAATTCATAAATCGTCTGCAAGGTGCCTTGGCTGGCCTCGGCCTGATAAGGCGTATAAGCGGTTAAAAATTCCCCGCGCGAAGAAAGGGCATTAACTGCGGCGGGAATAAAATGTTCATAGGCACCGGCGCCAATAAAATTTTTGAGCGGTTTATTTTTCTCCGCCAACGCGTGTATATGCGCGGTAAGTTCTTGCTCCGTAAGGGCTTGGGGCAAATTTAAGACGGGGTACAGCAACTCTTGCGGAATTTGCGCCAGCAACTCTTTTACGGACGAAACGCCGATTTTAGCCAGCATTTCTTTTTGATCCAATGGAGTATTTGGAATAAACATTGATGAGTCCTCTTGGTAAAATCCCCCGCTTGCCGCGGGGGATAAATAGTCCGGGCAACTGTTATTTGGCGAGGGTGGCTTTGTAAGCGTTTACGTCAAGTAAGTTGTCGTATTCGGCGGGATTGCTCATTTTAATTTTGAACAGCCAGCCGTTTCCGTGCGGTTCGCGGTTTACAAGAGCCGGGTCGCCTTCCAAGGCAGCATTGACTTCCACAATTTCCCCGCTGACAGGCGCATAAATTTCGCTGGCCGATTTAACAGATTCAATCACACAGCAATTTTGTCCGGCCGTAACCTTTTGGCCCACCTTGGGCAAATCTACAAATACGATATCGCTGATTTCTTCCTGCGCGTGGTTGCTGATACCCACCGTGGCTACGCCGTCTGCGGCGCAGGCCCACTCGTGCGTTTTAGCAAAGCGGCAATTTTCTTCGGTATGCATAATTAATTTCTCCTTAATTTAAACCCGGTTTTTATAAAAGGGTGTTTTGACGGTATCGGCTTTCACCCGTTTACCGTGAATTTCAATTTCCACTTCCGTCCCGGCCGTTACGTCCAAGGCCGCATAACCGACGGCAATGCCTTTAAATAAGGGCGAATATGTCCCGCTGGTCAGCGTGCCTTTTTCCTCCGCGCCCACAAATATTTTGCATCCCGCGCGGGGCACTCCGGCAGACTTTAACACAAAGGCCGTCAGTTTTTCTTTAAGCCCTTGCGCCTTCTGCGCGGCAAGAGCCTCTTTTCCTACAAAATTTTCTTTGGCTAATTTTACCACCCAACCGCAGTTGGCTTCGTACGGTGTGCGGGTTTGGTCCGCATCTGCTCCGTTAAGCAAGTACCCGGCTTCCAAGCGCAGCACATCACGCGCCCCCAAACCGCACGGAGTAACCCCGTGCGCGAGCAAGGCGGCCCACAGTTCTACAATTTTATTGTTGGGAAGCATAATTTCCACGCCGTCTTCCCCGGTGTATCCGGTGCGGGTCATATAACCGCGTGCGCCAAAAAGTTCAATTTCTTTAATGTGAAAGCGCGGCAAATCGGCGGCTCCGGCCACAACTTTGTCCGCCGTTTCTACGGCTTTGGGGCCTTGCAAAGCAATCATTGCCCAGTCAGCGCTTTCGTTGCGCACCGTAACATTAAAGTTTTTGGCCTGCTTAGTAAACCAAGCGAAATCGCCGTCAATACAGGCGGCATTTACCACCACTAAAAATTTTTCAGGAGTTAAGCAAAAGGAAATGGCATCATCAATAATCGTGCCTTTTTCCGTTAAAATATGGGAATAAGTACCCACTCCGGGGGTATTTTTTATATTGTTGCAGTTAATGTATTGCAAAAAGGGCCAAGCGTCTTTGCCTTCTACAAAAAACTGCCCCATATGGGAAACATCAAACATCCCGGCGGCTTCGCGCACGGCTTTATGTTCGGCCAATATGCCTTTAAACTGCACCGGCAGCAACCAACCGTGAAAGTCCACCATTTTTCCGCCGGCGGCTTCGCAAGCGGCGCAAAGCGGAGTAGTCTTTAAATCGGTATGAGTCATTACGCCTCCAAAAGTATATGTTCATTGTATAAAATTTAATCGTTTTTTATACAATATAAATATGGCAGATACGCAGAGTGTCGTAAGCGACGTAAAACTATTTATTGAACGGCTGAAAAAAGAATTGCCCGAAGTGTTCGGCAAGCAGGATTCGTCCGCCGCGGAGCAAACCGCTCCCGCAGGCGAAAACAAGGTGCTTTACAACGGCAATTTTTACGAGGCCCGTATGTACCTGACGCCCGACCAAGAGGAAGGCGTAGCGTTTGACGGGGAAATTTTCCACGTCTATTTACACACCAAAGAATCCGACCCGTCCGCGTTGGTTACGGTTTGGCTGCGCGAAAAAGCCAACGAAACCTTAAAAGATAAAACAAAAGAGTGGGCGGAAAAAATCGGGGTGGAATACAACAATATCGTTATTAAAGACCAACGCACCTGCTGGGCCAGTTGTTCGGGCAAAAAAAACATCAACTATTCTTACCGTATTATCAAAATGCCCCTGGCGGTACAAGACTACCTAATCGTACACGAACTGTGCCACCTGGTGCATATGAACCACGGG
>UQJU01000071.1 GCA_900541355.1 Candidatus Avelusimicrobium fimicolum | reverse complement strand
AAGCGGCAACCGCACTTGGGATTGCGGGTGTATTTTTTGAAGCGCACCCGGACCCGGACCACGCTTTGTCCGACGGCCCGAACTCATTAGATTTAAAAATGTCCGCCCAAATGACGCGCCAGTTATGCGCCATTGACGAACTGGTTAAAAAATTCAAATGATTAATAGCCGCCCCGTCTGGACCCCTTCTTTAAAAAAACAGGCCATATTGCTCGGCCTGCTTTTGACGGTTTGTACGGGGTTGTATTTTATTTTTTCCTTTGTAACGGCCCGCTTGCCCGAGCCGTTTAAAACCCAACGGCCCGCACCCGAAGCGACCCCGTGGATAAACAGGTGAAACTATGACACAAGAATTTTCTGAAACCGCCGTAAAACGTATGGCACGCCGCGTGCTGGAAATAGAATTGGAAGCCTTGGAACTAAGCAAAAAAAGCATTGACGACCAATTTTTAAAAGCCGTGGACGTAATTGCCAAGACCAAGGGCCGCGTAGTAGTGCTGGGTATCGGCAAAAGCGGCATTATCGGCCGCAAAATTTCCGCCACCTTGGCCTCTACGGGTACGCCGTCTTTCTTTGTGCACCCGGTGGAAGCCCTGCACGGAGACTTGGGGATGATTATGCCCGGCGACGTAATTTTGGCAATTTCTTTTTCCGGACAAACCGAGGAAATCAACAAAATTCTCCCCTCTTTGGAACGGCGCAAATTAACCATTATCGGTATGACGGGTAACGCGCATTCTAAACTGGCATTAATGTCCGATATTCACCTCACTATCCATATTGAACGCGAAGCCTGCCCCTACAACTTGGCTCCCACCGCTTCCACCACCGCCACCTTGGCTGTGGGTGATGCGCTGGCCTTGTGCTTAATGAAAATCAAACATTTTGAAAAACGTGATTTTGCCGTTTTTCACCCGGGAGGCTCCTTGGGCAAACTGCTTACCCAGCAAGTAAAAGATTTAATGCGCAAGGGCAAAAATAACCCCACCGTGCGCGAAACGGCTTCCGTCAAAGACGCGCTGTTTGTAATGACCCAAACCGGGGCCGCCGGGGCCACCAGCATTGTGGACGGCAAGGGTCATCTGCTGGGGTACTTTACCGACGGAGATTTGCGCCGCTTACTGCAAAACGGCTCGGACCTGCTCAATAAAAACATTACCGAAGTAATGACCCGTAACCCGCACCATATTTTGGATACGCGTCCCGCCATTGATGCCGCCAAAATGATTCACTCTACCCACGTGGACAATCTGCCGGTGCTGGATAAATCCGGCAAGGTGGTGGGCATTATTGACGAAAAAGATTTAATTGAATACTTGGCATTTTTGGATAAAAAATGAGAAAATTCTTTTTGTTTTCTATCGTACCTTTGTTAGCCGCCTGCGGCGGGAGCGAAACCTTTTCACCCGCCGAGGAAGCCGGTATGCAACTGGCTACACAGGTTTCTATTTTTGAGTCCAAGGACAACCAAAAACAATGGATTCTGCGCGCAGATGCGGTAGATTTTTCCGATTTAAAAAGTGCCACTTTAAAAAAACCCGTACTTCTACTTAAAGAAAACGGACGGGACAGCGTGCAAGTAACCGGAGAAACCGGCTCTTTTGACTACCCGAGCAAACTGGTATCTATTGAAGGGCACGCCATTATAAAATCTTTAACTGAAAAGGCCACCATTACGGCGGAACAATTTTCCTATGATGTGGACAAAAACCGCATTTGGTCCGACACCAAAACGGTCATTACCCGCGGCGGGGCCAAAGTAACAGCCAAGGGCGGTGTGGAAACGGATTCCAAACTATCCAAAATAGAACTGAAAAAACAAACCACCCGTTTGCCTGCGCGCACGAACGAATTAAAACTAAACAAGGAAACCTTACACAAATGAAAACAAAATGGCTCCTTTTGCTCCCTTTGCTGGCAACTGTGGCGGTAAGCGGCTGCCGGACGGTACGCGCCCAAGGGCCGGAGATTAAAATTCCGCCCGCCAAAAAGCAACTCTCACAAGCCAAACGCAATTTAAAACAAAAAGCCGCCGTCAGCAAAATGCCCGCAGTTTTGGGCGGACTAGTACAAAGCGACAGTTGGATAATTTACAAAGACAAACAGCAAGAGGAATTTAAGGGCAACGTTTCTTACGATAACGGAACGTACCGTTTCCGCGCCGATTATGCCTTGTCCGAACGCACCTTACACCGCTTTACCGCCAAAGGGAACGTCTATCTGCGCCAAGCCGAAACGAATGCACCCGAATATCAAGCCTACGCCGACTACGCCCGCTACAACTACAAAACGCAAAAGGGCATTTTAACCGCCAACAAAGGCAAACAAATCCGCCTGATTTACACCGACAAAAAAAACGGAACCGCCACCGCTTATGCAAAAAAGGCAGATTTTGATTTAAACGAACAGATTTTTATTTTAGAAGGGAACGTCCGCGTGGTGCGCGACACACCGCAAGGCCCGCAGACACTCACCGCAGACAAAGCCACCTACCGCCAAGCCAAAAACCATTTGCTTTTGGAAGGCGGCGCATCCGCTTCGGACTCCCTGCGAACCTTGGAAGCCGACACCATTATTTATGACGGGAACAACAACGCATCTTATGCCTACGGCTCCCGCCCGCTGCTGCACGGCACGAGTGAGGAAGGTACATTTGCTATAATAGCGGATAAGGTGCAAACGGATAACGAGGGCAAAAAAATAATATTAGACGGCAAGGTGCAGGGCTGGGCGGTTTCCCCCCGGCTTAACGACTCCTCCGCCAACACCAAATTTTAGGGGTTTTAATTATGGAACTGCGCAGCGAACAAATTGTTAAAGTTTACAAGGACCGTATGGTCGTAAAAGGAGTGGATATACACGTTAAGTCCGGCGAAATCGTCGGCCTGTTAGGCCCCAACGGCGCCGGAAAAACCACCTCTTTTTATATGATGGTCGGTTTTATCAGCCCGACCAAGGGCCGCGTTTTTATTGACGGGGACGACGTAACCAAACTGCCTATGTACGAACGCGCCCGGCACGGCCTGGGATATCTTGCACAGGAACCCACCATTTTTAAAGGCCTTACGGTAGAGGAAAACTTGCTTGCCGTATTGGAGCGAATTTTAGACGACAAACAAGAGCAAAAACGCCGCGTGGAAGCCCTGTTAAACGAATTTGGCCTTACCAAATTAGCCAAGCAAAAAGCGTGGACCCTCTCCGGCGGAGAGAAACGCCGTATGGAAATTGCGCGCTGTATGATTAGCAACCCGAAAATTATCCTGTTAGACGAGCCTTTCGTGGGTATTGACCCGATTACCGTATCCGACTTGCGCCATATGATCTTTAAATTAAAAGATAAAGGTATCGGGGTGCTGATTACCGACCACAACGTACGCGAAACCCTGCCGCTTACGGAGCGTGCTTATTTGATTTACGACGGTAAAATTTTGGTAGAGGGCGACCAAAACACCTTGCTTAACGACGCTAACGCCCGCCGCCTGTATCTTGGGGAAGACTTTAAAATGTAAGGGACCGCTATGAATCCGTTTTCCAGCGTAACTGATGAACTAAAAAGCACTTTTGACAAAAAATTTTACGAAAAGGCCCAGTTTATCCCCTCCGCCAAAGAAACGGTAGAACTTTTTTGCGCGTTTAAAGATTTTTTGTACCAATATCCCTTGGAATGTACCGAGCAAAAAGCCTGCCCCGCCACATTGGAACAATTAGCCGCAAGGTTGGAAATACAGATTTTAAATGCGCTTTGCTTTTTGTGTAAAGAAAAAGCAGACTGCAATTTGTGCCGTTCCCGGGCGGCCCGGCTCACGCACGATTTTATCTTTGCCTTGCCCGCTATCCAACGCTTGCTGATTACGGATATTACCGCCGCCTACGAGGGCGACCCTGCCGCCGTAAACCCGGTTGAACCCCTTTTGTGCTATCCCGGTGTTACCGCCATTACTTTACAACGTATGGCCCACTTTTTACATAAAAACGGGGTGCGTTTGATTCCGCGTATCGTTACCGAATATGCCCATAGTTTAACAGGCATTGATATTCACCCCGGCGCGGAAATCGGGCCTGGCTTTTTTATTGACCACGGTACAGGGGTGGTGATTGGCGAAACGTGCGTAATTGGTGCCAATGTAAAACTCTATCAGGGCGTTACCTTAGGGGCAAAAAGTTTCCCCTTGGACGAACACGGCAACCCCGTCAAAGGCATTAAACGCCACCCCAATATAGAGGATGACGTCATCATCTATGCCGAAACCACCGTTCTTGGCAACGTAACCATTGGCAAAGGCAGCGTTTTGGGCGCCAACAAGTGGATTACCCACGACGTTCCCCCACACTCCCAAATATAGCCCTGCGGGCTGCTATTATCACTCCACAAAAAAAACAGCCCGGAGACTTTTTACAGTGCTCCGGGGCAGTTTTATATGGAGAAAACTTCCTTACCAACCGTTTTTAACGATATCACATCTCTCGGTAACTAAGGTACCTACACAATCAGTATCCCCAACATTCCAAAAACCATAATGAGACAAATAGGTGCAGGTATTCCCTTCCACGCAACTACTAGCAGGGCAAGGACTGGTAGGGTAGGAGGGCTCACATTCCGAGAATCCGTGATTATAACTAGGGAACCAAGATATCTCCTCCTCAGATTCAAATGTCCACCCCATTTTCCAACACACAGTATCAGTGGTGGGGGCAGACGGGCAACACTCGCTCTTATGTGTAGCCTTGTAGGTTGCATTACCACAAGAGGAATTTACACACATACCCCTCTGATATGTAGTACCTGCAGGACAAACACAATCGCAAATATCTAAATTCCAAGTACCCGAACTACGCTCGCAGGAGTTTCTTAAGTTACCTCTAGGGTCATTATGCTGACACGCACTTACAATACATGCACCTTCCTCGTCTATAGTAGTACCTGTCGGGCAGGTGCAAGAACAAATATCGGTACTCCAAACACCCTTCTTCCAATTCGGGTTATGGGCCCCCGCTTCACAACTTTGCGCAAGATTTAATACATCAGCAGAAGTCATATCACAAGTAGTAATTACAATGCACGCGCCTTCCTCATCCATAGTGGTACCGGCTGGGCAAGTGCAAGAACAAGTATCGGTACTCCAAACGCCCTTCTTCCAATTCGGGTTATGCCCGCCCATTACACAGTTTTGGGAACTATATCTTACAGAATCCAAATTCATATCACAAGTTGCTGTACACGTTCCGGTCCACTCTCCCATTACCCAAGAACCATTTTGGCATACGGCACTGCGTGTTTGCGTGCCTGTATAACCAGAATCGCAAGAACGCGATTCCGCCTGCGGTTTTTCCGCGCAAGTATTGCTCCACGCACCATACCGCCATTGTCCAGTAGCGGTATCACAAGTAGCCGTGCGGGTTTCCGTTCCGCATCCGCTTGAACAGGTACGGGAAATATCTTTTGGACCCGTACAGTCATAAGTAGGCGTAGGAGTTTCCGTATCCGCCGAGCACTCCGCGCCGCTCGTGTAGTCCGCCTTGGCGGTCAGTTCACTGCACAACGGATAATTTTTAT
>UQJU01000070.1 GCA_900541355.1 Candidatus Avelusimicrobium fimicolum | reverse complement strand
ATTTGAGCGAGTTAAACTTGTTTGGTTACAAATTCCCGGCGTGTAGTGGGGAAACGATGAGTTGGCAGAAATTAAAACTCAAAAACAAAGACGAAGTCTATTTAGTTTGTGGCGAAGCAGAGCAGGGAGAAACGTGTGACGGACAGGTAAAAAGTAAGTGGGACGGAACGCGCTGTGTTTGTCCTGGCAGTTACGAATATTATATCCCTGAAACAAATGCCTGCTGTTCTTATCAAACGCCAAAATCCGATACGAATTGTTGGCGTGCAAAAACCTCATCCAAGTTTATATGGCAGGAACAAAAAGAGCAAACTTATACTTGTACTATTGATTATACACAGGGGTTTATGGGATATGCTAATTGTCAGTTGAATTGCTCGGAAATGAAGGGCTTTCCGTATAAAGCCTGTGATAAAACCGTAAAAGCCGGACAAGGGTGTGTGGAATATGCTCCTGCGGGGGTCTATGCTGGTAGTAGTGGAGAGCATTGTGTATATAGTTGTTACCAAACGGAAAACTCATCAACTACTAATTGTCCATATGGGCACACCTGTGCTACCCGTACTATAAAGTACAATTTTGTAATATGTAATAATTCTGGCACGACGACAGATGCTGGATACGAAGCCAGGTGGAATCCCAATATTCATAAAAACTATTAAAAAGCGAGACCCCTGTGTTTATTCAACGCAGGGGTCTCAATCAGCCGATTTCTCCATAATTACTCTCTTATCCCACGATAATCCAACAGTTCAAAGTTTTGCGGTGCCGCACCGAACCTGCCGAAGGTTGCTCCGCCCCATACCTTTGGCTGACTCCAACAACCCTCGGGTTGTCGGTCCAAAGTTTGTGCAGCGGTCTTTGCACACCAAACGTACCTGTTCCGTGCCGTACAATCCTCAAAGAACTTTTTTTCTGCTTCCGCAGTCCCTTGCCTTGCCACGCTCTTCGCGCCCGCAAGCCAAACAACCGGGAACAGTTATCATCCGTTCGCACCGCCTGACATCATCCGGAAAGGCTGATGCGCCGGGGTAGTTTTCTGCCGGCCCTTACTAGGGATATGAATAGTATAACGGAGTTTCGGCCAAAATCAAGGGGCATTATACTATATAACTAATTTTTAACACCGCCAAACCGTGCGCCTGGGCTTGGTCCGTCGGTAAGGTCTGTCTGTTACCCTGCAAAAGTGTTGCGCCTTGCACTTGGACTAATAGAAAGGAGCCTTTGGCGGAAATAAGCATTTTTTTTCCGTCTAAAAATTCGTGAGTGGGTTTAATAAGCCACAGGGCGTTGTCCAATTCCAGTAGGTATTTCCCGCTTTGTGCCCGTTGGCGCGGGAGCGTCCACCACTCGGTTATCTCGCACCCGGTTAAATCAGGGTAGAGCAAAGGCACGGCAGACAAAAGCGGTACGGAAACACTGTTGCTTTGCGTGGCGGGATTGTCAGCAGTGTAAGTGTTTTCCGGGGTTTGCGCGTCGCGTAAAGCAGGCAAAGGGGAAAGTGGATTCACTTCGGGATAGGTGGTAGCGGGGGTAAAAAGCCGCATAATATAAAACTCATCTAGCCCGAAAAGTTGCGCCATTTGGGCCACATATCCCTTGGAGGGGCGTCTTTTCCCGGTAGCCCACAAGGCGACCGTAGCGGTGGATACTTGCAGGAGCCTTGCTAACTTGGCTTGGGCTCCGCGCAATACACCGCCGTTCCATTTTTCCAGTTGTTTTTCAAACTTGTTTATCATTGGCTCCTCTCTAAAAATGCCTTGACCCAATTAGGCCCAAAAAACGCTTGACAAATACTAACAATACTTACTATACTAACATTTATAAACAAGCCCTAACTTGTTTATCTTACGGGCGTACAATCTTGTTTCTATCCTAACAGAAGCAACATACCAAGGGTTTAATCCTCTAAACCCGTGCCGCGCCTGCGGCATAATTGCTTGTGCGCTCTTGCTTGCGTGTTTTCCGCCAGGGAACGCAAGTCTATTGTAGCAAATAAAAAGATGTTTGGGTTAGTAAAGTTAAGATTCCAACGTAGCCGCCCTATGTGAAAAAGGCTTCCGGCCGATTGGCTTAACTTTGCTAACCGCGGTTTCTAAATATGTGTCTATATTTTGTTTTCTACTTCGTGGGGGCGGTTGGCGTCATCTGCTTTTTGCGCGAACTGGCGGATTTTTTACGCCATTAGCGATTTTTAGGCGGAGCATTAGGGAAATTATCTATAATGTAAAAATGAAATCTGGTTTTTCCCTTAACATTTACGGCCTAATTTTTGCCATTATGCTGGTTATGGCCGCGCTGACGTACCTCCTGCCCGCCGGGCAGTATAACACCGTCCAAAAAGACGGCCGTTCCTATACCGTGGCCGGGTCCTATCATAAAGTGGAGTCCAACCCTCAGGGCCTTGCCGCCGTGCTGACGGCTCCCGCTAAGGCCTTTGGCGATTGCGCCGATATCATCGTGTTTATTTTTATTACCGGGGCGATTTTTACCATTTTGGAACGCACCGGCACGGTAAACGCCGTGATTTTGGGTACAAGTTATTTGTTCTCGCGCAGAGACGGGCTAAAAAAATTCTTTATTCCCGCCAGTATGATACTGTTTTCCTTGGGCGGAGCGGTGTTTGGTATGGAGGAGGAAACCCTTATCTTCATCCCGCTGTTTATCCCGCTTGCGCTCTCCTTGGGGTATGATACGGCGGTGGGGGTAAGTATCCCCTTTTTAGGCGCGTGGGTGGGGTTTGGCTCGGCGTTTATGAATCCGTTTACAGTCGGCATTTCCCAGGGGATTGCGCAGTTGCCCCTTTATTCCGGTTTGGGCTACCGTGCGGCGGTGTGGGCAATTTGTACGGCGGTTGTTATCGGGTTTGTTACTTGGTATGGGGAAAAAGTCCGCAAAAACCCCACTAAAAGTATCACTTACGAGGCCGATAAGGAAAAACGCAAAAACCTGCATTTAAACGTGCTGGAAAAGCCGACTTTTAAATCCTCGCATATTTGGATTTCGGTAGTTTTTGCCTTGGGTATGGCCACTCTTGTTTATGGAGTGGCGGTGTATCATTGGTATATTATTGAAATTTCCGGCCTGTTTTTAGGTGTGGGCTTGGTGTCGGCTGTGATTGGCCGCTTGTCTTTAAACCAAACGACGGATGCCATTATTGACGGCGCGCGCAGTATGGTCAGCGTCTCTATTATGCTTGCATTGGCGCGTGCGATTGTGGTGATTGCTTCCGACGGGCGCATTTTGGATACCGTATTGCACGCCATTGTGCAGATTATTGGGCAACAGCACCCCTTGGTTGCCGTGGAAGGGATGTTTTGGGCGCATACGTTTATCAACTTTTTTGTGGCGTCCGGCTCCGGCCAAGCCGTGCTGACAATGCCTGTGATGATTCCGTTGTCCGATTTATTGGGTATCAGCCCGCAACTATCCATTTTGGCTTACCAGTTTGGCGAAGGCTGGACGAACGCAATTATCCCTACCGCCCCTGTTACAATGGCGGCTATCGGTATGGCGGGGATTCCCTGGCTTAAATGGGCCCGGTGGAATTTGGGCCTGCAAATTGTTTTGGCTGTGCTCTCTATGCTGCTCTTAATCCCGCCTTATTTACTGCATTGGTAGCCTGTTTCGGTTTGTTTAAAGGCCCCTTTCGCAGGGGCCTTTTTTACGTCCTTTTTATGAATTTATCCGCTAAAATTGATTTGGAAAACTGTATTTTTGCACGGGCCTCGCGCTTGTCTGCCCCGGTGGAAGGGGTGCGCGGGGGCTTGGCTTCGCCGGCGGGGGACATCTGTTTACAAAAACTAATAAGCGTGTATAACCGCTTTTTTGCCGCAGAAAACGGCGCAGATTTACCGGATGAAAATTCCTTTTTAACGTGGCAGGAATTTGTAAAAGAACGGCATTTTTTGCCCTTTTTGTGCCCCAAAGGCGTGCCTTTTTATGCGTGCGATTTTAAGGCAAATCTCTTTTGCTGGGAAAATAAATTTGACAAATAAAAAATACTTTGCTATAATATAAATATAATTACAAAGCGCAAAAAGCGGTTTGTAATTTTTTTATCTCCGGGCGCACCGCCCATCCTTTCCTTTTACTTTCCGAATATGCCAAACGGGACTTTTTATTAGCCCCGTAATTCTTATTTGGAGTTTTTTATATGCCTGCTAAAAAACCGCTCTCCTATCAGCCGGAGTATTGCGAGCGTCTGCTCGCTTTTTTTAATGTGGCTCCGTTTAGCGTTACCGAGGTGCAAAAGCGCGACGGCAGTATCAGTCTGGTGGAAACCGCCGCCGAATTGCCCACCTTTGCCGCTTTTGCCAAAATGTTGGGTACTACCTGTGCGGTTCTATCCTCTTGGGAAAAAAAGCATCCCGCCTTCCGTCTGGCCGTCCAAAAAGCGCGCGACTTACAGGGAAATATCCTTATCCAAAACAGTCTGCGTGGCAATTATTCCTCGTCCTTTGCCGTATTTACCGCCAAAAATCTGTTGGGGTGGAAGGACGGAAAAGAGGAAGTTCCTCATACGGATATTGTTGTGCGTTGGGAGGAAACGAAATGAACAAAGCCGCTATTGTTATTCCCTATTCCCCGCGCCCGGTCCAAGCGCAAATTCACCCGCAGTTGGAAAGCCACCGCTTTTGCGTATTGGTTACGCACCGCCAACTGGGTAAAACAGTTTGTGCCGTCAATCATTTGCTTAAAAAAGCATTGCAAAATCCGCTTCCTCACGCGCGGTATTTTTATATTGCCCCCTTTTTAAAGCAGGCCAAAATGATTGCTTGGGATTATGTCAAACGCTATACCGCGCCTTTGCCGGACGTTACTGTAAACGAAAGTGAACTGGCTGTCTGTTTGCCTAACGGCGCGCGGATTTGGGTGTGCGGGGCCGATAACCCCGATGCCCTGCGCGGTACCTATGCCGACGGTGTAGTGCTGGACGAATACGCGCAAATTAAGCCGGATGTGTTTACGGAAATTATCCGCCCGATGCTTTTGTCGCGGGAGGGGTGGGCCGTTTTTATGGGAACTCCTAAGGGGCAGAACGCCTTTTTTGAATTGTTTAACCGGGCGCAAAAATCTGCCTTGGCGGAACCTGCTGTGTGGTGGACGGGGGTTTTCCGTGCGGACGAATCGGGTGTCATTTCTCCCGCGGAACTTGCACGCTTGAAAGATGAAACGCCGGATACTATTTTCCGCCAGGAATATTTGTGTGATTTTACCGCAAGTGCTGAAAATGTGTTAATTCCCATAGATTCTGTTTTGTCTGCCTGTTCCCGCTCGTACAGCCCGGCGGAGGTGTGCTTTGCCCCTAAAATTATGGGCATTGACCCGGCACGCTTCGGTGATGACAGAAGTGTTATTTTCTGCCGCCAGGGTTTGCAGGCCTTTGCGCCCTTGGTATTCCGGCGGCTTGACAATATGACGTTGGCCGACAGAGCCGCTCGGCAGATAAATATCTTCCGTCCGGACGGTGTATTTGTGGATGCCGGGTGCGGCGGGGGCGTTATTGACCGCTTGCGCCAACTGGGCTTTTGCGTAACAGAGGTGCCTTTCGGCGGGGTTTCTTTGTACCCTGCTCAATATGCCAACAAGCGGGCGGAAATGTGCGGCGGCGGCAGTATTATCCATCGGGGCGGCATGCATGGCGTATGCGGCTGAAGGCGAAATC
>UQJU01000069.1 GCA_900541355.1 Candidatus Avelusimicrobium fimicolum | reverse complement strand
AACGGCCAATCAATAAACAACTTCTTTTTCTTGTCATTCCCGAAAGAGTGGCGGGCCGCTAGGGTGCCGCCTGCCAGGGTGCCGCCCGCAGGGCTCGGGGATGACGTGCGCTTTTGCTTTTTGTTGTTATTTTAAAAAGCCCTTGGCGGAAAGGCTTTTGTTCGTCTTTTGTAATTGCCGCCATCCTGGAAAGTTGTAGTCCAGGATCTGTTGTTACTCAAAAAGAGTAAAACAACAGATACCGGAACACTCAACGCTACCAAACCTCCCGGTATGACTTTTTAATAAAAAACCACCAAACAACTCATAAGGTAGATTCTGAAACAAGTTCAGAATAACCGTCTTATTTAATAACAACCTCTCCCCGAACCCTAGCGCGCCGACAACAAAATGTTTTCCCCCAAAACCCCACAGGAAACAGGCTTATCTCCACGCAGATTTTCCAAAGTGCTATAATATATTTAATACCCCTCAAATTTGTATCTAGGAGCCGTACTATGATTAAACAAGGCAAATGTTACTTTACTTCCGAATCCGTTTCCAAGGGACATCCGGACAAGGTCTGCGACCAAATTTCTGATGCGATTTTAGATGAAATTTTAAAGAAAGACAAAACGGCCCGCGTCGCGTGCGAAACATATATTACGAGGGGACTTGTGATTGTAGGCGGTGAAATTACCACCCGCACTTGGGTAGATGTGGAACAAATTGCGCGCGACGTAATAAAAAATATCGGTTACGACGACGCCAAATACGGTTTTAACTACAAAACCTGCGCCGTAATTAACGTCATTGGCAAGCAATCGCCCGACATCAGCCAAGGGGTTGACGTAGGCGGTGCGGGAGACCAGGGCTTAATGGTGGGTTATGCCGTGGACGAAACAATGGAATATATGCCATTATCTTTGGTGCTTTCGCACGAAATCTTAAAGAATTTGGAAAAAGCACGCCGAACGAAAATGCTCCCCTATTTAGGCCCGGATGCAAAAAGCCAGGTAACGGTGGAATATGTGGACGGCAAGCCCGTGCGCGTGGATACAGTAGTGGTTTCCACCCAACATACCGAAGATATTTTGGATAGAACAGGCAGTAAAATTACCGAAAAATCTAAAAAAGAAATTGAAGCCGCGGCCATTATTCCGGCTGTTAAAAAATGGATTGATAAAGATACTAAAATCTATATCAACCCGACAGGAAAATTTGTTATCGGCGGCCCGCAGTCCGACACCGGGCTTACCGGGCGTAAAATTATCGTGGATACCTACGGCGGTCGCTGCCCGCACGGAGGAGGAGCCTTCTCCGGCAAGGACCCGACCAAGGTGGACCGCTCTGCGGCATATATGGCGCGCTACATTGCCAAAAATATTGTAGCCGCTAAACTTGCCAAAGAATGCACGGTACAAATCGCGTATGCTATCGGGCGCGACGAACCCGTCGGCTTTTATGTAGATACGGACGGAACAGGCGTTCTGCCCGACGAAAAACTGGCGCAAATTGCGCGCAAGATTTTCCCGATGACCCCGCGCGGCATTATTGAATATTTCAAACTGCGCAATCCTATTTACCTGCAAACGGCATCTTTCGGACACTTTGGCCGCAAAGAATTTCCGTGGGAAAAGACGGATAAAGTAAGTGCCCTTCAAAAAGCGGCAAACTAATTTAAAGCCCCGTGCAAGCGGGGCTATTTTTTATCAGGAGGAATTTTTACAATGTTAAAATCTCGCGTACAAGAAGCCACCGCTCTCCACAAGCGCGGCTATAATTGCGCACAAGCGGTGGCTTGCACTTATTGCGGCCTGCTAAATATGAGCGCGGCTGATGCCCTGCGCGCAATGGAAGCCTTTGGCGCCGGAATTGCGGCCAGCGGGGCCACCTGCGGAGCCGTGTGCGGGCTCTTAATGCTGGCCGGACTAAAAAACAGCAACGGAAACCCAAACGACCGTTCGGGCCGCGGAAGCACCATAAAACTAGGCCAACAACTTATGACCCGCTTTAAGGAGTGGAACGGCTCAACCGTCTGCCGCGAATTAAAAGGGATAGAATCGGGCAAGGTTTTGCGCAGTTGCCAAGGGTGTATTGCCGATGCAGCCAGACTGGCCGAAGAAATGCTTTTTGACGGGGTTTTTGAACCATATGCCCCGCGCACGGAGGAAGAATAAATGAAAAAAGTTTGTATGATTTTAACAGACGGATTTGAAGAAATTGAAGCAGTAGGCACTTATGCTATTTTGCGCCGGGGCGGGCTGAGTGTGGATATTTATTCCTTGCTTGACCAAGATGCCACCGGACGCTTTGGCCTTACCTGTACAAAATTGAATCCGTTTTCCCAACTAAATGCGGCTGACTATGCGGCCCTGGTTATTCCCGGCGGGCCGGAATACAAAGCCTTGGAAGCAAGCCCCGCCGTACAGGCTCTTATTAAAACTTTTATAGAAGCAGGCAAAGTAGTAGCCGCCATTTGTGCAGGCCCCACCTTACTGGGCCACGCAGGGTATTTAAAAGGCAAAAATTATACTTGCTTTACCTCTATGGACGAGGACTTCGGCGGTATTTATCACGACGATTATGCCGTAACGGACGGAAATATTGTTACGGGCAAGAGCGCGGCCGCCACGATAGACTTTGCCTTTGCGGTGTTAGAAGCCGTCGCCGGGCAAGAAACCGCCAACAAAACCAAAAAGGAAATTTACTACAAGTAATTATAACTTGCCAGAGAAAAACCCCGCTTAAAAGCGGGGTTTTTTATATCTTAAAAAACAACGGTTAGCATCATTTTAAACTGTTCTTTGCCATACACCGCGTGCGGGTGGCGGGCCGGCATTAAAATTGCTTCCCCTGCCGACAGTTCGTGCTTTACGCCGTCTATGGTTACCTCGCCTTTGCCGTCCAGGCACAATACCAAGGCATCCCCGCCCGATTCGTGCGTACTGATTTCTTCGCCCTTATCAAAGGCAAACAGCGTAATGCTTACCGCGCCGTTTTGCACCAAGGTTTTGCTGACAATCTGCCCGGGCTGGTACGATACTTGGTCTTTAAGTTCTATGGCCGAAGCCACAGGAATATTCTTCATAAAAGTTCCCCCCTTGTGAATATATTACAAGAAAAAATAATTTTTGTTGACTACAAAAAAGGATTAAAAAAGGCGGCTCTCGCCACCCTATTTATAAAAAAATATTTTTTGGTTAAAACTAAAACCGCAAGGACAAGGACGCTTCCGCGCCTAAACCGTAATAGGCATAGTTGGCGGCTAAACTTAAATCCAAGTACGACGGCAATTTAAAGTTAAAACCCGCCGTAGCGCGCGCCGTGGCGGCGTGTTCGTGCGTGCCAATAAGTTCGGGGGCCAGCATAGCCTGGTTAATATTAAGCGTGGTATAATCTACCCCGCCGCCCACATACGGCACAAAATATTTAAACTTCATAGACAGCACTAAACTGGCATTATAATGCGCGGCAGAAAAATCACGCGCGCTCGCGCTATGGGCCGCCACCACCAACATAGGTTGAAAGGAGCCTAACATTTCGTTCGGGCGGGTAATTCCCCAGCGCAGACCGCCGCCGGCAATCGTCAAACCTTGGTAACTGCTCGCGCGGATAAACCCGTCAATACGAAACGGCATCCCGATATCTGCCTGCAACCACGGGTATTCCACCGCTCCCACTTCGTCGCGGTCGCCCAAGGCGGTATGCTGTTGGGTGGCACGATCCTCACCGTTACCTTTACTCATTTTAAAAACCATACTGGCACGGGGGCCGATTTGAAATCCCCCCCATCCCAAAATACGGCCCGTAGTATAAGTGCCCGAGCCGATAATGCCGCCCAAGTCCTTCGTAAAAGCACGGACGTTTTGCTGGGTTACGTTCGCGCCGAAATCGTCCCAAATATTGCGGGCAAACGCGCCCGGAGCGCACAGAAACAACGCCGTCAAAACCAAAACCAGTTGCTTTACTTTCATTTGTAACCTCTATATAAAAATTAAAATCGTTATTTGATAAGCGCCACTTCGTCGCCGGATTTTACCCGCCCGGCAAGTGTGCCGCCCGCCAGTTCCAACGTATAGCGCGAGCCGCGCACAAAGCGGCTAAAACGCCACGGCTTCATTTGCTCCGCCACATACAACACGCGCCCGTTTTTATCAAAAAATACGGCATCTATCGCAAAGCGCATAAAGCAAGTGTGTATCTGCGGACAAGGGTCCAGCAAAAGCCCTTTTCCAAACGCAAGCCCGCGCCGGAACATCAAACCTTTTAAGCGGGTCCAATACGAATTTGCCATTTCTATTTCTTGCGCCAGCGTTTCGCCGGTGCGTTTTAATACGCACTTCATTTTTCTTCCTGTGCGCGGGCCGATAACAACTGTTCGGTACGCGCTCGTAATGTTTTATCCAAAAATACAAAATGCTCCGGCGCAACTACGCCAAAACCTTCCTTATTTTGAAATATTAAAAAAATAACCAGCCATTTTTCATCGTAAGCCACCTCGGCAATCCACATACCGGGGCGAGTTTTGGCCGGGCGGAACCCGTGTATGGAAATTTCGCCTTTATCTGCCGTTTGTCGGCAAGAGGCCGGACACTTTTTTAATATCTCAAAAGTATCTTTGGTAAGCACGCGGATATTGGCATATTTTCCGCGGGCAAGCGGCAGAACCGGTTTACCCTCTTGGCTAAGCGTAATATCTGCCACCTTAAACAAAGAACCGTACTGCAAGGTAAAAGCGCATAGCCCCGACGAGGCCCACAAACACAGCCCCAACAGGACTATGCGCTTATAAAACATTAGGCCGCCACGCGTTCAACGTAGTTGCCGGTGCGGGTATCCACCAAAACAGTATCGCCTTCGTTGATGAAAAGCGGCACTTTGATTACAGCGCCGGTTTCCAAGGTGGCTTCCTTGGTGGTGTTAGCGACGGTGTCGCCCTTTACACCCGGAACAGTGGAAGCAATTTTAAGCGGTACTTTAATCGGCAGTTCCACATTAAAAAGTTGGTTGTTAATATAAATGCCGATAGCATCCATATTATCTTTTAAATATTTGCTCAAATCGCCCAATTTTTTAAGGGGCACTTCAATTTGGTCGTAGGTTTCCGCGTTCATAAAGGTAGCCATATCGCCATTGGTGTACAAATATTGGAAGGGGCGTTTTTCAACTTCCACTTCTTTGAATTTGTCTTCGGGGCGGTAGGCCGTTTCAATCACGGACCCGGTGTGAATATTGCGCAATTTCACACGAACGACGGCGCGGGCCTGGCTTTTGCGGTGGTGCTGAAATTCAATAATTTCTACCAACTGACCGTTTTCGTCTTCAAAAATAAGACCTTCACGAAATTCTGTCGTACTAAGCATTTTTATTACCTCTTTTCGGGCCAAAGCCCAAGAATCTATTTGTGCGTCAATTTTTTGGAACCGTCCTTGGTAAGCAGATAACTGTCTTCCAAGCGGATACCCCAGCGCCCGTCAAAATAAATGCCGGGCTCCACGGTTACTACAAAGTTTTCCTCCAACTCATCCGGCGCGCAGGAGCGCAAAATCGGACGGTCGTGCACCACCAGGCCAATCGCGTGGCCCGTAGTGTGGAAAAATTCCTTCCCATACCCGGCGGCTTCTATTACGCTGCGGGCGGCGCGGTCAATATCTCCCGCGGCCACCCCGGGGCGCAAGGCTTTTACACCTGCCGTACGGGCTTTGTCCACAATGTTCCAAATCTTTTTGTATTCGGCCGGCTCTTTCTTGCCGTGCCACCAACTGCGCGTCATATCCGAGCAGTACCCTTCGTAAAAACAGCCGAAGTCCATTAACACGGGTTCCTCCGCCTTCAACTTG
>UQJU01000068.1 GCA_900541355.1 Candidatus Avelusimicrobium fimicolum | reverse complement strand
AAAACACTCGGGGATGACATTTGCTTTTGCCTTTTTGCTTGTTGTTGTCATTTTTAGAGGGAAGCGTCTTGTTCAGTTCTTGTCTTTGTCGTCATTCCCGAACGTTGTAGTCGGGAATCTGTTGTTCGTCGTTGCCGTCATCTTGGAAAGTCGTAGTCCAGGATCTGTTGTTCGTCGGACTTGTTCCCTTGCAAAACTACGAGATCCCCGGCAGAAACCTTCGGGGATGACAGCGGAAATGGCTACGGGAAATGTGGGACATACGTTACAACCCCGCCTTTCTTTATTAAAAACGTAACACCGCGCCATAAATTTGTAAAATAATTGCAAATCCCTTAGGGAGCCTTGAATTATGAAAGAAAAAATTATTTGCGTATCTACGCCGACAACACGCACCTATTACAAAGCCACCCCGTTGGCTAAGGAATTTTTGGATAAAGAACAAAACATCATCAATACTACCGGCACATTACCAGACGGCGAAGTAACAGAATTGGCCGCATCTTCTGCCACCATAAAGCACCTTGCGGGCGGAAAACTAAACGGTAAGTTTGAGGTTATCAACCTGACGGATAATTCTGTTACTTTTACCGAAGAATATAAGGACGGACAACTCGTCAGCATTACGGAGCGAACGCACGCCCTCGCCGAAGGAAAACACAAAGAAGAAAAACCACACCACCACTATCCCGGCACCGTACTCAAAACAAGCAAAGGAGCCAATTCGTTCTATATTAACGGAAAGGAAGTAGCAGAGGAAACGCTGTCCTCCAACGGGGCTACATTGGAAATTTTAGGAACTATCCCCGACGGAGAAGTAAAGGAATTTAACGAAAACGGACAAGTAAAAACCGAAGCGCATTACAAAAATAATAAACTCCACGGGGCGCTCTTTCGCTACGAAGATAACGGCCGGATTAGTTCGCGCGAGGAATATTTTAACGGCGTGTTACAGGGACCTGCGGAATATTTTACCCCTATTAAAAACGATATACTCCACACGCGCTGTTCTTATAAAAATTCCCAACTGGAAGGCGAACGCACCGTTACACAAAACGACGGAACCGTGCGTGAACGGGAATCTTTTGTGCGCGGGCACATTGAAGGCTTAAAAGAAACTTTTTACGCAAGCGGCCACAAGGAATCGGAGGAAAATTACACCAACGGAAAATTAAACGGTGAACGCTTGATTTATTTCCCCTCCGGTGCGCTTTGGTACCGCGAGCATTACACCAACAACCGCTTGGACGGAGAGCGTTTCGGCTATTTTGCCGACGGCAAAGTGCGATTAGAGGAATTTTATACCGACGGACTTTTGGAAGGCCGCCGCAATATTTATGCCGAAAACGGCGAACTTTTAACCACCGAGGAATACCACTGGGGTTCTTTGGTGCACAACACGGAGCGTAAACTAAAATGAAAATCACCCGCTTTTGCCCGGCCAAAGTAAATTTGTTTTTGGAGGTCACCGGAAAACTCCCCAACGGATACCACGAACTCGCCACGTTGTTTGCCAAAATTAATATAGGCGATACTTTAACGGTAGAAGCCGAACCTGCCGAAAAAACAGAAATTTCCCTCACCTTAACAGGCCCCGTCGGCTCGCTGCTGCGCGCGGACGAAAGCAACCTGGTTTGGCGGGCGGCGCAAGCCTTTTTGACGCATTACCGTTTAAACGCCAAAATCAAAATGACGCTGGATAAACACACCCCCACCGGGGCGGGCTTAGGCGGTGGCTCCTCGGACGCGGCGGGCGTGTTGCTGGCCTTATGCGAAATTTTTAAAAAGGATAAAAACGAACTTTTGGGTATTGCCGCTAAACTGGGTGCAGACGTACCGCTTTTTATGTACGAGGACACCTTTTTAAAAGGCGAGGGTATCGGCGAGAAATTAACCCCTGTGCCTGCGGCGGGCCGGTTGCCTTTTTTGGTGCTTGCCTACCCCAATACCGTTGTGCCTACGAAGGGCGTTTTTGCGCGGCTGAGACTCCCGCAAAAAGAAGAAGTCTTGACAAATATCTCAAAATTAGATAAATTAATAACATACATTAGATGTGCAAGTCCTTTGACCCTTTGGAAAGATTGTTTATTCAACCGGTTGGAGGAATGCGTTGTTCCTTTTACAAACTCTGTACGAAATGTGCTGCTTGATTTGAGAAAAACAAATACAGATGCAGTTTTGATGTCCGGTTCTGGCTCCACGGTTTTTGCTTTAGTTGAAACTGAAAAGGATGCAAAAAATTTGGTAAGCAAAATACAAAATAAAGAACGGATAGTTTTCTTTACGACATTTCATAGGAGTTTAAAAGATGAAAATAACGGAAGTCAGAATACATCTGATGGGCGAAGAGCGCTTAAAAGCATTTGCAAGTGTAACTTTTGACGATGCCTTCGTTGTTCGTAATATGAAAATTGTAGAAGGGACAAACGGCGTTTTTCTTTGTATGCCTTCCCGCAAGTTACCCGATGGAACCCACAAGGATATGGTTCACCCCATTAACCAAGAGTTTCGGGAATACCTGGAAGAGAATATATTGAAAGCCTACGAGGAAGAATTAAAAAACCAATCCGTAGGAAAAACGCAAGAAGAAAGTTCAGGCTACAATAAAGATGCACAATAGGGTTCAGCACAGATTTTCCGTTATTCATCTCGCTTAAGCTGTGATGAAACAATTTACTTCCGGATGGTGAAATGGTATCACTACTGGTTTTGGTCCAGTCATTCTAGGTTCGAGTCCTAGTCCGGAAACTTTACAACCCCCGGGTAACCGGGGGCTTTTTATTGGATAAAATCCAACTTCTCTGCAAATTTTCCCCCGTACATACACTACCAAATAAGATGAGATTTTGGACAGAAACCTTCCAAAATGACCTTTTAGATAACAACCACTATCCAATCAGTAGATTCTGAAAACCCTGCGGGCCACCAGTTCAGGATGACCTCTTTTTTCATAAAGTCGTCATTCCCGAAAGCCGTAGTCGGGAATCCGTTGTTGCGTCGTTTTCTTACGAAACGGCAGATCCCCGACTAAATTCCTCGGGGATGACAATACAATAGCACAACAAAACAAGGCTGTTATAAAAATAGAAGCGTCGTCCTGAACTTGTTTCAGGACCTACCGATTGGGCAGTTTGTCGTGTTGTTATCTAACAAAGTCATCCTAGAAAGTCGTAGTCTAGGATCTGTTGTTATCAAAAAACGACCTTTTTATTTTTCTACACGTAAGCGCGATTGGGGTAAAAAGGTTTTCTCCCCGTCCGTGCCGACGGACACGCCAAACGGCATTTGCGCCAAGAGTTTCCACGTTTTAGGAATATGAAAGGCTTGCGCTGCGGCTTCGTCCACTAGCGGATTATAATGCTGCAAACTGGCGCCAATACCCGCCTGTGCAAGCCCCGTCCAAACCACCAATTCCAACATACCGTTGGACTGATACGCCCACAGCGGAAAATTATCCTTATACGTCGGGAATTTTTGCTGCAAATCTGCCACCGTTGTCCAATCTTCAAAAAATAATACCGTGCCATACGCGGCCGCAAACGAGGCGATTTTCTCCTGTGTGGGCGCGAACTTTTCCGGCGGCACGATTTTCTTTAACGCATCTTTTGTTAGTTGCCAAAAAAGTTTGTGTTTTTCCCCTAGCAAAAGCACTACCCGCGCCCCCTGGGAATTAAACGCACTCGGCGTCAGTTTTACTGCTTGCGCTATTAAGGCCGTTAAGGCCTTATCCGATATCGGGCACTCGTTCGTCAGCGCGTAGCGCGAACGCCGCCTTTTCAACGCTTCAAGAAAACAATTTACTTTATCCATATTTTCCCCCTTTTTATGAGAATAGCGTTTGATGTGCCCCTTGTCAAAGCCCTATTTGGGTTAGAAAGACAACGCGGCAAAAAGATTGTGATAATAAAAAGGTCGCACGCAAGCCGCAAGACCTGCAACAATTTAATTCTGTTTTTGGAACCGGGTGAGGAACCCGGTGCGCTGGCTGAAAACTGCCGGCACAAGTCTAGTCCAAAAGCAGTCGTTTTTAGGCACAACATATCTAAACTGATCCTTTGGATATGCTGTGCCGAGTGTTTATTGCCATCTTCGGATGGCAATAAACCACGGCTGTTTCTGTTTGGGTTACTAGACTTGGCTCAACGGAAGCAGCCGTTTTTTAATGAGCCTTTTTCCAAAAGCAGACAAGGAGAAAATATGGAAAAAGGTTTTACATTAATAGAATTGTTAGTAGTGGTGCTAATTATCGGCATTTTAGCCGCCGTCGCCCTGCCACAGTACGAAAAAGCAGTAGAGAAAAGCCGCGCGGCCGAAGCCCTAGCCCTAGTCAAAACCATTGGGCAAGCCAACCAAGTTTATTTTATGTCTAACGGAAACTATACCACAGACTTACGCGATCTAGATATTGATATCCCCGGAACAGACGCGGTACACAGCGTTCCACGCAGAGTAAGCAAGTATTTTTCTTACCGGGCGTCCCTCAACACAGCCAGCAACGATATTGAAGGCATAGCATTAGCTAACCGTTTACCTATAAATACTCGTTATGCTATTGGCTATATGCCGGACAATACCCTAAAATGCTTCTATAAAGAGGACAAAGATAAAACCTTTTGCGAAAGTTTAAACTTGCCTACGGATAAAGTTTGGCAGTAGAAAAATCCCCCGGAGTAACCGGGGGATTTTTTTATCTGTTTGCGTCCTTAATTAATTGCCTGATTTTATCGTTAAAGGCCGTTTGGTCTAGCAGTTTTTCAAGCGTAATAGGCATACGGTAGCGCCAATAATGGCGCGGATTAGCGGGTACGTTAATACGCTCCTCATCAGGGTCCGGCGCACGCAGGGTTTCGTCCATAGAGGTCCAATCCTGGTACGAAATCAACGCCAGCATAGAGGGGCTGTTTAAGTGGAGCCGCAGAATTTCCTCAGCCGTTTTTCCGTCCAATTCCGCGGGGGCTTCGCCTGTTTTTCCCAACACCTCACTCCAAAAGCGGGCAGTTATTTCCCGTTTCTCTTTCCACCAACTGCGCAGTACGGACATATCGTGCGTGGACGGCGTAGCCACCGACAGATACGGATATTTTTTCGTGTCGGCAAATGTTTCGCCTAACCGCTTGGGCATACGCTCTATTTCCAAGGACAAAATTTGTAACTTGTTTAATACCTCGGGCACGCAGGCGGGAATCATCCCCAAGTCCTCGGCACAGCACAGCATACGCGTAGCCTGTGTAACAGCCGGGAGTTTTTTCATCGCCCCGTTCTTCCAAAATTCGTTGTGGCGGTGAAAAAAATAGTCGTTATAGAGCCGCGTAAAAGCCTGTTGCTCGCCAACGGACAAAGAGCGGTAGGGCTCACTTGTCAGCGCGGAAATACGCGGGTGAAATTTAGACGGGTCTTTATGGTCCGGCACAAAAAGCACATTGGCCGCCAAAGCAAAAAGGCCTTCTTTTATCCGCTGTGCCGTTTCGTCCGTTTTGCCCACAAAGGCCTGCTCCGTTTGGCGTTGGGTAGAATATTCAAGCTTTAATTGGTATTTTTCTCCTGCTTTCAACTCTAAATATTTTTTGGATACTTTTTCCGCCAAATCGCCAAACACTTCCCGCACCGTTTCTGCCGTAATGTGCGGGCAAATAAACGAATCATCAAACGGCAGGCCGTAACCCTTTATTTCGTCCGCACTCATCGGCAAAGCGGGCGCAAACTGCCCCAGAAGCCCCTGTACGGCGTGCAACGGAATTTGCCAAATGCGGAAGAAGCCCAATACATGGTCAATGCGGTACGCATCAAAATATTGCGCCATATGAACCAACCGCCGAGTCCACCAACGGTAACCGTTTTGCGCCATTTCATCCCAATTGTAAGTAGGGAACCCCCAAGTTTGCCCTGTGGCGGAAAAATCATCCGGCGGAGCACCCGCTTGCGTGTTTAGGTAAAAGAGTTGCGGCTCCGCCCACGCTTCCGCACTGTTGGGAGAAACTCCTATCGGAATATCCCCCTTTAAAATAATCCCTTTTTGGCGGGCATACCGGGCAGCCTCACTTAGTTGGCAATGGAGCAAAAATTGCACATAATACCAAAAACACACCGTGCCATATTCCTTGGCACCCGGCTTGCAAAAGGCCACCAAATCGTTATGCGAAAATTTGGCATATTTTCCCCACTTGGAAAAATCCGCCGTTTTATAATGGTCCCGCAAGGTGCAAAACATAGCATATGCAGGCAGCCAATGCGTATTTTGCGCAAAAAATCGGCGAAACTGCGGCGTAGATAAAATCTTTTTTCCTTCGGTTAAAAAGGCCCTTTTTAAATATTCCAATTTTAATTGCAGGGTTCTTTCGTAATCCACCTGCGGTAATTCATTTATTTCTTTGCGCTCCTTTTCCAGAGATTTATTACCGCCAGGCAAAAGGCGCACATCCGCATACAATGGGTGCAACGCATACACACTGACGGCATTATATGGGTAAGAATCCTGCCAAGTGTGCGTAAGCGTGGTATCGTTTAGGGGTAAAATTTGAATTACCTTTTGTCCCGTTTTTTGCGTCCAATCTGCTAATTTTTTTAAGTCGCCGAAATCGCCTACACCACAACCATCCTTACTGCGCAGCGAAAATACGGGGACAACCACTCCCGCCGCACGCACCGGAACTTCACCCGTAAAACGGGGAGATAAATCTTGCCGGACAAAAACTTCGCCCGCCTTTAACGGCGG
>UQJU01000067.1 GCA_900541355.1 Candidatus Avelusimicrobium fimicolum | reverse complement strand
CTTTTTTATGTCTAAAAAGTGATTTTTTTATCATTCTATCGTCGTAAAAACGATATTACGAAAGGCGCGGTAGTTGCGGTTTGGGCAGGTGGCTTCCCTGTCCGGATAAGGGTGTCAAATCCATAGAAAACCTTATATCTTTTCGTGCCTTAAAAGCCAACGCTTGGCTGCTAATCCACCGGCATAGCCCTTCAAACTCCCGTTCGCCCCCACCACGCGATGGCACGGGATAATAATGGAAATGGGGTTATGCCCCACCGCACTGCCAACAGCCTGGGCAGACATACTTTTTTGCCCTTGTTCTTGGGCTAAACGGCGGGCAATATCGCCATAGGTAATCACTTGTCCATAAGGAATTTCGCGCAAAATCTGCCACACACGCTTACGAAAGGGGCTTCCCTGCGGGTTTAAAGGCAAGGCAGAAAGGAGCGGACGTTCCCCGGCAAAATACGATTGTAACCATTGGACGGCCTTTTGCAAAACCGGGTGGTCCGCCCGCTCGGCAAATGGTTCCTGATAACCGGCTCCAAAATACTTTTGCCCCGCTAGCCACAGACCGACCAAATGAGTTTCGTCCGCACCCAAGGTCAAAGCCCCAATAGGCGAATGATAAATAGTTTTGTAGAGCATTATTTTCCCTTTCAAATAACACTTGCGGATAAAATTAAAACACCCTCGCGGATTGGGCGGGGGTGCGGTATAAAAAAATCAACTTTTGCTATTCAAAATAATTGATTTTCATTGCGGCGCGCACATCGTGCATTGTTTGCGCGGCCACCGCACGGGCCTTTTCGGTACCCTTCTTTAAAATTTCGTACACCTCGGGCAAGTGCGCTTCCCATTGTTTACGGCGCTCGCGGATCGGGGCCAGTTCGTCCTGCAACACCTGGTTTAAGAACTTTTTAATCTTTACGTCGCCCAAACCGCCGCGCTGGTAATGCGCTTTGAGTTCGTCCAAATTTTTGTATTCGGGCCAAAACCGCTCAAAATGGTCCGGGCGGCCGAACGCATCCAAATACACAAACACGGGGTTGCCTTCCACACGGCCCGGGTCCTCCACGCGGACGTGGTTCGGGTCCGTAAACATAGACATTACTTTTTTGCGTACGGTTTCTTCATCGTCGGACAAATAAATGCAGTTGCCCAACGATTTACTCATTTTGGCCTTTCCGTCCGTACCGGGCAAACGCAGACAAGCCTTGTTATCAGGCAGGATAATCTGCGGTTCCACCAAGGTTTCACCATAAATAGAATTAAAACTATGCACAATTTCGCGGCATTGTTCCAACATCGGCATTTGGTCTTCTCCCACTGGCACCGCGGTAGCACGGAACGCCGTAATATCAGCCGCCTGGCTGACCGGATAGGCAAAAAAGCCCAAGGGGATACTGGTCTTAAAGTCGCGCATTTTAATTTCCGATTTTACGGTAGGATTTCTGCCCACGCGCGCGACGGTTACTAAATTCATATAATAAAACGTCAGTTCCGTAAGTTCGGGGATCATAGACTGGATAAAAATAGTGGATTTTTCGGGGTCTAATCCGCAAGATAAATAATCCAGCGCTACTTGGATAATGTTTTCGCGCACCTTTTGGGGCTGGTGGGCATTATCCGTTAGAGCCTGGGCATCCGCAATCATAATAAAAATCTGGTCAAACTTGCCGCTGTTTTGCAGTTGCACGCGTCTTTTTAAAGAGCCGACATAATGTCCAACGTGTAAACGGCCTGTCGGGCGGTCTCCGGTTAAAATTACTTGTTTCATAGACAGTTTCCTTATAAAAGTGATTAAGCATAAAGCCGCTTTTTATTATTATACCGCTTTTCCTCACACACGACAATTAGGGCCAGGTTATTTGTGATTTGGATTTTTGGCAAACCAATCCTTTCGCACGCGTTTTTCCTGCTCAAAAAGTTCCTTTATACTCCACCGCGCGCAAAAACCCGCCATACTTCAAGGGATAAAAGATTTCCCCTGCGGATGAAATACACCAATTAATACAAAAGTCGCCGCCCCGATAACCAAACTCTGCCAATTCATCTGTTGCCTCCTTTCCATATTTGATATTATTATATATATGGCTAAATTAAAAACAATTTTCTTTGGCACGCCCGATTTGTCCGTGCCGTATTTAGAGTTACTTCACCAATTAACCGACGTACAACTCGTCGTTACCCAGGCCGACAAACCCCGCGGGCGCGGTATGGTAATTACCCCCTGCCCGGTCAAGCAGCGCGCGCTGGAACTGAATTTACCTGTTTTATCTCCCGAAAAATTAAAGGACGATTTTGACAAAATCGCCGCCGTGCCCTTTGATTTGGGCGTAGCTGTGGCATACGGCAAAATCTTCCGTCCCGATTTTTTAGCCTTGCCCAAACTCGGTATTTTAAATGTACACTTTTCGCTCTTGCCCAAACTGCGCGGCGCGGCGCCCGTCCAGCAAGCCCTTATCCAAGGCTACACGCACACGGGTATTTCCGTCTTTTGGATTCGCCCGGGTATGGATGACGGCCCGCTGTTTTTGCAAAAGGGAACCGACATTTTGCCGCAAGACAACGCGCAAACCTTGTTTGAAAAATTAATTCCCCTCGGTTTGGACGGCTTAAAGGACTGCTTGGAGCAAATTGAAAAAGGCAATATCGTCCAAACCCCACAGGTTGGCGAGCCAACTTTGGCCCCTATGCTGGCAAAAGAAGACGCGCTCCTGCGCCCGGAACTTTTAACCGCCGCCGAACTGAACAACCGCGTGCGCGGACTGGCGTGCGGCCCCAAGCCCAAGGTTCCTTTTACACACAACAACAAAACAGAGTGGCTACAAATAATGCGTGCCGAACCGGGAGACCAGAACTCAAACGAACCGGCCGGAACCGTGTTATTAATTGAAAGAAACAGAGGAATTTTAGTAAAATGTAAAGAAGGAAGTATTTGGTTAAACGAAGTACACCCCGCAGGCAAAAAACCTATGCCGGCAGCAGCCTTTGCCAACGGGCGCGGATTAAAAGCGCACGACGGGGTATTTAGAGAATAACGTGAGTAACGAACAGAATTTTGACGATTTTTTAAAGAAAACAAATAAAAACCACCGCACGAAATGGATTGTGGCGGGGCTTATTGTTCTATTTTTTATCGCGCTGATTTTTATATCAGCCGATTGGGTATTGGGTGCGCTGGTGCACACCCGCAAAGAAGTTACCGTGCCCGATTTAACCAAAAAATCTGTTACGCAAGCCCTCGGTTTGCTCGCTTCCAACAATTTGGCTTTAAAACAAGCGGGAGTGGAATTTGCCAAAGAGGTGGCTCCGGGTTCCGTCCTGCGCCAGTTGCCCTCGGCAGGCTCTACCGTGCGCGAGGGACGCGTTGTCCGCGTGTGGATTAGCCAAGGGGACGAAATGGTTTTTGTGCCCAACACCGTCGGTACCGATTTAAGAAGCGCCCAACTGGCCGTACGCCAGGCGGGGCTTTTGGTAGATAAAGTGGATAACGCCTATTCGCTGACTTATGAAAAAGGGCTTATTGTCGCCCAAACTCCCAAGGCGGACAGTATGGTACAAAAAGGCGATAAGGTATCCCTTGTACTTTCCAACGGGGCACCGCCGGCAAGCGTAATTTTAGTGCCCAACTTTAAGAGTAAAAAACTTTCCGAAGCTACCTTGTGGGCCAGCGCGCAAAACATCAATTTAATCATTAAAGAAGATGCAAAATCCGTCTTTCCGAGCGGCACGGTTGCCGCGCAAAATCCGGCGGAAGACAGCCAAATTGCCCCCGGTGCTAACTTGGAAGTTACGGTCAGCCGCCGCCAAGCGGGCGAAGATGAAAAATCGTACCACCTGCACTACGAAATGCCGCAGGGCAAAAACGCCAGCCGCGTGCGTGTAGTGTTGGAACAAGGCGATACAGAGAACGAAATTTTGAACGAAACGCGCCAACCCGGCTCTAAAATTGACCTGGAAGTTCCGTTTGCAGACAGAGCCACCTTGCGGGTGTTTGTGGACGGTATTTTGGTGCGCGAAAGAGAATTACAATGATAAAAATTTCCAAAATGCCCTCCGCAAATGGTAAAATATCTGTTGCGCCCTCTATCCTGTCGGCCGATTTGTGGCAGTTGGGCAGAGATGTCCTTGCCGTGCAAAAGGCCGGGGCAGATTGGTTGCACGTGGATATTATGGACGGGCACTTTGTACCCAATTTAAGTTTTGGACCGTCCGTCGTAAGTTCTTTGAAAGGAAAAACAGATTTACCGTTAGACGTACATTTAATGGTGGAAAATCCAATGCTGTTTATTGAACCCTTTGCCAAAGCGGGAGCAGACTTGCTTACCGTTCATATTGAAGCAAAGGACGAAATTGTAGATGCGCTTAAACTTATTAAAAGTTTCGGCGTTAAAACAGGATTATCCATCAAGCCGGACACCGACCCGGAACTTATTGCTCCGCTTACGGATTTATTAGATTTAGTATTAGTAATGACGGTGTACCCCGGTTTTGGCGGCCAGGCATTTTTGCCCGGCAGTGAAGACCAAATTAAACGGGTGCGCCAAATTATCACCGATTCCGGCAAAGCAATTTGGCTGGAAGT
This sequence comes from Candidatus Avelusimicrobium fimicolum, assembly GCA_900541355.1. Taxonomy (GTDB): domain Bacteria; phylum Elusimicrobiota; class Elusimicrobia; order Elusimicrobiales; family Elusimicrobiaceae; genus Avelusimicrobium; species Avelusimicrobium fimicola. The sequence continues at coordinate 2,579 of UQJU01000067.1, read as the reverse complement.
AGATGGCGGCATTAACGCGCAAACGGCCCCCCACGCCATACAGGCCGGAGCAGATGCGCTTGTTGCCGGCAGTGCAATTTTTAAAGCCGCGGACCCTGTATTGGCCCTCAACCAAATCAGACAGGCGGCCCCGGACATTTAATTACAGTCTTTTACCTCGTGTAAAAGCATACAAGGAGAGTCATAATGGCAGTAGTTATCAGATTACAGAGAGTCGGCAAAAAAGCCCAAGCCCAGTACAGAGTAGTAGCGATTGAAAAATCTTCCGCTGTGGGCAAAGAAGCCAAAGAAGTGTTGGGCCAGTATCACCCCTGCAACCCGAACGTGGCCGAACAAGTCAAACTGAATATGCCCAGAGTGGAATATTGGATGAAAGTGGGTGCTAAACCCTCTGAAACCGTCGCGAACTTGATTAAAAAAGCCAGCGCCAAATAATTCCAGCGAGGCATTATGAAAGAATTGGCCACGCTGCTTTTAAAATCTCTTTCCTCCACGCCGGACAATGTGGTAGTGGAAGAAAAGATTGAGCAGAACAAAGTTTATCTGTCCACCAAGGTGGACGCCGCCGACAAAGGTAAAGTTATTGGGAAAGACGGCTGCATTATCAAAGCGGTAAGAACCGTTTTAAATGCCGCGGCCGCCAAACAGAACAAAAAAGTTACCTTAAAGTTGGAAGATTAATGAAAATAGACGTTATCACCGCTTTTGAAGAAATGATAGACCAAACGCTCTCCCACAGCATTGTGGGGCGGGCGCGCAAGGCGGGGATAATAAAATTGGGTACGCTTTCCCCCCGGCAATTTGCCGAGGATAAGCATAAAACCATAGACGACAGGCCCTACGGCGGCGGCCCGGGAATGCTGATGAAAGCGGAACCGCTCTATCAGGCTATTTCCAAACTGCGCAAAAAGACCTCGTACGTCATTTTAACCAGTCCGCGCGGTCAAGTTTTTAACCAGGAATTGGCTAAAAAACTTGCCAAAAAACGCCACCTGATTGTTGTGTGCGGACATTACGAAGGGATTGACGCAAGAATATATCCCGAGGTGGATTTAGAAGTGTCGCTTGGCGACTATATTTTAACGGGCGGAGAATTGGCCGCTTGCGTGATGATAGATGCCATTACCCGATTGCAACGGGGCACTTTTAAAAAAGAGGACGTAACGTCTTTGGAGTCGTTTGAAGGGCATTTGTTGGAAGCCCCGCAATACACGCGCCCGGAGGTTTGGCGCGGGCGGAAAGTACCGGCGGTGCTGTTAAACGGCAACCATAAAGAAATTGAAGCGTGGAAACACGAACAAGCATTACAGATTACAAAACAGTTAAGACCCGATTTGCTTGAAACCGCCTCTCAAAAGTCAAAAAAGGTCCAAAAGAAAAAAACGATTCGGAGGAAGTAAGTTTTATGAATATCAACGAAATTAAACACAATCTCAAAACCAATGTTCCGGTTTTCAAAGCCGGCGACACCGTCAGAGTAAAGGTAAAAGTTGTTGAAGGCGACAACGAAAGACTCCAAGCCTTTGACGGCGTGGTTATTGCCCGCAGAGGAAGCGGCATCAGCGAAACGTTCACCGTACGCAAAATCTCTTTTGGCGTCGGCGTAGAACGCATTTTCCCGGTGCACTCCCCCCGCGTGGACAGCATTGAAGTCCTCAAAGTGGGCAAGGTAAGAAGAGCCAAACTCAACTACCTGACCAAACTCTCTGGTAAAGCCGCCCGCTTGCAGGAAGTTAAAAAAGTGGTGACCGCCAACGCTGCTGCCGAAACTCCGGCCGCCGCTGAAACGGCCCAAGAGGCGAAATAGTTATCCAAACGGAATAACAAACTCCGAACATACCCCTGCGGTTACTAGTCCCGCAGGGGTTTTCTTTGTACAAAAAGGAAATATAATCGTTATTCCCGCGTGCAGTTGGTGCGGAGCGTTCGGGAATCTGTTTTTATGAAACAAGGCAACGACAACAACAGTTCTCCGAACCCGGCGCGCCGCAAAATCTTTTGGGATGACAGCAAAAAGGCCTATCTCATAAAAGGGGAAAAAATACCGGGGAATTATAAACACTCCCCGGTATTTTGTTAAAACTGTTTTTTAGTACAAGTGTAGGTTGGACAATAGTAATATCTGTCAGACTCCTCAAGAGACTTGGCTTTAATTGCCCCTATTTTACACGTTTGACCCACAGTAGAACTCGTGCATTTGGGTATAATTTCAGTCGTTGTTGTAACTAACGACCCGTCCGACGATAAGAAAGGATGACCAAATATAGTTTCTTTGAGTGCGGTTACCATACAAGTGGCCCCGCAGGTGGTGTGTTGCGGCATCCACCCATACCCGGAATCTGTCAAAGTCCACACATAGGTGTCTTCTGTCGGCGTAAGTTTGCAATTCAATTTATTCCAATCGTTCCATTGGCACGTCTCATAGTTCCAAGTTCTTGTCTGAGTGCCTGTTCCGTAATCACAGGGCTTTTCTGTCAGTTCGTTCGCCGGGGGCTCGCAAGTGCCTTGTTCCGCCTCGCCGCAGACCAAATATACCTCTTCCTTATTTTTGAGTTTTAATTTCTGCCAACTCATTGTTT
>UQJU01000066.1 GCA_900541355.1 Candidatus Avelusimicrobium fimicolum | reverse complement strand
CGCGTTTTACTGGCGGTATGGTGGGCATCAGCCGTATTTTCGCCAAAGCACACAATGTTAAAGGGAACAGAATCCGCCCCGCGGCTAATCATCGCCACCGCCATTAAAATCCGCACCTCATCTTCGGTCATACCGGTTTTAATCTGCGGAAAAACTTCGTCAAACGCTTGGGCGGCTATTTTGCAGGCTTTCTTTATGCGGGCAACTTCGTCATCATACTTTTTAAGGCGCATTTCGCCAATCAGCCCCTCGGCACGGCAAAGGCCGTTGTCCAAAAGTTTCTGCCCAGTCGCCAAGTCCATCAAGGCCGGATCAAAGGCTACGGTATTTAACCCGCGCTTTTTGATTTCGGCTAACGCTCCGTCCAACATTCCGCCAAAAGGAACGATAACCGTTTTTAAAAATTTGGCGGCGGGAAGCATTTTGCTGGCAATTAACTGTTTGGTTACGCACCAAGCCTTGGAGGGTGTAACCAAAAAGACGGCTTCCCCGGCGGAAAGTTCAATGCCGGACAAATAGCGTTGCTCCAACGGGGCAGCGGTTAAATAACCGTCCAATCCCGCCTGTTTGAGCACGCGGCGGAAATCGCACATCCGCTCTTGGGAAAAATCTTTGGCTGCCATATTATTTCTTCGTTAAAATTTCAGCGCCGGTTTTGGTTACTGCCACGGTGTCTTCCAAGCGCACACCATATTTGCCCGGCAAATAAATGCCCGGTTCCACGGTTACAATATTTCCTTCTTTTAAAATAGCGTCGGAGTGTTGCGCGTTGTACGGTTCCTCGTGGATTTCCAACCCCACGCCGTGCCCCGTGCCGTGCGTAAAATACGGGCCGTATCCGGCCTCTTCAATTACCGCGCGGGAGGCTCCGTCCACAGCCTTGCACGCTATGCCGATGCCTACTTTTTGGATACCCGTTTTGCGGGCGTTATCGGTGATTTCCCAAATCTTCTTGTATTCGGCAGGCTCACTGTTGCCGTGCCACCAACTGCGCGTCATATCCGAGCAATAGCCCTTATACACACAACCGAAATCAACCAAAACCGCATCTTCTTCTTTGAGTTTTGTATCGCCGGTTTCGTGGTGCGGGTTGGCGGAGTTTGCGCCAAAGGCCACAATCGTATTAAACGAAGTGGAGGTAGCGCCGTGCCCGCGCATAAATTTTTCCATTTCCGCGGCCACTTCGCACTCGGTCATACCCGTTTTTACGCGCGGCAAAATGTATTCATACGTCAAGTAAGCAATACGGTTGGATTCGCGCATTACTTTCAACTCTGCTTCGTCCTTGGTTTTGCGCAGTTCGGTAATAAAACTGGGTTGTTGCACCAACCCGCTTTTTAACATTAATTCACCGTTTAAAAACGATTCCTTTTCCGCATCAAAACCTACATTTTTAAGCCCCAATTCTTTTACTTTCGCAACCGTAGCGGCCACACGGTTTTCCCCGCCGATAACTTCCATATACGGGGCAAACTTGCCAAACGGCTCCACATACAATTCGCGCGTAAAGCAAACAATGCCTTTTGGATGAATTAAAAAAACAGATTCATTTGGGTAAAAGAAGAAATTGCTCAAATAAAATTGGTCTAAATTGTTGGTAACAACCAGGCCGTCTAAGTTGTTTTTTTGCATTAATTTTTTAAGTGCGGAAAAGCGGTCCGCCGTTACAATACTTTCAGCCATTATACATCCCTCCAAAACCTCTATACAGATATCATAACAATTTTACAGCGCGTTCACAATTATTAGTTTTCGCGCGCGTAGGAGAATATTGCGGTAAAACCGCGCCAGAATATAATATAATAATGGAAGTATGCCACAATATGCGTTTTTAAAAAAATTTCTGCTGGGCGCACTTTTAGCGTGCGTTCCGTTTGCGTTGCAGGCGGAGGTGTTTACGTCTAAGGACGGTGCGTTTACACTGGATATGCCTGCGGGTTGGAAACAGGTGCAAAATACGCCCGCCGCCACGGTTCTTTCCTTGCAAAAAGGCTCTTCCCGTTTGGATATTAAAAGCGTTCCCTGCACCACAGAAACCTGCATTGAACAAAAAATAAACGCGGATTTGGCTGATGTAAAAAGCAAAAAAATGAAAGTAGTGGAAAATTCCTACACCGGGGAAGAAATTAAACGCATTGAATTTTCCACCGGCGACCCGTTTTTTTACATCAGTTTTTTTACACCCAAAAATGATTTTAGCGCAGGCTATTTTTTGATTGACTCCAAGGCCTATTCCATTTTAGCCAAGGAACTTACTTATGCGGAAACGGACCTGGTGTTTTCGTTTATTTCCCCTGTTGAAAAGTCTGTGGCAAAGCCCTTGGAAATAGATATAAAGGACCCCCGCGCTTACGACATTACGGCATTACCCGCCGTACACGAGGAAACATTAGAAGAAACTTTCGTCGCCCCGGTGGAGGAAACGGCCCCGCAAGAGACTGCCCCCGTTAAGGCCAAAAAGCCCGCCATATCCCTTTCTGCCAAAGTTAAAAAACTATTAGGCTCTTTAAAAGGTAAAACACTGTTATCTAAAAATATGCCGCCGTATGTGCGCCAGTTGGGCCGCGGGTTTGACATATTAGCGGTATTGGGAGTTCTATTTATTTTCCTTCTTATAGGCAGCGGCTGCGTGCGTCCGTTTCTGCGTAAAGGGGTCCATTTGCCCCCCGCCAACCCCAACTCACTTTATCCCATTTGGTTCAAACGCCTGTATGGTACGCCTTCGCTCATTTTCCGCGCCAAAGACAACCAGGGGAACACGCTTATTTCGCTGTCCTCGCGGTGGGATAGTTTATTTTTATTCTCTGGGCTGGCCTTAATTGTGCTATCCTTTGCGGTGCTGGCTGTTGCCGGGCTGTGCGAACAAACGAACTTGCTTCCCGTTTCCAACTTTGTGTATAACACGGTTTACTCGGCCTGCTCACTCGTTATTCCGTTGGGCGGGATTGTGTTCTTTTGCGGGTTGGTATGGTCCCAGTTGGTCCTGCGCGAAATTACACTTTTTGACCGCAAGGGCCAAAAAGCCGCCATTATTTTGCAAAAAGGTTTCGGGCTGAAAAACGAGCGGTACGAGATTTATTTTGCCCGCTCCAAAGATGTACTGGTCGTTACCCGCAAGCGCTTTTCTTTCCGCCGGGATTGGCGGTTGTTTACGCGCGAAGGGGCGGCATTGGCACACTTGGCGGAGCCTAGCGCACTTAGAGCCATTTTACGCAAAGTATTCGGGCATTTATGGGGCGTTTTGCGTGCCGATTATGTGATAAACGGCGCGATGGATGCGCAAGGTTCCCTGCAAAATACACACACTCCGTTTGACAGTTTTGTCTGCAACATAGACAAACCGCAAGCCATTAACGCGCGTGATTTATTAGCGGTTTCCCTGCTGATAAACATCCGCGACCGCGATAAATGGTATCCGTGGTTCAACTGATTTTAGTAACGTAAAAAACCCCGCTTACTGCGGGGTTTTTTAGAAATTTCCCATACCTGTTCATAAACCATAAATGCCCAAGTTATTACCGTCCTCCGCCGCCACCGCCCCCACAACCGCCGCCGGAAAATCCGCCTCCGCCGGAACCGCTGCCGGACGAAGCCATAGCCCCGCCCAGAGAGGACGACAACGCCCCCAATCCGCCCACATTGTGCAGATACAGCCCACGCGAGCGGACGGTCTTTTCAACCATTTCGGCAGATAAGGTGCGTTCAAAATAGGAAATCCATTTCTTTTCCACCCCCAGCGCATAGGCATAGGGTAAATAATCGCAAAATATTTTTTCCGCATCAGTCGGATTGGAGGCGGCCACTCTTCCCCCTTCACCGATTTTTAGATATTCTTTAAAGCCCTCTATTTGGTCCATTTTTTGCCGCCCCACACGCGTATAGGCTTTAATCCACCAGGCAAAAAAGGCGCCTGAACAAATGGTAAACACTACACCCGCAAGTATGGGGAGCGCCTCAAAATCCCGCAAGGCAGTAAAAAACAACGGCGCAACAAACAAGACAAAAACACAGGCATAAACCGTCATAAACCAGTTTTTAAAGGCAACCAGCGGCACCCATATAGCCAACATCATAAAAAACGCCACAGGCAACATTAAATCCATCCCGCCCATTTTAAACAGCAGAAACGCAAAATACGCCAGCACCAAAAAAGTAGGCAAATTCCAAGCCAAATTTTCAGTAAAATACTGTTCTTTATCTGCCTCTAATTTTTCTTGCAGTTCTTTTCCTGCTTTTACAAAGGTTCTCCGAAAGGCCTGGCTAATGGGCACAGATTTTTGTTTGCCGGGGAACAATGTCTTGAAAACAGCCGTTTCTTCTTCTGCCAAAACAGGCATTTCTTCCTGCGAAAATACCAAACGTTTCAGTGTATATTCACGCGCAAAAAAGTCCTTTTTTTCCTGTATTTTTATTACACCTTTCACCGCCAAACTAACCAGTACCACCGGAAACAAATTGTCCATTTTCCCATAGCGGTACACATACCCCACCTGCGCCGGGGAAAGTCCTTCGGGCGGCTCAAACTGCCGCAGCACGCGCGCCTGCGGGTCCCTGCCTACGCGGTTCCACGCCCATAAATAATATACCCAAAGCAAAACCAACAGCAAGCCCACTGCACCCCAGCCATAGGGGTCCAGTAAAACATCCTTCCACGTTTTGACGGGAGGCATAATGAGCCCTTTGGCAAACGGCACCGCCACGGTAAAACCATTATAAGGCTGCAAAGGGCGAGTCGTCCAAAAGGAAAGGTTTTCAAAGTTCCCCGTTGCCTCATTTTCCCGGCTGCCATAAGCACCCGTATATAGGGAAATGCGGCTTTCGTCCACCTGTGCGCCTGCGGGCAAGCGGAGCGAAAACGTCGCCGTTTCTATGGGAAAGTTCCACCCGTTCCCGGTTACGTTCCAATAAAATTCGTCATACCCGTCAAAAAAGCGAATCACATTCGCCATAGAATAAACCAAGCGGTAGGTATGCGGACCGGGCGCAATATAATTATCATCACCAAAATTTATGCGCAGGTTTCCATCCGCACGCTCGGTAAAATACGGGTGGGATTGTCCGTCCATTGTCAAAGATTCTATTTGTACGGGATTTTTGCGTGAAGAAGGCAACTCGCGGTAGATGCCGCGGCGGATTTGGCGGTGTTCCGCCACGACGGAAATTTCTTCCTCTATCCGCACGGTGGCATTGGTATTTACCCAAGCCGTAGAGTTAAAGCGCGTAATCCGCTCATCCGCCCAAGCGCTCACGCCACATAAAAACACAGCAAACAAAAGGATTATCTTATTTTTCATTTTTTTATTGTAGCAATTTTTCAAACCCTGCGCAGACGGGCTAATTTTGATATCCTATATTAAGATATGAAATATTTTTACTTACTTATTTTTCTCTTTTTCCCGCTTTTCTCCGGCGCGCAAAATTTGCAAACTTATGTGCAGGCGCGGTTGCAACACCCTGTTTTGAACGGGGCTTGGTGGGGCGGTTACGCCGCCTATGACGACGCAGAAATTTTTTCCGTTCAGCCAGACACCCGCTTTACGCCCGCCTCCACCTTAAAACTTTTAACTACCGCTGCCGCCTTGGAAATACTGGGGCCACACCACCGCTTTCAAACAAAATTATATGCACAACATAGGCCTGATGAGCGCGGAATATTGAACGGAAACCTGTATCTGCAAGGCGGCGCCGACCCCACCCTAGGCTCCACCCGCGTAACCGGCGGAGAAACGTGGCAAGATGTGGCCGCCCGTTGGGCGCGCGCCGTCAAACGGGCAGGTATCACGCGTGTGGAAGGCGGTATTATCGCTGACGAATCCGCCTTTGAAGGGCCGTCTATTCCCAACAAAGTCAACTGGGAAAATATCGGCAATTATTATGCCGCACCCGCCAGCCCGCTGTGCTTTAACGACAATTCTTTTGAAATTCACTTTAAACCACAGCCCCGCGCGGATAAACCCGCCGAAGTGCAAAAAACGGTTCCGCAAGTGCCGGGCCTCACCCTAAAAAGTTTTGTGACTACCGACGGCAAAACCAAAAAAGACAATGCCTATGCTTACGGCGCCCCCAACCAGTACGAAATGGAAATCTACGGCACAATTCCCACTAATTTTATGGGATTTTCCATTAAAGCGGCCTTACCCAATCCGGCGCAGTTTGCGGCCGAAGCCTTGCACAATGCCTTGCGCGCCGAAGGTATAGCCGTTGGCGGACGGCCGTCTGCCACGCAAACCGCCCCCGATTATACCCAAATGCAACTGCTGGACACCTATGAATCGCCCGAATTGAAAGACATGGTGGTTATTGTAAACAAGCGGAGTTTTAACCTGTATGCCGAAATGCTTTTGCGAAATTTAGCCTTACACGCCGGGAAAAAGGGCAGCGTGCAAAACGGATTAAACGAACTGTATGCGTTCCTCAAAAAGAATCATTTAGCGGACGAAAAAACAGCCGTTTTGTATGACGGGAGCGGCCTGTCGCGCGATAATATGCTCACGCCGAGGACGCTGGTAAACACGCTTTTATTTATGGCAAAAAGCCCCAATTTCCCCTATTACTATAATTCATTAGCCACACCGGACGACCGCGGAGATTTGCTTCTTTTGCGCCGTTTTTTAAAACCGAAAAAAAAGGTGCAGGAAGTGCGCGTAAAAGGAGGCACGATTGACGGAGTAAAAGCCTTGGCGGGTTATACGCACGATAAAGACGGCCGTATCATCGCTTTTGCATTAATGGCCAACAATTTGGCCTCCAAGGACGAGGCCCTTTTTCGTATTCACGAGGATATTATTAAGCATTTACTCGCCCTGCCGGGAAAAAATTAAAACGGCCCCTCTTTTTGAAACTAATGATTGTTCCGGTTTCCCATAAGCACTACAACCCGCCAACATAACTATTTTACTTATAAAAATTGCCGTCCCTGCGCCTTTTACAACAGAGCAAGGACGGCAATTTTTAGTTTTTCCGCAAAAAGAGTTTCCTTCTAATTTCCGGTTACGCTAATGGTTTTCCATTTGCCTTGCCACACGCGCCACACCATCAGCACAGCCGTCAGCGCGGCATAAAACGTCAGCCAACTCCACACCCAAAACACGGACAACTGCCACTTATACACAATCAGCCACGTCCCGGGGATAAGCAGCCCCCACGCGCAAAAGAGCATTACCAACATATAAAACTTGGTATCGCCCGCCCCGCGCAAGGTTTCTCCGAAAATAAGATAAGTGGCATCAAACAGCACAAAGCAACTCATCAGTTTCATCAGCGGATAAGTTTTGGCGGTAATTTCCGCTGCATTGGGCGAACC
>UQJU01000065.1 GCA_900541355.1 Candidatus Avelusimicrobium fimicolum | reverse complement strand
CGCGGTCGCCGCCGTAGAGTTTTTCGGTAATGGCGCGCTGGGCGGGGGTGTTTTCTTGCAAGTTGGTATCTAACAAATAGAGGGAGGTGCGGCCCACAGGCACGCGCCAAATGCAGGCTTTAATGTTTTCGCTTCCCAATTGGATATCTACGGTAATGTCTTTGCCGTCTTTGGTTACGCGTTCTACCGGCATATGGGCCCAGTCGTTATCCGGATATTCCTCGTTCTGCCAGCCTTCACGGTTAAGCACTTGCTGTACATACCCTTGTTTGTAGAACAAACCCACGCCGATAATTGGCATACCCAGGTCGCTGGCGGATTTCATATGGTCGCCCGCAAGCATACCGAGCCCGCCGGAGTAAATCGGTAAGCCTTCGCCGATACCGTATTCCATAGAAAAATAGGCCGTTAAAAGGTTTCCGTTTTCGTGGCGGTGTTGCTGGTACCAGGTGTTTGGATTATTTTTATAATTGTAGTAAGAAGTTTTGACGGCGTTTAAATTATCTAAAAACGCCTGGTCTTTGCTTAATTCTTCAAAGCGTTTCTGCGGTACGCAGCCCAAAAACCATTTCGGGTTGCGTTTGGCGGTAATCCACAGTTTTGCATCTACCTGTACAAAAAGTAAGATGGCGCGCCAATTCCAGGTAAACCACATATCATTGGCCAACTCTTCCAAAAACTTGATGTTTTCGGGCAAGTTGGGCTGTACGTTAAAAGAATGGATTTTCATTACGTTCTCCCCTTGTTATTTCAATATACAGAAATTATATAAAATTAAGGTACAAAAAGGCCGCCTTTCCAAACGGATTGGCGGCCCTGTTCAAACAAGTGATGTTTACAGCATTACATTTAAGATGATAAAGCAGGCAATCATCAAGGCTGCGCCCAAACCTACGGCGTGTTTGGCCCACTCTTTGCTCTTAATGCCCAACTTGGAAGCGCAGATAATGTTGGGGATATTGCCCGGGATGAGCATCCCGCCCGAGATAATCAAACTCATCAGCAAAAACGTAAGCGTGCGAGTGCTGATTTCCGGTGTTACCTCAATAGCGGCCAAGGTGGCATTATCCAGTACGGCGGAAAGCGCATTAATCCAATAGAGCCAACTGGCAGATAGGTGTGAAATGGTCTGCATGGCAAGCGGTTTTAACCCGTCGCCTAAAAAAACCAAAGCCATTACGAACAAATATACTTTGCCCGCGCGGACCACAATGCTTTTGATGGTGTGGCCGTCGCCCTCATTGTTTTCGGCGGCTTTGGGCCCGGGAGCCTTTTGGATGACGTCAGCGCGGATAGAACTGGCCATACCGGCCATTAATACCACCCCGCCAAAAACATACCAGCCCAAGTGTTCCAGCAGAAACCAAAAATCGGCAAAATGCGGCGCGCCTTTTAATTTGGAAAGCACCACCGTTCCCAACGGTTCCCCGATAGAGGTAAGCACCGCACCCATACCGATAGCAAAGCACGAAAATACCACCAGGCGCGTGCGGCCCTTGCGTTCCAAGGGGAGCATTACGGTAACTTCCGCCAAGATAAGCGCCGCGATAATAGCGGTAATAATGCTGGACGTAAGCCCAAGTAAAAAGACGATTAAAAACAAGGTCCAGCGCAGACCGATAGTTTTAACGGCCTTGTGTGTCAGTTTTTGCAAATGCACGTTGAATTTGCGGAAAAGTAAACCCGCAATTAAAACGGCTAATGTGATTTTGATTGGGTCTTCCAGCGCAGTCAAAACCAAATGTCCGCTCCACATTTTGGAAACGGAAACCGCAATAATTCCGCACAGAAACAAAAATGCTTCCAAGTTTTCTTCCACTTTGTGTACGGTAAGCGGTAAAAAGAGAACGATTGCGATCAATAGCGACAGTAACGTCGTCTGCCATACGGCTAATTCCATAACAGCCCCCTGTAAAGGTAAGATAAAATTATTATATAAAAAAAGCGGAATATTCGGGGAGTGCTTACGCGCCGGAAAAAAATATGATAAAATTAATTTAAAGGTCCCGTTCGTCTAGCGGTCCAGGACGCCGCCCTCTCAAGGCGGAGATCACGAGTTCGAATCTCGTACGGGACGTTTTCTCCTTTTAAACCCCGCATCCGGCGGGGTTTTTTATGCCGTCCCTAGGCCTAGCCTAAAATGCTAAAATATAACTAATCGTCCGTTTTATTATATTCAAGGAGTCTTTTACTATGGAAATCGGTATCGTCGGTCTGCCTAACGTAGGCAAATCTACCCTTTTTAATGCGCTGACCTGCGCCGGAGCGGAAGCGAGTAACTATCCGTTCTGCACCATTGAGCCAAACGTGGGCATTGTGCCTATACCGGATAAACGGTTGGATAAGTTGTTTGAAATGTTTAATCCGCCTAAAAAAACCGCCGCTTTTATTAAATTTGTGGATATTGCCGGTATCGTAAAGGGCGCGAGCCAAGGCGAAGGGCTAGGCAATAAATTTTTAGCCAATATCCGCGAAGTGGACGCCATTATACACGTGGTGCGTTTGTTTGAAGATGAAAACGTAACCCACGTGATGAACTCGGTGGACCCCTTGCGCGACATTGAGGTAATTAATACGGAATTAATGCTTGCCGATTTGGAAACGGCCACCAAGGTATGCGACCGTCTGGGATCCAATGCCAAAAGCGGCAAAAAAGATGCCGTAGCCGCCTGGGAACGGATGAAGGAGATTAAAGCCGCTTTGGAAAACGGCAAACCGGTCAGTTCCCTGCAATTAGAGCCGGAAGAACTGAAAGATTATCAATTTTTAACCGCCAAACCTGTATTGTATGTGGGCAACAATTCGGAAAAGCGCAATGTAGAAAATGCCGAAAAGGTAGCCAAATACGCCAAAGAAAACGGGGCGGGCTTTTTGGAGTTGTCTGTTAAATTTGAGGCGGATATCGCTGAATTTAGCGAAGAGGAAAAACACGCCTTTTTGGCCGAAACGGGCAACGATTATACAGGCTTGGAAAAAGTGGTGCGCGAGGGGATGAAACTTTTGAACCTTTGCACCTATTTTACCGCCGGGAGCGAAGTGGAAGTGCGCAGTTGGCTAATTCCCGTAGGGTGTACGGCTCCGCAAGCGGCGGGCAAAATCCACAGCGATTTTGAAAAAGGCTTTATCCGCGCCGATGTTTACACTTTTGACGATTTAGCCAAGTTTGGCAGCGAAAAAGCCCTGCGCGAACACGGTTTAATCCGCTCCGAAGGGAAAGACTATATTGTAAAGGACGGCGATGTCTGCCTGTTTAAAATCAATGCCTAATATTTCGTGCAAACATTTCGGTAAATGTGGCGGATGCGCCCTTTTAAACTTGTCCTACGGGGAGCAAGTAGCCAAAAAACAGGCCAAACTGCAAGAAACCTTAAAAGAATTTTGGCAAGGGGAAATCCCGGTAACCGTAACGGACGAACCGGTCAATTTCCGCAACAAGGTGGAACTCGGTTTCTGCCACCAGGTTAAATGGCGCGACGATTACGACAAAAAGGACCCCGCCAATAAAACCCGCCCGCTGGAATTTGAAAGCGCACTCGGTTTTAAATTAAAGGGCCGCTGGGACAGGGCGGTGGATATAGAGGAGTGTTATTTGTTTAACGACAAACTAATTCCTCTTTTGAACGCTATCCGCGCGTGGGCAAAAGCCGAAAATTTGGAATATTACGACCAACGCAAGCATACGGGAATTTTGCGCCACTTAATGGTGCGCGAGGGTAAAAACACCGGGGAAGAAATCGTTGTGTTGTTTGTAACGGACGATTTTAACGAAAAAACTTTTGTGCAAACGGTGGAGTCCGTTTTGCCCAATGCCAATATTATGGCCGCCGTCAATAACGGGCTGGCCGATACCGCCGCGCCAGAATCCCTGCGCGTATTAAAAGGAAAAGATTTTATTTTAGAGCGCATTTTTTTAACCAACGAGAACGGGCAAAAAGAGCGCGAAATAGTGTTTAAACTTTCGCCCCAATCGTTCTTTCAAACCAATACCAAAACCGCGCAAAAGATGTATTCCCGCGTGCGTGGAGTGGTTAAAAAACTCGCGCCGAAACGCATTTACGATTTGTACGGCGGCGCGGGCAGTTTTTCGCTGTCGTGCGCTGATTTGTGCGAAAAAAGTATTTGCGTGGAAAGCGTAGCCCCTGCCGTATATAACGGGATTGAAAATGCCAAAATTAACGGTGTTTCCAATGTGCAATTCTTCTGCTCCAAGGTGGAAGATTTTGTCAAGGAACAACCTCTTGAACGTAAAGAGGCCCTTATTATTTTGGACCCGCCCCGGGGCGGGATGCATCCCAAGGCAGCCAAGGCGGTGGCAGAATCGGGCGTGGAAAATGTACTCTACATTTCCTGTAATCCGGTTACGCTGGCAAGCGATTTGAAAATTCTTACCCAGCATTACGAAATTTTGCACGTGGAAGCCTTTGACTTTTTCCCGCACAGTGAGCATATTGAAACCTTCGTGCAAATGAAATTGAAATAATTTAGAAGGACCTGTATGACTTTGGAAGAATCGTTGAAATCTTTAAACCCCCAACAGTTGGAGGCCGTCAATTATGATGCCGGACCTTGCCTGATTGTGGCCGGTGCCGGGACGGGTAAGACCAAAACCCTAACCACCAAAATTGCGAAATTAATTGCGGACGGCTATCATCCGGCACGCATTTTGGCGGTAACATTTACCAATAAGGCCGCGCAGGAAATGCGCGAGCGTGTGGATTCGTTGGTGCCTGGGGCGGGAAAAAAGGTTTGGATTCACACCTTCCACTCGTTTGGCGTGCGTATTTTGCGTCAGAACGCACAAGCACTCGGCCTGTCGCGCGATTTTGCCATTTACGACGATTCCGACCAAAAGAAAGTAGTCAGCCTGATTTTGGAGCAAATGGGTATCAAAGACCCTAAAAAGGAAATCAGCCAAATTGTCGGTTTGATTTCCCGCGCCAAAGACGATATGGTTTCGCCTGAAACAATGATGCAAAGCGCAACAGCCAGCGGGCTGGATTTTAAAATCCGCGCCGCCGAAGTCTATCGCCGCTACGAACAGAAACTTAAAGAAGCGGGCGCGTTAGATTTTGGCGATTTGCTTGTAAAGACAGTTGTTCTATTGCGCGACCACGAGGATATCCGCTCCTATTACCAAGAATTTTTTGAATATATTTTAGTGGACGAGTATCAGGATACAAACCATACCCAGTACCTAATTACCAAAATGCTGGCTGCCAAACGCCGTAAATTGTGCGTGGTGGGGGACCCCGACCAAAGCATTTATTCTTGGCGCGGAGCCAATATCCGCAACATCTTGGAATTTGAAAAAGATTTCCAAGATGTAAAAACTATTACCTTGGAGCAAAACTATCGCTCTACCAAAGTTATTTTGGAAGCCTCCAACCGTTTGATTACCAAAAATAAAAAACGCAAGGAAAAAAATCTTTTTACCGATAAATCACAAGGCGACCCAATTGAGGTGCGCGAACTTTTAACGGAGGGCGATGAAGCACGTTGGGTCAGCCAAAATATTAAAGCCTTGGTGGATGAGGGCGCCAGTTTGAAGGAGGTGGCTGTTTTTTACCGCACAAATGCACAGAGCCGCAGTTTTGAAGACTCCTTCCGCCGTTATCAAATTCCGTACCGCTTGGTGGGGACGGTCCGCTTCTACGACCGTAAGGAAATTAAAGACATTATGTGCTATGCGCGCATTTTGATTAATCCCGCCGATAACGTAAGTCTTTTGCGCATTATCAATACGCCTGCCCGCGGGCTCGGCAAGGTGGCGCAGGACCGTTTTATGGCATACGCGGAAGAAAATCACCTTTCGTTGTATGATGCTTTAAAAAACGCGGCCTATGTGCCGGGTGTTAGTGCGATGGCCTTAAAAGCCGCGTTGCGTCTGGTCCAACTGTTTGAAAATTGGCGCGGGGATATGCTTTTGACGGACCCGGCGGATATCTTTCACAAAATTCTAGTGGAATCCGGCTATATGGATGCCGTAAAAGCCGAAATGGAAAAGGACCCCGAAGCCGAATCCCGCTTGCAAAACTTGGACGCGCTTATCAACGCCGTAAAAGAATACGAGGAGCGCTGCCACAAGGGCGAAAAAGAGCCGTCCGTATCGGACTTTTTGCAGGAAATTTCCCTCTTATCCGGCGAAGATGATTCCAACGCGGGTGAAGGCGGCGCCGTAACCCTGATGACCGTTCACCTGGCAAAGGGGTTGGAATTTAACAATGTGTTTGTAACCGGCTTGGAAGAAAACCTGTTTCCCATTTGCAAGGATAATGAGGACGAATTGGAAGAAGAACGCCGCTTGTGTTATGTGGCAATGACGCGTGCGCGCGAAAAACTCTTTTTAACGTATGCCCAATCTCGCCGCAAATTTGGACAACGGCAGGATAATTTGCCTTCGCGTTTTTTGTTTGAAAGCGGACTTTTAGATGAGAGTGAAGTGCGCGAAAGCACACAACCCCGTTATACGGATTATCACTCTAAATACGGTTTGTACGGCGCGGGTGCGGGCGGTTCCTATTCCGGCGGCAATTATGGCGGAGGATATTCCCGCGGGCGCAATAATTTTGGCGGCAATAACCGCTACCAAAATTTTGAAGGCTATGCCAGCAAAAGCCGTTTCCAAAAACGCTACGACGAGGACGGTTATGAAATAGAAGATAACGATTTGGATTACGAGTCATCTTCTTATAATTCTGCGCCCGGTTTAGGCTCTCTCTATTCCCGTCCGATGCCTACTCCGTCGGCGGAGCCGCGGCAGTTTCCTAAGGGGCGTGCGTATCCGTTCCCGACGGCCGGCCAACAGGCGGTTTCTAAACCGGCAGAACCGGCTCCTAAAAATGCGGACGGTGTGGCTGTGGGCGGACTTGTCAAACACGGGGTATTCGGGCAAGGAAAAATTGTCCAAGTGGCAGGCTCCGGCGACAGTGCCAAAATTACTGTCCTTTTTGGCAATGGGGTACGGCGTACCTTTATGCTGAAATTTGCCCCGCTTGAATTATTGTAAAAGCGTAGTTTTAATAGAAAAAAGCCGCAAGGGTGTATTTCCCTTGCGGCTTTTTCGTTGTTTATGTTTAAAGGGTTGTTTTATTTTTTTTTTTTGTTAAAATTTTGAAAATTAAGGCCGGATATACCCGGATGTATCCGGTATATAAAAACGCATATAAAAGGCCGTTTTGCCCAAATAAAAAGGCCTTAAAAGGAGAAAAAATGAAGAAACTATTAATAGGGTTGTGCTTCTTATGTGCTTCCATACCCTCTATGGCGGCGGGTGCCAATAAAATGACAATGGTAACGTATTTCCCGGTGAAATATGTGGCATATAGCCAGGTAGATGTAATGAAGCAAATGG
>UQJU01000064.1 GCA_900541355.1 Candidatus Avelusimicrobium fimicolum | reverse complement strand
CAAGAAATCTTGCCATTTATAAAACTAAGGGTCATTTTGGAAGATTTCTGTCCAGAATCTGTCGTTTTCCTTATTTTAATAACAACAGATCCTGGACTACAACTTTCCAGGATGACGACGAAACAACCAAAACACCCCCAGAGGACCAATCAACAAAAACAGCCAGCAAAAAGCCCCGCCACGAGGGCGGGGCTTACAACAAAACTATCAGCAGTCAGTTAAGTTAGAACTTAATCAGCATACCCAACTGGCCAACGGTATTGTCTTTTGTATCTTGATTCTTTCTGCCAAAGGTATCGCTTTCGGCATTGCTGTATTTAGCATAACCGATACCGGCAAAGAGTTGGACATAGTCGTTGTGGTTGTATTTGGCCACCAAGTCGGCTTCCCAAGTGGAGGAGTCTTTGGCGGTGCGGTCTTGGAAGGAGAAACCGTCCAAGGAGAACACAAACTTGTTCCACACATAGTCCATACCCACATTGAACATTCTCACACCATCAGCAGAGTATTCAGCAAAGGAATCACCGTGACCCGCTAATGCGTGGCCGATAGCCAAACCGGGGTAGTAGTTACCAAACGGAGAAACTACACCTTTGGCATAGTAGAAGGCCGCTCTGGGAGTGATTACGTCCATATTCAGGGCCGCATCCACTTTCACCATATACGGAGAGTCATTGCCTTCTCTAAACAGTCTGTTGGCTTCGTAACCGCGGGCATATTCCGCGCTTAACGTAGCGGCTTCGGGCGCAAAGGTGGCTTTGGCACCATAGAAACCTTCGTGTCTCTTTTCGGTGGCAGCATCATATTTGCTGTTCATAAAATCATAACCGTAAACTTGGGCGGTCAAGGTATCGGTGAGGTTCAGTTTCAAATCCAAGCCGTACACGGTGACGTCATCGGTCTGTACACCAGCATTATCGTAGGTAACCAATTTACCGGCGAGCATCGTGAAGGTTTTAAAATCGTCGCTATAAACCAGTTTAGCGCCGTCCAAAGACGGGGCGTTGTTCATACCGAACACATAGTGGTTGGGGCCGAAATACATAACGGCGCTGTCTTCGTCGCCATAGAATTGGCGGCCGACCGTGGCTTCCAAGCAGCAGAACAGGTTGGAAAGCACCACATTGGCTTCGGCCAAGCGGACTTCGTCCCAATAGTTCTGTACGGTGTTGCCTGCGGTACCGCTCAACCAAGCGTCGTTATATTGAAACAGCACATTGGCTCTTACGTCTTCCACTAAATCAGCGGACAAACCAGCCAACACGCGGAAATTCGTGCCGGATTTATACACAGCGTTTTTATCGTGGCGGGCATCAGAGGCAATCGTCTGGATTTCACCTTTGAGGTCCACGTTTTTGAGCACTTCTGCACTTGCCGTAACAGGCCAAGACATAGTCATAGCCAAAAGCAAGCCTAGTAGTTTCTTCATTAGATACTCCTCCTGTATAATTTTTACTACCCTACCTTTTTATTAAACTCTTTTCTTTACGCTTTGGCAACTCCTTTTTTATTTTCCGCTTGACTTATAGAATAAATACTTTGTATTATGCTACCCCTTTTGGCAAAGGTAGAGGATGAGGGTCTATTCTGCTTTGCTTGGCGGCCCGCAGGGTTCGGAGAGCCGTCGTTATAACAAATAGGATAAGGCTTATTGATAACAACAGATCCCCGACAGAAACCTTCGGGGATGACGACAAAAAACAATAAAACAAGGCCCGTCGTCCTGAACTTGTTTCAGGACCTACCGATTGGGTAGTTAGCAGTTGCCGTCATCCCGGAAAGTTGTAATAACAAACGACAGTTTCCCGAAGGCTCCGCGCTGGCTACCCTCGGGAATGACGGCAAAGACAATAACAACAGATTAAAACCATAAAAAAATCCCGCACTTGCCTATACTGCACAAGCGCGGGATAAATTTTCTACTTGTCCGGATTAGGCCCAAAGCGAAAGTTTGGTAACCTTATCGGAACGTCTTACTTTGGGTTCGCCCACCAGTTCCTGGATATACGCTTCGCAAACATAAATCTTGGTGCCGGGGAACAAATGCCCGCCGATAGCATTGTAATCTTTGCCGCACATCACCACGTGCGCGTGCACTTGGGGGCGGTTATCCTGGATGCTGATATTGCCCGTAAGAGACATCAGTTCCATTTCTTCGTTGATTACTTTTTTATCGTATTTCTTTTTGGATTGGTCATATACGCCGACCGTCGCGTTAGACACCGAGCCCATTACGCTTACGATACCGCATTTTACTTGGTTATCGTGGCAAAAATCGGCCAAGGTTTCCAACAAATCTTTTCCCTTCGGGAGTTTAAATAAATACGTCCGTCCGGTTAAATAAGGTTTTTCTTCTGCCATTTTCATCTCCTATAAATATGTTAAAGCCACTCTTGGGCTTGCGCCAAATCGTGCGCGTAATTTTTTAATGCCGCCAACAGAGAGTCTCCGTCCAACCCGGCTTCTTCATAAACTTTGTCCGCCGAGCCGCTGGATAAAAATTCGCCTTTTTTATGCGGATAGAGCGAGTGCGCGCGGCCGGCCACGCTATTTAACCAGCAATCAAGCGTCGGGAGTGTAAAGTCCGTAATTCCTATCGCCGTACGCAACATTTCGGGCGGCAAGATTTTATCCTGTTCTTCTTTCGGCAACGCCTCAAACAATTCGCGGCTGGCTACATACAGCACATTTAAGTCAGGCCCGCCCGCATTCAAGGCAGGCAACACCTTTTCTACCACAATGCGGCCCACACCCGCACCTTGCACAATTACCGTACCGGCGGCTTTGCCTTTGGCACGGCGCAAATAATACACACCGTTTACAGCCTTAATAGCCGGGTCGGCCCCCAAGGCCTCGCGGTCCATTAACGCATAAGACGGGCGCACCACAAACGGAGCAAACACAGCCGGGCGCAAAGATAAAGCGCGCACCGTAAGCGGCCAAATTTCATCAACTTCCAAAGGTGTAATGGTGATACAGGCTCCTTTGGGGAAATTATCCTGTACCAGTTGCAAAGATTGCGGGTCGGCGTGAGTCGGGCCGTCCTCACCGGTGGGCACACTGGCGTGTCCGTTAAACATAATAAAAGTGTTGGGGTTCACGCCTGCTTCGCGCGCGCTTTGTACCCCGATGGCGTGCAAGCGGGCCGCCACGTGTTCAAAGGCTAAGAACGCGCCATACGAAGCAGATACGCCCACGTGTTTTCCAAAGGCGGAAATACCCGTGCAAAGGGCGGCCATACCGTCCTCGCAAATGCCGCCGCCGGACAAACGGCGCGAAAGCGGATTTGTCTGCGTGTTAAAATTACCCGCCGGGAAATCCTTGGCAATCGCCGCGGCACCCGTAGAGCCGTATAAATCAGCAGAGGCCGTCAAAATCGTACCGCCCGTATGTTTATTTAAATAGGCTAACACCGCCCCCAACACACTGCGGGTAGTATAAGATTTTCCTTTTTCAAACACAAATTCCGCCGGAATTTCCCCTTCGTGGAATTTGGTGTAAAGGTCCTGGCAGTTCCCCAAGTCCGCACGGACGGCACGGTTTTTGGCTGCCAATTTTTGGCTGGCGGCTTTTAACTGCGCCGCGCCAAAGGCGGCTACCGTTTTATCCGCTTCTAACGCACGGCGAACAGTCAACAAACTGTCCCAATAGTATTTTTCCACATTTTCAGCAGTTTTATCCCCCTCAAAGTGCGGAAATTTAACATTAAAGGTGTTTTCAAACTCTTCCAAAGATTTATAAAACCCTTCGGAAGCGAATTTATGGCCGGAACCGTGGGAAGCCTTGCCCTCAATGCCGTAGTGCCATCCTTTTACAGTGCGATAGACAATCGCCGTGGGCTGGTGGTTTGTGATTTCTTCCGCCAGTTTGTGCGCAATATGAATTTGGTTGTAATCGTGTCCGTCCGGTACGCGGATGACGTTAAAATCGTGGATATAGAAGAATTCCATCGGGTTCCACTGCACATAGTCGCCGGGGTGTTCTCCGTCGGAAGTAACACGTTCGCTTTCAATAGAGGCTTCGTTCCAGTCAATATGAAAAACCGTGTTCTTTAACTGTGCCGTAGCAGCCATACCCGCTACCTCGCTCACGCGCCCGGCCGTTAAACCGCCTTCCCCTTCCACAATATGCACTACGGGGCAATTTTCGCCGTAGGCATCTGCCGCCGCAAGCGCAAGCCCGACAGCCGAGCCGTCGCCCACACCGCTCGCGCCCGTAGAGGTACGCACAAACGGAACAAGCGGTTCCGGGTGTCCGCCCAAGGCTTTGGAGTGGAATTTTTTAAAAAGAGGAGTTCCCTGCACTTTGGGGTGGCGGAAACCAAGCAAATCTCCCAAGCGCAGTTGTTCTTTGTCGCTCGCGGGCAACAGTTCCGGTGCCGCAATACGCGCGCACTCGTTGCGCAAGGCCCACATAGCATACAGGCCCAAGGCTTTATGACCCGCCGCATAAGAAATAATATCGGCTTCGTCTTTGTGCGGGTGAGTGATATCGTAAGCCATATCTTTATATAAAAGGTGTTCTACAAACCGCCCGCTGGAAATACTGCCCCCCGGGTGGCCGGAAGTGGGCACATAGTTATACAAAAGGGAAACCAGTGCGCGGTAGGCTACATCTAAACGCGACAGGGATTTTTTATCCTCCTCGCTTATTTGGTAAGCGGGGTTATTCAAATAATCTGTTACGTCCAAAAAAACGGCTCTTTTTTTGCCTAATTGAAATGTACTCATAATCTATCCTCCGGCCTATACTTTCAGGCCGTTCTGCCCCGCCCAATACGCCAGGCGGAACGTATTTTCCAGGTCTTGTTTGCTGATAATTTCCACGTTGGAGTGGATATTGCGCGTGGGTACTGATAATCCGCAAGTGGGTACACCCGTTTTGGACAAGTGCACCGCGCCTGCATCATTTCCGCCGCGGGGTGCCACGCGCACCTGCCGGCGGATATTGTGCGTATCACAAATCTGTTTGAGTTCGTTCAAT
Organism: Candidatus Avelusimicrobium fimicolum; assembly: GCA_900541355.1. Lineage (GTDB taxonomy): Bacteria > Elusimicrobiota > Elusimicrobia > Elusimicrobiales > Elusimicrobiaceae > Avelusimicrobium > Avelusimicrobium fimicola. Next base: position 2,500 of record UQJU01000064.1, on the reverse strand, counting down.
AAATTTTCGGGCGTAATCGTCCGAGCATCCAGGGCCGTAAGCCCCACGCCGCCGCCTAACGAACAAATATAATCCTGCGGCGCACAGCCGGGGATATCGGCCGCACCCGTAGTATCTAAACACAAGGAAACATCTGCCTTTACGCCATAAGCGGCCGTAGTAGCCCCGCGCAAGCCGACTTCCTCTTGCACCGTAAAAACGGCATATACATTATAAAAGGGATTTTTTAAGGCACGCACCACTTCGGCCAGGACAAATACACCCGCCCGGTTATCCAAAGCCTTGGCAGAAATTTTACCGTCACCAAATTCCTCGTAACTGCGGTCCAATACCGCCCAATCTCCGGGCTCAACCCGTTTTTTTACCTCGTCGGCCGGCAGCCCCAAGTCAATAAAAAGTTCTTTTATGCCTACCGCCTTGCCGCGGTCTGCCTCGGTGGTAATGTGCGCGGGTTTGGTACCGATGATGCCGAGCAACGCACCCGACTTGGTTTGTACGCGCACGCGCTGGGCCAAAAGCGTGCGGGGGTCAATTCCCCCCACTGTTACAAAACGCAGAAAACCGCGCTCGTCCACAAAGTGAATCATCAGGCCCACTTCGTCCATATGTGCACAAAAAAGCAAATTTTTGTCTGAGGTTCCTTTTTTAAAAACAATTAAATTACCCAATGTATCAGTGCTGATTTCGTCCGCCGAATCTTTCAGCAGGTTTTTTAGATATTCCCGTACGGCGGTTTCACGTCCGGACACGCCGGGAAGTTCGGTCAAGGTTTTAAGAATAGAAAAATCTAATTTTGCGTCCATTTTTACTCACTTTTAGGCAGTTAAGGTATCTACATTATACCCACAAAGGCATTTTTTTGCAAGTTTTTCCGTCGGTTTCCCCGCCAACCGCACCGCGTAAATACAGTAGGCGCGGCAACTAATCCAATTCCGCCGCCCCACAAAACGCAAAAAATAGTAAAATATTTAAGACAGAAATATTTTTTAGGAGGATGTCCAATGACCGTTTCTTATAAAGAACTGGGTCTGGTAAACACCAGACAGATGTTCAAAGACGCTATGGCTGGCGGTTATGCCATTCCGGCTTACAACTTTAACAATATGGAACAGTTGCAAGCGATTGTTACCGCTTGTGTACAGACCGGCTCCCCGGTAATCTTGCAGGTTTCCAAAGGCGCCCGCCAATATGCCAACTCCACGCTCTTGCGCTGGATGGCCCGCGGTGCGGTGGAAATGATGAACGAAATCGGCAAACCGGTTCCGCTCTGCTTGCACTTGGACCACGGCGATTCCTTTGAATTGTGCAAAGACTGCATTGACAATGGTTTCTCTTCCGTAATGATTGACGGCTCTCACTTGCCGTATGAAGAAAACGTAGCCTTGACCAAAAAGGTTGTGGAATATGCCCACCAGCACGACGTAACCGTAGAAGGCGAACTCGGCGTGTTGGCTGGTATTGAAGACGAAGTCTCCGCCGAACACCACACCTACACCGACCCCGCCCAAGTGGAAGACTTTGTAAAACGCACCGGGGTAGATTCTTTGGCTATTTCCATCGGTACTTCTCACGGTGCTTATAAATTTAAAGTACAGCCCGGTGAAAAATTGCCCGAACTGCGCTTTGACATCTTGGAAGAAGTTTCTAAACGCTTGCCCGGTTTCCCGATTGTATTGCACGGTTCTTCCAGCGTTCCGCAATGGGCCGTCAAACAAATCAACGAATACGGCGGAAAATTGGAAAACACCGCCGGCGTGCCCGAAGAACAACTGCGCAAAGCCGCCAAAATGGCTGTGTGCAAAATCAACGTGGACTCCGACGGCCGCTTGGTAATGACCGCCACCATCCGCAAAATCTTCGCCACCAAACCCAGCGAATTTGACCCGCGCAAATACTTGGGCCCGGCCCGCGAAGAACTTATTAAAATGTATGCCGAAAAGAACCAGAACGTCTTTGGTTCCGCCGGCCGCGTTAAATAAGTAACTTGTTTTAATGTAAAAAGCCCCCGGTTTAATGCCGGGGGTTTTTTAACTTTTATACAGGAATATCAGTGCAATTCCCAAGTGTGTCTTCCTGGGTCATCAAAACCACCGCCCGCATACCGCTGGGAGGTTTCCGTACCTAAGGCGTTGCACAACCTACGCCACCGGGCTGGCTGGGAAGTTGCCTTTTCGTGTCCAATAATACAGGCCCTTTTGGCATCCACACATACCCTGTTATAAGAACTGCCATGCGTATGCGTACGGAAATACACAGCCTCAGACGGTTGCCACGGGGCTATAAAAGAATAGCAGGGGTTCGTACAAATATACGGATAGCCCCAAGGTTCTCCCGTCGCCCAACAATCCCCGCCCCAACTCTCAGGCTTTTTATACGCATATTTTTTTGGGATTTCTATGTCCAACTGGTCAAAGGAACTTGCATACTGGCCGTTTGCCAAATAATAGGCCTCTTGGGCAGATTCCACCGCATCTAACAGCGGCATATTGGACGCAAATTT
>UQJU01000063.1 GCA_900541355.1 Candidatus Avelusimicrobium fimicolum | reverse complement strand
CCTCAATGTCAAAATTTTAACAAAAAAAAAAAACGAAACAACCCCTTTAAAATAAACGACGGAAAAGCGCCTTGCAGGCGGCAGATTTTTCGCTCCCTTTTGATTTATTGAGCCACACTGTTTTGTAAGGTCGCAAACAAACAAAAAGGCAACAATAAAAAATAAGGAGGTTATAAAAGTCATCCTGAATTTATTTCAGGATCTACTGATTGTGTTGTTAGTTGTTTCTGTTGTTTTTAACAACCCATAAGGTAGATTCTGAAACAAGTTCAGAATGACCCCAAATTTTATAATGTCATCATCCCCGAGAGTTTTGGCGGCCCGCTAGGGTGCGGCCCGCAGGGCTCGGGGATATGTCGTTCTGTAAGAGAACAACCACGGCAAAAACAGATTCCCGATTACGACACTCGGGAATGACAACAATAAGACAAAAACACTCCGGGATGACTTCCTAATTTAACACCAACAAAAAACCCCCGCGCGGAGCGGGGGTCATTACAAAACGCAATTAGGTTGGGAGTTATTTGGCTTCTGCCGCCGCTTCTTTGGCTTCCGGCTTAGCATCGGCTACTTTTTCTTCCACCGTGGTCAAGGGGTTAATTTGTACCTTGATAACCGCGGTAACGGTGGGCTTCAAATAAATGCCCACTTCGGTTTCACCCAAAGCCTTAATCGGCATATTGAGTTCAATGGCGTCCTTGGCAATGTTGTGGCCCAAGGCGTTCAAGGCTTTAAAGATATCGGCTTTGTTTACGGAACCGAACACCACGCCGTCGCTGTTGACGGTTTTGGTGAACGGAAGCACGACACCGGCCAATTTTTCGGCGATGGCGCGGGCTTCGGCGAGTTCCGCTTCAATGCGTTTGGCGCGTCTTTCGGCGCCCAACTGCCAATTCTTAATAGCGCCTTCCGTGGCGATTTCGGCCAAGCGGTGCGGCACCAAGAAATTGCGGGCATAGCCGGGCTTTACATCAACGATGGAGCCCATCATACCCAAATTTTTTACGTTCTGTTTCAAAATAACTTTCATTTCTTGCGTCCTCCGGCTTATTTCTTGGGCAAAGAATACGGCAAGATAGCCAAGTTGCGATCGCGTTTGATAGCCTTGGTAATCTGGCGCTGGTGTTTAGCGCAGGTGCCGGTAATTCTTCTGGAAAGGATTTTGCCGCTTTCCATAGTAAAGGACTTTACGAACTGAAAGTTCTTGTAATCCACATTGTCAATTTTTTCAGCGCAGACTTTGCAGACTTTTCTTCTGCTTTCAAAGCGCTTTTTGCCCATAAACGGACGCGCCGGTCTTTCGGAGCGGGCGGCCGGAGCAGCGGCATTGGCCGCAGCGGGGGCTTGCGTGTTTTTAATTTCTTCGGACATTTGTTATCTCTCTTTGGTTCCTGTTAAAAAGGCACGTCGTCTTCCATTACGTCAGTAGTGGGGACGTCGTCCTTAGCGGCCGGAGCGGCATCAGCGGTGTGATAACCGCCGGCGGCGTTATTTTCCAGTATTTGGATTCTACGGGCTGTTACCTGCAAACTTCTGCGGGTTTGACCGGTAGTTTTATCGGTGTATTCGCTGCTGGTGAGGCGGCCCTCCACGGAAATGGGGGTCCCTTTTTTCACCCGGTCTTTACACCGTTCGGCGGCAGCACCCCAAACCACTACGGGAACGAATACGGTGTCATCTTTCCACTCGTTTGTGGCAGCATCCAAATATCTGCGGTTGACCGCAATGTCACAACGGCACACTGCCTGACCTTTCTGCGTAAAAGAAACGTTAGGGTCACGTGTTAACCGTCCGACTAGAAATACAACGTTTTGTTCCGGTAATTTGATTTGTGCTGGCATAGCGACCTTATTTTGCAACGGCAGGAGCCGGTTTTACCTTCACTTCTACGGCGCACATCGTCATAGAGCGGAGGACTTTTTCGTTAAGTTTCAAAGCATCTTCAAAAACTTTTACAAATTTCGGTTCAGCTTTGAACTTTAAATAGAGGTAGAAGCCATCGCGAACGTGATTTACTTCGTGGGTGAATTTTCTTCTGCCCAATCTTTCTTCGCTGACAACTTCGCCACCGTTTTTCGTGATAAGGTCTTTGGCCTTAACCACAAATTCGCCCACTTCTCCGTCGGAGAGTTGGGGTTTCACAATAATTACGCTTTCGTAAGTTTTCATATACCAATTATTCTTTTTTGCGTTTTGCAGAGTCAAAAAACACCAAGGGCTTACGCCCCGGATAATTTGCTCTATGGATATTATAACAAAATTGGAGGGATTTATATAGCCAAATTAGGCGCGTTTTAGGAAAATTTTAGCCGGAGAGGTGGCGCCCTTAATCAGCGAAAGTTTATTTTCGGGCAAATTGAGGTGTTGTGCCAACAACGCGCGGACAGCCTCGTTGGCACGGCCCTGTTCGGCAGGGGCTTTTACCCACAGTTCAAAAGTATCCGGGGCTTTTTGAACAAGTTTGTTCTTCTTTTCCCCCGCGTGGACTTTTACCTTAATATAACTTTCCATATTTCTATTTTACTTTTTTGCGAAAAAATCCGCTTATTCTTTTACGCCATTTTAAAAAAATCACTCTTGCGGAGGCCTTTTGGGAGAGAACAAGCGCAAAAGTGATTTTTATAATCGGAGTTTTATTTGTTATTTGCCGGCAATTAAACTCTTGGCCGTCATATCGGCAGGCTTTTTAAGCCCCATCACGTCCAATACCGTTACCGCAATATCGCCCAGGTTGCCTGTGGCGGCCATTTTGGCGTTTTTGTGGTTGTTGCTGACATATACAAAATCTACCAAGTTGGTCGTATGGGCGGTTTTGGGCATATTGATTTTATCGTCCCACATTTCTTCGGCGTTGCCGTGGTCGGCGGTAATAAACACCGTGTATCCGTGCTTCAAGGCATCCTTGGTTACCAGGCCCGTGCACTCGTCCACCACTTCTACGGCCTTGACCACGGAGTCAAACTTACCCGTATGACCCACCATATCGCAGTTAGCAAAGTTAATAACAATAAAGTCATACTTGCCAGAAGCGATTTGTTTGAGGGCTTCGTCCTTAACGATATAGGCTTCCATTTCTGGATGTTCGGCAAAGGTAGCCGGGTCAAAGCGGCCCTTGATTTCAATGCGGTCCTCTCCGGCATACGGTTTAATTTGTTTGCCGTTAAAGAAGGACGTAACGTGTTTGAATTTCTGCGTTTCAGCCAAGCGCAGTTGCTTTAAGCCCGCATCAGAAATTACCTGCCCGAGCAAATGGTCCATACCGCCGCCGTCTGTCATAGAGGGTAAGGCATTAAACGGGAAGGCATCATAGTATTTGGTCAATCCGCAATACACGCACGGTACACGTTCGCCGCGGTGGCCCGGATAGTTATCATCAATAAACGCACGGGTCAGTTGGATAGCGCGGTCTTGGCGGAAGTTAAAGAAAATCACGCTGGAACCGGCTTCCATACCTTTATAATCGCCCAATACGGTCGGCGGGATATATTCGTCCACCATCGGCGTATTGGTGGGGGTTTTCATTGTTTTGTAATCGGTTTCCACCACTTCTTCGGCGGTATTGCCGTGTAAGCCTTGGGCGTGCACAATTAAATTATAGGCTTTATCGGTCAGGCTCCAATCCTCGCCGCGGTCCATAGCATAGTAGCGGCCCTGAATAGTGGCAATTTTTCCGACACCGTATTCTTTAATTTTTTCTTCCAAGGTGCGGATAAACCCGATAGAACTCTGCGGCGGAGTATCGCGTCCGTCGGCAAAGAAATGTATATATACATCCTTAATGCCCTTTTCGGCGGCATATTTCATAATGGCGTGCAAATGGTCCTGGTGGGCGTGCACCCCTTCATCTTGCACAAGGCCCATAACGTGCAGCGGTTTATGGTTTTTCAGGCAGTTATCAATGCAGGCGGCAAACGGAGCGGATTTAAATAAAGAACCGTCCTCAATGGTGTCTTTCAAGCGTTTGAGTTCCTGTACCACAATGCGCCCCGCGCCCATATTGAGGTGGCCGACTTCGGAGGACCCCATATACCCGGCGGGCAAACCTACTTGTTCGCCGGAGGCTTCAATTTGCGTATGAGGATATTCGGCTAAATATTTCGTCATATTCGGCGTTTTGGCATTGGTTACGGCATTGTGCGGACCGGCTTTGGCATCGCCCCAACCGTCGCGAATAATTAAAACTACTTTTTCCATAATTAATTCTCCTTAATTAAATCTTTCCAACGTTTTTGTTGGAACGAACTTAACTGTTCCAGTGTAGAAACACCGTGCTTGTTAAGTTCGGTTAAAAAGTAATAAAAAATCTGTTCGGCCATTTTCGTATCAGCCATTGCCCGGTGCCACCCCGCGCAGTTAATTCCTAAATCAGCGGCAATACAGCCCAAGTTGTTTTTGGCAAATTTACCGCTCTTGCGCGCCAGTTTGAGCGTATCAATCACGGGATAGGGCGGAAAGCGCATTCCGCATTGTGCAAATTCACTGCGTAAAAAGTTTACGTCAAAATCAGCATTGTGCGCCACTATAACACAATCATCCAACAAACCCAAAAGTTTGGGCAATATATCGGCAAATTTGGGGGCACTTGCCACCATTTCGTTTGTAATACCGTGAATAGCAATCACCTCCGGGTGCATTGGCATACCAGGGTTTAACAAGGTGGAAAATTCCTCCACCGGGCGGCCGCCCTGGGATACAGACACTGCCAGTTCGCAAATTCGTCCGCCGTCATCCGGCGACAAACCCGTCGTTTCCGTATCCAAGCAAGCAAATTTAATTTTAGAAAGTTCCATATCTCACCACACCAAATAAAATCTCAGGCGTACCAAAAAACCTACCAAAACAGCCCCAAATACCCCTATATAAAAAGCCGCGTGGGACACGTCCATCAAGCGTATTTTTCGGGCATACACACAAGCCCCGTACCACACCAGCAGCCACACCATCCACCGCCAACCGGGCAAGAGCATTATTAAAAAGAAAATAGCACGCACCATCATCAGCAGCCACCGTTCGTCAAAGGTGGGATAATCCCGCCCGTAGCGGTCCTGCTCAATGGAAAAGATAAACCAACCTATCACGCGGGTAGCGGTTACAAGCCCCACCAAAAAGATAACCCACGATTCGGCAAAGAAATTACCCGTTTCGTACAGCACTCTAAACGGTACGCACAGAAACAAAAAGAGGAGGTTGGCAAAGATTTTCGTAAAAAATGTTAAGACATACCCGTGGCGCATTTTGCCGCCAAACTGGAAAAATCTGTCCGAAAAAACGTGGAATGCACAGCACAGCAAAATGCACATCCAACCGGGCAGGTGGAAAAGTTCCAAAAACGGCCAAGGCATTGTTAAATAGCCGTAGCACAGCAAATAGGCCCAGAACAAAAACACAGCACTATGCAAAGCCGAGGCTTTGAGCCAGTTTTCTTTTTCCAACTGGTTAATCGTTTTGTGAAAGAAAACGAAATCCGTCAAAAAGAAGGTTAAAAACAACCGCCAAAAAACAATCATTTCTGCTCCTTGGGGATAGAAAGCGTAAACACGCTGCCTTCGCCCTGTTTAGAAGTTACGCCCAACGTCCCGCCGTGCGCCTGCATAATTTGGCGGCTGATAAACAGCCCCAAGCCGTAGCCTGAACGGTCCGTGCGGACTTGATGATATTTTTGAAAAAGTCCCTTTGCGTCTTGTTCACTAATACCTATCCCGCTGTCAGCCACCGACAGATAATATCCTTTTTCGTCTTGCCACGCACGCACGCGGACAAAACCCTTGTCGGTAAATTTAATCGCGTTAGATATCAAGTTCATTATAACCCGCTGCAAGAGTTTCGGGTCGGCCGGCAAACGCTCCACCGCGATATCTGCGGAAAGGGCCAAGCCCTTTTCTTGCGCGGCGGGGGCTAATGTATCAGTAACGTTTTTAACAAGTTCCGGCAATGATACACTTTCTTTTTTGGGTAACATCATTCCGGCCTGAACGCGGGAAACATCTAACACATCTTCCAACAAAGCAGATAGATTTTTAGCCGCTTTGCTCATTAAGTCCAAATATTGCTTTTCTTCGTCCTTAGACACTTTGCCGCTTTGCAAAATGTATAAGTAGCCTTGCAACCCCAAAAGGGGCGCGCGCAAATCGTGCGCAACCGCCCGGAACACCTGTTCCTTCATTTCGCTTACCTGGGCTTGGAGTTGCAACACTTGGTAATCTTTCAAATCAGCAGTCATTTTGTTAAAGGAAGCAATCAACTGCTTAAATTCACCCCAACCGATTTCCTCGTCTATTTTTTCGTCAAAATTACCCGCGCTGACCTCTTTTGCCGCCCGAGAAAGCGCGCCTATCGGCTCGCCTAACCGCTCAGCAAAAGTAAGCGCGCCGAAATAGGCCAAAGTGGCAATAGACAGCAAAAACAGGGCAATAATAATGTTCGTGTAATAAATACTGCGGTAGGCCTCGCTCTTTAATTGGAGCACGGTGGCATACGCCCCTAAAATGGGAGTAGGCGCAAAAGCCCCCACATAAGTTTCCTGCGGGGTGTTCAATTTTTTAATCAGGCGGCTTTTGGACGAAAAGGCGTTCTTTAACGCTTCCGCATCAAACGCAGGTTTGTATTGGTAATCGTTGGCATAGACGGAGCCGTTTTGGTCCACAATGTAAATGCGGCCCGTCTGGCCGATACGCTGTTCCTGCACGCGCGACAACAGCCCAAAGAAACTCATTATTCCGTATAAAAAATCCCCATTGGAAAGCGGATAAATAAATTCGCTAATCGGGCGTCCGTCCATTACATCAAAACTGCTGACAGACAAGCGGCCTTCTTTGGCAAGCACTGGCAAGGAGTCGTCGCCCGATAAATTAAGAGGCGGCAGTTGTTTTAAAATCTGTTTATCTCCGGCGCGGTATAATTCTTTTCCGGAGGAATCCAATACGGCCAAAATCAAAAAGTCAGGGTTTGCCCCCAAAGCATCTTGTAACTGGCGGGTAGGGTTTTTATGTGAGGCAAGGGCGGACGTAATATTTTGCGCGAAAGACAAGCGCCAAGTAAGGTCCTCTATGTGTTGGTTCATAGACGAGGATACGATTTGCGCTAAATTCGCGTGCGTTTCCAAAATATTATTTTTCAAATGAACCTGGTAGTAGGCCAGCAGCAGCACCATAGGGATAAGCGGCATAAGCACCACAGCCAAGAACAATTTGAAAAGTTTAGAAAATAAAGACATAATCCACCTTATTTAGATTATATCAATTCGGAGGGCGCAAACGGGAATTTTTGTTACGCGGTGAAAATTGACGCCCCGGGTTTTAAACCCGGGGCAGATTAAAAAATTACCACAACTGTTTATATTCGCCAGAATCCTGGCACTTTAATTTCCTACAAACGCAATCACGTTCATGTTGCCCCTGACCGGCACTGTAAGTATGACAACCTAACAGAAAATCACACGTTGCATTCAAAGAAAAACACTCATTTCCAACCTTGCAATCACTCCCATCGGGATCATTATGATTGGTCGTGTTTGTAGACACCCACTTATACATTTTTTGATAACATACCGTATCGGTTTTAGCGGCGGACGGGCAGCACTCGCTCTTGTGAGCGGCCTTATAAGTAGCGTTAGAGCAATCGCCCGTGGACGGAATAGTAGCCCCATTGCAATTTGCCAAGGCCAATAATTTCACTTTTTTATTGTCGCTCGTCGTACGCTCTTCCCATTTTAACG
>UQJU01000062.1 GCA_900541355.1 Candidatus Avelusimicrobium fimicolum | reverse complement strand
CCGGATACATCCGGGTATATCCGGTCTTAATTTTCAAAATTTTAACAAAAAAAAAAAATAAAACAACCCTTTAAAAAGGAGTTCTGCGGACGGCTTACCTTTTTCCCGCTTTTGACTAATGGAGCCACCCTGCTTTGGCAATAATGTCTCAACCAACGAAACAACACCCATAAATAAAACAAGGCCGTCATAAACATAAAGTCATCCTGAACTTGTTTCAGGATCTACTGATTGGGTAGTTAGTTGTTTCTGTTTTTTTAGCAACCCATAAGGTAGATTCTGAAACAAGTTCAGAATGACCCCAATTTTTATAATATCGTCATCCCCGAGGGTTTGGCGGAAAAAGGGAATATCCCCGGCAAAATAACAAGAAAGCCACTCACGCGCACCCTATCAAAAGCACACCGCCCCGCTGGGAATAAAACCCAAGCGGGGCGGTGTTATCTGTTTTTAGCAAAATTATTTATATTTCGCTTCGGCTTTCAAGAAATCAAATACTTTGCGTTCGGAAAGCGTAGCCAAAATGTGGGCTTTGCGCTCGTCAAAGAAAGATTTAATTTTCTTTTCGTCAGCCTTGTTTTGCGTGTTGGAAGCAAGGCTCTTATCCAACTCGGCTTTCCAGTCGGCCTCGGTGGCTTCCAAGTTTTCCTTTTTGGCAATAGCGTGCACAATATAGCCAATGCGCAAGTCCTTCTCCACACTGGGGCGGATGCGTTCTTCAAACGCTTTGCGCTGTTCGGCATTTAATTGGTCGGGCTTCATCTGCGTCATACTGCGCACAAAGTTGTTAAGGGAAGATTCCGTATATTCTTCCACCAGGCTTTGCGGCAAGGCAAAATCGTTGGCTTTAACCAAGTGGTTTTCAATTTGGGCGATTTCGTCGCGGCGGGCGTTTTGTTTGGCTTCTTCGTCCAGGCTTTCTTTTACCTTGGCTTTCAAAGCGTCCAAGGTGTCAAAGCCCATATCTTTGGCGAAACCGTCGTCCAACGCGGGCACGATTTTATTTTTAATATCGTCCACAACCACGTGGAAGGAAAGCGTATCTTCCCCTTCTTTGGACTCAAAATCTTTTTCGTCGCCTTTTTTAAGACCTTTAATGGCTTCGGCTAAGCCGGGCATCGTTTGCGGGGCAGCCATATCCACCAGTTCGCTGTCGGCGCTTAATTTGTAATCGTCTTTGCCGTTGCGTTGGCCTTTGTAATGCACAACCGCATAGCATTTATCGTCAATAACGGCACCGTCTTGGGCACTTTCCAAGCGGGCATTGGCGTCTTGCACACGGGAAAGATTTTCGGTTACGTCGGCTTCTGTGGCAGTTTCAGGCTTTTTGGCAATTTCAATACCTTTGTAATCTTTTACGTCAAATTCCGGAGCGACATCTACCGCAATTTCAAACAGAAAGGCTTTGCCGTCGTTGAAATTGGCAAAATCGGCCTTGGTGAGGGTAGGAACGGCCACGGCATCCAACTTAGCATCGGCAATAGCGGCGTTGATAGCGGCTTTAACGGTTAAGTCCAAGGCGCGTTCTTTGATATGTCCGGCAAAATTTTGTTTAACGAGGTCAAGCGGCACTTTACCGGCGCGGAAACCTTGCATTTGCGCACGGGATTGCACCTGCACGGCGGCATTTTGAAAGCATTTAGATACCAGTTCGGGGGCGGCTTCCACGGACAATGTAACGCGGCAGCCTTCTTTGCCTAATTGTTTAGTTTTTACTTCCCCGGCCTGGGCAGTTTTGAAGATGGACATCGTACTCACTCCTGTTGTATCGGCATAGCCGAAAATCTGGACGGAGAGGGACTTGAACCCTCACGGATTGCTCCATACGCTCCTAAGGCGTACGCGTCTACCGATTCCGCCACCCGTCCTATATTTTTAACTTCTTTATATGTTTGAAAATCCAAAGTGGGCCATGTGAGGCTCGAACTCACGACCTTACGCTTAAGAGGCGTCTGCTCTACCAACTGAGCTAATGGCCCGGAAAGGGTTATAATTAGATTATAGCAAAAACGGCCTTGCGGGTAAACCTTTATTAAATATTACGGCCGTTTGAAGATAATTTATTTTAACAAATTTTTCCACGCTTAGCAAACCTTTTTAAATTGACAAAGCACGCACGCAAAAAATACAATATCTTTGTCCGCCTATGGCGGGCGTTTTACTTTATTATAAAACAGGATCTTATGAAAAAAAATTGCTTCTTTTCATTACTGGGCTGCGCGTGCGGGCTTTTGGCTTTTTCCGCCGCCAACGCCCAAACGGGCTTTGATTTTGGAAATATTGATTTCCTTTTAACCGACAACGCCCTAGATGATGCGGCCAACCGCTATGCCTCCGTTACGCTCACGTCCGAGCCAGAACGCGCCGGGCGGTTAGGGTTTACCTCCGCTAACGCTAAATTAAACGACCGCTCCCCCCGCGCCCAAGCCGCTCAACTGGCCGCACTGCGCGCGGTGAGAAACGCCTTGGACGAAATTTCCGCCAAGCAATTATCCCCCTCCAAACGGGCCGATTTAACCTTGTTAAAGGAAGCAATGGATGACGATATTTTTGCCTTACAGCAGCACCGCGCCGAAAGCGACCCCTTGTATTATGCCGAGGCGCTGGATGCGGTGTATGACGTAGTATTAAAGCCCGCGTCCTCCCCCCGCCGACAGCGCGCCGATTTAACCGCGCGGCTAAACGATTTAAAAAACGTGGCGGACCAGGCGGAAAAGAATTTGGCCAATCCCTCCGCTTTTTTGGCACGCTTGGCAATGGAAAAAACCTACTACGCCTATATTTCCTTTGATGAACTGGTAGATATTTTGGTACAGGACGCCGAGGACGATATTGCCGCCGCGCAAATCAAAAACCAGGCAAACGAAGCCAAACGCTCCATTAAAAGGATGTTTGATTTATTTAAGGAACAATCCCAGCAAGAATCAGCCGCCGACTTCCGTTTGGGCAAAGAAGCCTATGCAGAAATTTTAAAAAACCGCTATCAGACCACAGAACCTTTGGCTAAACTGGAAAAACGCTTTGCGCAAGATTTTTTATCGGCACAAAAACAACTGGCCAAAACCTTGGAGCCTTTTGCACAGGACGTAAGCGCCAACGAAGATGAGGTAACGGTGATTGACGGATTAAACAACCAACCCATCGTGGAGGAGCAAAAAAAAGAACCTGCCAAAAAAGAAAAAAAGGCCAAAAAGGGTAAATTTGTTCCGCCGACCGCGCAAGATTTTTACACCGTAGCCAAACGCATTACGCAAGCCCCCGCCGAAACCGATTTACCCGCCTTGCTCACGCAAGAAGCCAATCAGTTAGCGGCCCTTTTGACGGACAACGGTTTACTTCCAGCCGGCCAGGTGGCCTTTACGGTCAAGCCGCTGCCGCAATATTACGCTTACACGCAGAGTGATTTATTTCTGCCCCCGTTTGGCAATAATGCGCGGAGCGACTTTTTTATCCGCCTGCCCTTTGGCAACCGCCGCGCCCAAGCCGAACAGTTGGTGCGTGATTACAACACCCCGACACGCAAACTTTTAACCGCACAGGAATTAGTGCCGGGCCGCTTTTACCAAACCGCAAAAACAGCCGGATTGTCCGCGGCGCGCCGCTTTTACCCGGCGCAGAGTATGGCAGACGGTTGGAACGAATACGCGCTCAAACTGGCAAGCGAAGCGGGCTATATTGTAACCGATGATGAACTGCTGTTTTTAGCGTGGCACAATTACCGCCGGGCCGCCGCGGCTTTGGTGGATATGCGCCTGCAAAGCCGTCAATATTCCTACAACGACGCAATGGACTTTTTGGTGGGCGAAAATGGCTTTACCCAAGAAGATGCCGAAGCACTTATTAAAGAGTCGGCTTTGAACCCCGGCAAGGCCGTAGGCTATGCGGCGGGCTTGGATGCGTTGGAAAGCGCACGCGCCAAATACACCAAGAAATTGGGCAAAAAATTCTCGCTAGCGGACTTTCACACCAAGGTATTAAAGGCAGGCAATGTTTCGCCTAACGAACTGGCCGAAGAACTGGAAAGACTTTACAAATAAAACGCAGAGAAAAAACCCCGGAGCAATATAAAGCCCCGGGGGTTTTTTTATGGCACTAAAAACTTGGAATTTACCGGCACCAGGCTGAACCCGTAGAGTCCAACCCGTACACCGCACAACCGTCGGTTACGCCGCCGTTATTGCAGAAGAATTTGCTTTTATTGGGGTCCGTTTCCAACTCGCCCAAATACAGGAAATTCACGCCCGCATAATCACCCGAGCGGCGCACAGCACAAACCGCGTTGGCGATAGTGGCAGTAGAACCGCCGGGGATAGTTCCCGTAGGCAATAACTTATAGGTAAAATCTTTCGTCATTATGGACGCCCCCGCACAACGGGAAAGTTTTTCGCCGGAAGACTTTACACACGGCACACTAACATCCAAATTTTCAAAGCCGAACAAGCCACTTGAATAATTAACTGTATCCATATTATCCAAAATGCGCAGTTTGGACTCCAAAATCTTTTTAAGCATCGTGCGTGATTCAGTCATACGGCTTTTTTCCACCGTTTTTTCGTACATAGGCATTGCCATTGTAACCAGCAAGGCCACAATCATAATAACAACCAAAATTTCTACTAGCGTAAAACCGCCGTTAAACAAATTTTTCTTCATATTATCCTCTTACAGTACGTCCAAACCATAGGTGTCGCACGCATCGCCTTCCGGAGAGCAGTAAAGTTGTTGGTTGCCGCGGTCAAACAAAATCACCGTATCTTTATAAGGATTGTCCCGCTTTTTCGCTTGCACAAAAGCACGTCCGTTTTTGAGCACATAAGGCACAAAAACAAATTTGGCACAGGTAAGCGTATTGCTGTCCGTCAGGCTGCACCCACTAGGCAAATTGGACGAATCAAACATATCCATACGGCTGAAAACCGCCTTGGATGCGTTATTTTGATACATTTCCACAAAGTTGCGGTAGCCAAACTCCCCCGCCAAGCGTTCGCTGGAATCGTAAATCGTCCGCATCATACTTTCCGCCTCCGACAAGCGCGCTTTTTCCACCACCTTGCGGTACTGTGGCAAAGCCACACCGGACAAAATAGCCACAATAAGAACTACGGCTAATAATTCAACTAATGTAAAACCTTTCTTGTTCATTTTGATTATCCTTATAATTTTGGATTTTTTGTACATTTCGTTAATCGGGGTATATTTAATAATTGGCAAGAATTCTTTACTGTGCCCGGATTACAATAAAATGTATTTCCCGTGTAATAAAGCGTAGTTCCCTTATAGACCCCTAAACTCATATCAGCAGAAACATAAGGTACCTTATCACTACCAATACAACTACTTACTAAATCATAAGTAAAATTATCCGTTTTCCAATTGGTTCCGCTAGTACCTTGTTGCTCGCCCTTTATTTCCATATCCAATTTTTTAAAAGAAACTCTTCGGTATGTAGAAATAGCGTTCCAATTCCACCCGTTTTCCGTTACTAATCTTTCGCGGGCATCATAAATACTGGGCAGCATTTGCAAGGCCTCCGCCACGCGGGTGCGCTCCAAACTGCGGCGATACTGGGGTAAAGCAACCGCCGTCAAAATACCCATAATCAGTACAGCCGCTAACAATTCAATTAAGGTAAACCCTTTTTTCATATCGGCTCCATTACAAAAAGTATAGTTGTATTTAGGCTAAATACAATACCCATTATATCTAAAAAACCGCCGTCTGGCAAAAAGTTTTTTGCCGTTTGGGGCACTTAAATTTTGTATGATATAAAACGGTTTGGGAGGAAAGGCCATTTTTCCCTCAAACAGGAGGATTTATGAGAATTTATGATGATATCCAACTAGACTATTGCGACGTACTCCTGCGTCCCAAACGCTCCACTTTGGCTTCCCGCTCGGAAGTGGACATTACGCGCAACTATGCCTTTAAATGGTGTCCGCGCCAGATAAACGCCACCGGCATTATTGCGGCCAATATGGCCACGACCGGCACCTTTGAAATCGCACGCGAAATGCAAAAACAGCATTTGATGAGTGCCCTGCACAAGCATTACTCCGCCGAAGATTTAATCCAATTTTTAAAGGATAACGCCAAAGAATTTGCCTCCAACGATTTACTCTTTGTCAGTTCCGGCGTATCTGATGCCGACTTTGAAAAATTGACCCGCGTAATGGACGAAAAACTTTGCGCCAATATTTGTGTGGACGTAGCCAACGGCTATTCGCCCTATTTGATTAATTACATCCGCAAAGTGCGCAAAGCGTGGCCGCAAGCCCTAATTATGGCGGGCAACGTGGTTACGGGCGATATGTGCGAGGACCTGATTTTAAACGGGGCCGATATTGTAAAAGTGGGCATTGGCCCTGGCTCCGTCTGCACCACGCGCAAATTGACCGGAGTCGGCAGACCCCAATTTTCCACAGTAATTGAATGCGCTGATGCGGCCCACGGGGTAGGCGGGATGATTTGCGCCGACGGCGGCTGCACAGTTCCCGGAGATGTATGCAAAAGTTTTTGCGCCGGAGCGGACTTTGTAATGTTGGGCGGTATGTTGGCCGGCCACACCGAAAGCGGCGGCGAAATGTGCACTAAAAATTATCAAACGGGCGAAGTGAATATGATTGACGACAAGACCTGCGCTATGAAAATTGAGGAAAAACAGTACAAAATTTTCTACGGGATGAGTTCCCAATACGCGCAGGACAAGCATTACGGCGGGATGAAAAAGTACCGCGCAAGCGAAGGCAAAGTGGTGGAACTGCCGTTCCGCGGCCCGATTGAGCCTACGCTGTTGGCTCTGTTGGGCGGTATGCGCAGTTGTATGACGTATATTGGCGCAAAACGGCTAAAAGATATGCCCAAATGCGCCACCTTTTACCGCGTAAACCGCCAATTAAACACCATTTTCGGCAACGAATAATAAAGAAAACCAACAACTTTTGCCGAAATTGAACCGCCCCGGGTTACGAAAAATCCGGGGCGGTTTTTGTATACGGAAAACCTTTTACCAGCCGTTTTTGGTATAAGTAGTCTTGCAACTCTGCCACTGAGAAATGCTACAACCGTTTCCAGAAGTGTACCAATTTTTAATACAACGGCATTGCTTTACCCCAGGATGAGTACACATTTGTGCCTCAATAGTTTCGTCCGACGGGTACGCTAATTCAGCACAAGGGCGGCAAGAACATTGGTTAATTTTTTCCACAACATACTCCTGATCCGCTTTCCAACATACCTTATCGGTTTTATCGGCAGACGGACAGCACTCGCTCTTATGGCTAGCCTTATATGTGGAATCACTACAAGTTTGGACCGTCCGGCAAGTATTAGAAGTTTCGTCATATTGGCAAGACGTAGAGTTCCAAGTATAGGTAATTTGTCCACTTTGTCCAGACGGGCAACTGGCTGTATAAGTAGTTTTCCCATTATTTGTGGGGGTGCAAGCGCCTTGTTCCGCTTCGCCGCAGACCAAGTAAACCTCTTCCTTGTTTTTGAGTTTTAATTTCTGCCAACTCATTGTTTCCCCACTACACGCCGGGAATTTGTAACCAAACAAGTTTAACTCGCTCAAATACATATTATCCGCTTGCATAGTGTAGCCTTGCTTGTAGTTGCCTACGCGCAAACTGGTTTCAAAATCAAAGTCCGCCGTTCCGTTCCCGCTTCCCATAATTGCCGTAGAACCTTCTATTGCCGGGGCATCATTTAGTTCCAATT
>UQJU01000061.1 GCA_900541355.1 Candidatus Avelusimicrobium fimicolum | reverse complement strand
ACCCTGCCGTAGTACAAAGCGGCTTTGGCGTTATCCGCCAAGCCTACGAACAACGATTTCCGTACATTGGTAAACAAATATCCGTTAAAAACGGCGCAGCGCCCGTCAGCGGAACGGTAAAAGGAGTATCCCCCCGCGGAACGCTCCTTTTAAACACCGCCCAAGGCCCGGAAGAAATATATATAGGAGACCTTATTGTATGAGTGCAGACAATCTGTTGATGCAATCCGTCAATATTACCATAATTGGTATGTTGGTCGTTTTGGCGTTTCTCACCTTACTGGTCGGCATTGTAAAAATGCTGGGCTGGCTGGTGCAAAAAATGGAAAAGTATTTTCCGCAAACCGCAGCCGCTGCGGCCGATAACGCCTTAATTGCTGTGGCTATTGCCGCCGCAAAGAGATTTCAAACTAAATAATTTAGGGGACTTATTATGAAAAAAGTAAACTTTATGCTCACCGCGTTCCGCGACGGCTTTCAGTCCGTCTATGGGGCGCGCGTACTGACCAAAGACTTCTTGCCTGCGGTGGAAGCCGCCAAGCACGCCGGCATTAACCATATGGAATTTGGCGGCGGAGCGCGCTTTCAGGCGTTGTTCTTTTATTGCAACGAAAATGCCTTTGATATGATGGACTCCTTCCGCAAAGTAGCCGGGCCGGACGCCAACTTGCAAACCCTCGCCCGCGGCGTAAACGTGGTAGGTTTGGAAAGCCAATCCTCCGACGTGATTAATGCACACGCCAAATTGTTTAAAAAACACGGCACCACCACTATCCGCAACTTTGATGCGTTAAATGACGTAAACAACCTCATTTACTCGGGTAAATGTATCCACAATGCGGGCCTCAAACACGAAGTTACCGTAACGATGATGTCCTTGGCTCCGGGTTGGGACCATACGGGCAAAATCCATACCGAAGAATTTTACGAAAAAATCCTCCGCCAAATTTTGGATTCCGGCGTTCCGTTTGACTCCGTCTGCTTTAAAGACGCTTCCGGCACCTCCACTCCGGCCACCGTCGGCAAAACGATTGCGATGGCCCGCAAACTTTTACCCCAAGGCACCACGATTGCGTTCCACACGCACGAAACGGCCGGCAATGCTATTGCCTGCTGTCTGGAAGCCATCCACGCGGGAGCGGACCAGTTGGACTTGTCTATGCAGCCCGTTTCCGGCGGCACTTGCCAACCCGACATTTTAACTATGTGGCACGCTTTGCGCGGCACGGATTACACCTTGGACATTGACCCGCAAAAAATCCGCGAAGCCGAAAATGTGTTCCAAGATTGCATGAGCAAATACTTCTTGCCGCCCGAAGCCACCAAGGTCAACCCGATTATTCCGTTCTCTCCCCTGCCCGGCGGCGCGTTGACGGCCAATACCCAAATGATGCGCGACAACGGCACCTTTGATAAATTCCCCGAAGTAGTCAAAGCAATGGGCGAATGTGTAAAATTGGGCGGTTTCGGCACGTCCGTTACCCCCGTTTCCCAGTTCTACTTCCAACAGGCGTACAGCAATGTAATGTTCGGCCCCTGGAAGAAAATCACCCCCGGCTACGGCAAAATGGTTTTGGGCTACTTCGGCAAAACCCCGGTAGAACCGGATCCGGCCGTAGTAAAGGAAGCCAGCGAACAGTTGGGCTTGCAACCCACCACCAAAACGCCGCTTGAAATCAACGACGCGGACCCCAAGAAAGGCTTGAAAGTGGCGGAAGCCAAACTGAAAGAAGCCGGATTGCCCGTTACGGAAGAAAATGTCTTTATCGTGGCCACCTGCGCAGACAAAGGCATTATGTATTTGAAGGGTGAAGCCAAAGTAAACGGTATCCGCTGGGCCAAAGACGTAAAACCCGCCGCCGCCAAAGAAGACGGCGCTGTAAAGGTAACCGTAAACGGCCAGGCCTATGAAGTCGTCTTTGACGGCAACGACGCCGTAGTAAACGGCAAACGCTATGCGGTATCCACCGCCGCCTCGGACGCCAAGGCCCCGGAAAAAGCCTCCGCTTCTGCGGGTACGGGCGCGGAAGTGAAATCTCCGCTTCCGGGCGCGGTGTTGCGCTTGTCCGTAAAAGACGGCGACCGCGTGAGCGAGGGCCAAGAAATCTTGGTACTGGAAGCAATGAAGATGGAAACCCCGGTTTCCGCTCCGGCCTCCGGCGTGATCCGCTTGGCTGTAAAACAAGGCGACCAGGTGCAGACCGGCCACAAATTGGCTGATATTAAATAAGAGGCTTCCCTATGGATATCTTGCAAGCATTAAACCAAATCTGGCAAACCACGGGGATTTACGCTATCTCCTGGCAGCAACTGACAATGATTGCCGTCTGCTGCTTTCTGCTGTGGCTGGGGATTAAAAAGCAGTTTGAACCGCTTTTGCTCGTCCCGATTGCCTTCGGCGGTCTGTTGGCCAATATTCCTATGCCCCCCGGCGAGGCCATCGCCGGGCCTGCCGGGTTCTTGGGTATTGTGTTCAACTTCGGGATTAATTCCGGACTATTTCCGCTGTTTATTTTTATGGCCGTAGGTGCGATGACGGACTTCGGCCCGCTGATTGCCAACCCGAAAATGGCTCTGCTCGGCGGCGCGGCGCAGTTTGGTATCTTTGCCACGCTTATCGGAGCGGTGGCATTGAGTTATATTCACATTGGCGACAGCCAACTGTTCGCCTTCGGCCTTAAAGAAGCAGCCTCTATCGGTATTATCGGCGGAGCGGACGGCCCGACGTCCATTTACCTTACCACACGCTTGGCGCCCGATTTGTTGGGAGCGATTGCCGTGGCGGCCTATTCGTATATGGCGTTAGTGCCGATTATCCAACCGCCCATTATGAAACTGCTCACCACCAAGGAAGAACGCACCATCCGTATGGAACAGTTGCGCCCCGTATCCAAACGGGAAAAAATTCTGTTCCCGCTCGTAATTCTTTTGATGTGTGCGCTGCTGCTGCCCTCGGCCGCGCCGCTTATCGGTGCGTTGACGTTCGGCAATTTAGTAAAAGAATCCGGTGTAGCGGAACGCTTATCCAAAACCCTGCAAAACGAATTCTGCAATATTGTTACCATTTTGCTGGGTTTGTCCGTAGGCTCCAAATTGCAATCGGATAAATTCCTGACCACGGAAACCCTGGGTATCTTGGTATTGGGGATTATCGCGTTCTCCGTAGCCACGGCTTCGGGTGTGCTTTTGGCGAAACTGATGAACTGTTTCAGCAAAACCAAAACCAATCCGCTTATCGGTTCCGCGGGAGTTTCCGCCGTACCGATGGCCGCCCGCGTTTCCAACAAAGTTGGTTTGGAATACGACAAAACTAACTACCTGCTGATGCACGCAATGGGGCCGAACGTGGCTGGCGTAATCGGCAGCGCGGTAGCCGCCGGGGTGCTATTGGCATTACTGGGCAAATAAGTTTTACAGACACCAAAAAGCCCCGGGACTTTCCGGGGCTTTTTGTTTTTGGGGGTACTTATAAAAGTTTAAACAACGCTTGTTTTACTTTTTTACTCCTTTTTGGGGACACAAATGTTCCAAAGCACATTGGGCACAAAGCGGTTTGCGCGCATTACACACTTGCCGCCCGTGCAAAATAAGCGCAATGGCTATCCACCCCCAATACTCATACGGAATAATTTTGGTTAAATCTTTCTCCACCTTTACCGGGTCCGTCTGCTTGGTAAGGCCCAGGCGAAAAGCCAAACGCTTGACGTGCGTATCCACTACAATACCCGCAGGCTTTTTAAAGTAATCGCCCAGCATCACATTGGCCGTTTTGCGCGCCACACCGCGCAAGGAAAGCAAATCGTCCATATTTTGCGGTACTTCGCCGCCGAACACTTCGCAAATACGCTTAGAACTTTCAATTAAAGACAAAGCCTTGCTATGGTAAAAACCAGCAGAGTGAATTATTTTTTCCACCTCTTTTAAGTCCGCGGCTGCCAAATCCTGCACGGTAGGATATTTTTTAAACAAATGCGGCGTAATTTGGTTCACGCGCGCATCCGTGCATTGGGCCGACAAAATAACAGCACACAGCAACTGCCACGCATTTTGATGATGTAGCGGAATAATATGCTCGGGGTACAACTTTTTAAGAAGTACCAACAAGGGCAATACCTCTGTTTTTTTAGCGGGCATCACTTCCCCCCACCTTGGCATATATATAACATCCCGCCAAAACAAGTAAGTTTACTAAAATAATCGTAGCCCCCGACGGGATATTAAACAAAAAGGATAAATACACTCCCAGCCATACACTTGCCACCCCAAAACAGGCCGCGCAAACCAACACCTGTTTAAAAGTATGGGATACTAACAATGCCGACACCGGCGGAATAATAAGCATAGCCGAGATGAGAAAAATACCCACCACTTTAAAGGCCAACACCACCGCCACCGACGTAACAGCCACCAAAGCAGTATTGACAATCCGCACAGGCACGCCGCGCGTGCGGGCAAACGGTTCGTCAAAACAGGCAGAGGTCAAATCGCGGTAAAAAAACCGCAGGCCGCCCAGCACCGCCGCCAGCAATATTCCGCAAAGCAGAACTTCGTCCCACGACACAGTCAAAATACTGCCAAATAAATAGCCTAACAGGTCCGTATTAAATCCGCCCGCAAAGGCAGTAATCAAAAGCCCTACGGACAACCCCGCCGCGCTGACAATGCCGATAGCGGCATCACCGTAAATTTTAAATTTTTGGGTAATCTTCATAATACCCAAAGAGGACAAAACCACCACCGGCACCGACATATATACAGGATTAGACGAGGTCAGCAAGGCTACCGCAACCCCCGTCAAACAAACGTGGCTCATCCCGTCGCCTATTAAAGACAAGCGTTTTAGCACCAAAAACACCCCGATAAGCGCGCAAGCCGCCGCCACTAAACTACCCGCCAGCAGCCCGCGCTGCACAAAGCCATAGGCCAAAAATCCGCTCATCATTTTTTCTCCTCCCCGCAAGCGCAGCCCAACGGACAATGTCCGTGATTATGCAAGTGGTCTATGGTATGCTGGGCAAAGGGACCAATTTTTTCGGCTACCACGCGGGAACGGCAAAATTCTTCTTTGGTGCCGTAAAACACCAAGGTCTTATCCACATACATAAATTTGGAAATGTATTTTCCCACCTCGCCTGTATCGTGCGTAATAAGCAAAATAGTTACGCCGTGCTTGCCGTTTAGTTCGCCCAATAAAGCAAAAAACTGTTCCCGCGAAGAAGGGTCTAACGCGGTGGAAGGCTCGTCTAAAATCAGCAGTTCCGGTTTGCTTACCAGCGCACGCGCCAGTAAAACGCGCTGTTGCTGGCCGATAGATAAATCGCCGAAGATGCGTCCGGCATATTCGCGCGTATGCGTTTTTTGCATAGCGTTATAGACTTCCTTTAATTCTCCTGCGGACACCCCGCTCCCGCGGTGATGCGCCAACCCCATTAATACTACTTCTTCGGCCGAAATAGGAAAATGGCTCTGGGCTACGGGGCTTTTCTGCGCCAAATAGCCGATTTTATGCCAATCTTTAAAAGTATGAATCGGCGTACCAAAAAGTTTAATTTCGCCCGCGCCTTTTTCAAGACCCAACAAAAGTTTTAGTAACGTGGTTTTGCCGCCGCCGTTCGGGCCAATCAGCCCTACATAATCGCCCGCGTTAATGGAAAAGGACACTTTGTCCAACACAGGCACGCGCACATACGCAAAGCGCAAATTTTTGGATTCTATTACGCTTGGCATTTAAGCCCCCTTTGCAAATTGTCCAAATTGCGTTTCATTAAATCTATATAAGTAATATGGTTATCAAAATCCTGTTTGGATATGCTTTCTACCGTATAGAGCGGTAAAATCTGCGCGCCTGTTTCGGCGGCCACAGTTTGCGCCAAGCGTGGGGAAAGGGTTTCTTCGGTAAAAATGGTTTGAATATGGTGATGTTTAATCAAATCCACCACCCCTGCCAAGCGGCGCACCGAGTGCTCCCCGTCGTGCGACGTACCCGCCAAAGCCGTTAAAGTAAACCCATATTTTTGGGCAAGCCGCCCAAAGGCTAAATGACCAATATGCACCACTTCGCGCCCTTGGCAAGAGGACAACCCTTTTTTATAAGAGTCGTCCAACGCGGTTAATTGCTCGTTAAACTTGGCTAAATTCTGCGCCAAGGTTTGCGCCTGCTCGGGCAACTGCACAACCAAGGCTTCTTCTACCGTTTGCGCCATTAAACGCATATTATCAAAATCCATCCAAACATGCGGGTCCGCACTTGCAGGCACGGCCCCGGCGGCCTTTACCACTTGGGTATTTTTGCCTGCTCCGGCGGCAATATCTTTGGCCCACGGTTCAAAAGTGTCCGAAATATAAATAAACAAATCTGCCTGCCGCACCGCTACCAACACTCCCGGGGGCGGCTCAAAGGAATGAGGCTCGGCATTGGGTGGCAAAAGCATAACAATATCGGCTAATTCTCCCGCCAGTTGCCGCGTAAGCGTATAGGCTACATAGCCGGATGTTACTACCGTTAATTTCCCGCCGGTTTTTGGGCCCGCAGGTTTAGGCAGGAAACAAACAGTCCCCGCCGCCAAAAGAACAAATAAAACGATTATTCCTATTTTTTTCATTTTGCTTTCCTTATATATATTATACGAATTCCGGCAGAAAGACGGACGAACCGCCGGAATTTACTATAATATAAAAAAGGAGGAGTTTTGTATGAGTTATGTTTTAGCCTTGTGTTTGGCCCTGTGTTGGGGCACTGCATTTTTAGCAACCAAAAACTTTGTGGAAGTATTACCGCCTTACTGGGGAACTTTTTTCCGGGTGTTGGCGGGATTGTTGTTTTTTATCGTGCTGTACGGCATCCAGCGCAAAAATTTAAAATGCCCGGTTAAACAACTGTGGCGTCCGTGGACTATTGGTCTTTTGCTCATTTTATTGCCATTTGCGGCAATTTCTTGGGGTCAACGCTTTGTTGCCCCGACGATTGGCGGTATTTTTAACGGTACTGTGCCGATATGGTCTTTTATTGCAGGCGCACTGCTGTTAAAAGGCGAGGACCGCTTTACTTGGCGCAGAGCCATCGGTGTAACGATTGGTATGTTGGGGCTACTCGTTATTATGCGCCCGATGATTGCCGCCGCCCAGTTAGACGCCTCTCCATTAGCCCTCTACGGCTGTGCCGCCTTTTTGATTATGGCGTGGTCTTACAGTTTGGGAAATGTTCTCACTAAAAAAATTATGGTGGACAGCAACGCTATGACGATGGAAGCCAACACCTTCCACCAATACCTTTTTGCAGCCATTATATTGCTAATTCTTGCGTTCTGCGCCGAGCCGGTGCCGCCCGCTGCGGCCTTTACCCCCAAAGTGGTTTTATCCATCATCAGCGCGGGTGTGTTTTCTTCGGCGGTTGCCTTCCTGTTAATGGTGGCCTTGATTAAACGCTGGGGGGCTACCCGTATGGCTTCGGTAACGTATTTCACCCCCGTCGTGGCGATGGCCAGCGATATGATTGCCTTTGGCCGTATGCCCTCGGGAGCGGAAATCGGCGGGTTGTGTCTGATTTTCGTCAGTTTGATTTTAATCCAAAAGAAAGTGGAAGCCGAAACCAAATGAGGTTTTATGTGAAAACCGCCCCTTGTGCAAGGGGCGGTTTTTTATTGGGACATTTTATCAAAAGCATCTAGGCTGGAACTGCGCACCTCTGTCGGCACGCAAATATTCCCCACCAAGCGCCCCTTACACTTAGGAACCGCACGCACCTGACCTTTTGTTTTTGGAGCAGGCCCAACCGTTTGCAAAGCCGGCCCCTTTAAGACTTGTTGGGTTTGGCGGGCATACTGTTTGAGCAGGGCCGCCGTCAAAACGGCTACAATCA
>UQJU01000060.1 GCA_900541355.1 Candidatus Avelusimicrobium fimicolum | reverse complement strand
CCTTTGTGGAATTTATATACACCGAATATGCATGGCGTTAGAATACGAATGCCTGAATTTCCGTTTAAAAAATATAGATTTAAAAAAGGAGAATATTTTTTATCTGAAGATGTAGATACATATATAAATTTGAAGAAAATATACGAAGAAAACAAGGCTAGTATTGTTTCTACAGAACCACATTTAGAAAAGATTGAATATACAGATTCTCAAGATAAGTTATTTCCCAAAATTAGAACAGAATCTTGTGAAGATGCAGTTAAAAAGTTTTTGGAAGCCAAAACAATGTCTGATATTACCCAGGGTAATATATCTATTTCCTATTCATTAAAAGATATAGGACGATTTAAAAGAACAAATTGGGCTTTTCAGAAAGAGTGGAGATATATAATTTCACTTTCTCCTATGGGATTAAAAGAGGCGAAGGACTGTGTAGAAGGTAATGGCAGTTGTATATCTACAACATCTTCTGTTAGTAACTATTCCCCAAGCACAATTTCTTCGGGAACGGGTTATAGTTTATATATTACGGAGCGAGGCACGTTGTGTATGGCGGCAAGTAGCAATTACATGGATTTTTGTAAATACTTTAATAAATCTCTAGGCAGATAAAAAACTCCCCGGGCTTTAGCCCGGGGAGTTTTTACATTGCTATTTGTTTTCTTTTTGCTTTAAACTCGCTTTGATGAGCCCGTCAAACAGCGGATGCGGGCGGAGCGGGCGGGAGCCAAATTCCGGGTGGAACTGCCCTGCGATAAAATACGGGTGGTCTTGGCGTTCCACAATTTCGGGTAACACCCCTTCGTGCCAACCGGACACGGTTAAACCCGCATCAGCCAACTGCTTTACATAAGCGGGATTAAATTCGTAGCGGTGGCGGTGGCGTTCCACAATGCGGTCTTTGCCGTATAAACGGCGTGCCAAGGAGCCTTCTTTCAGGTCCGCGGTGTAATTACCCAAACGCATTGTTCCGCCCTTGTAAACCACATTTTTTTGTTGCGGGGTTAAATCTACCACCGGGTCCTGTGTGGTGGGGTCAAATTCGGTGGAATTGGCATCGTGCAGACCGCAAAGGTTGCGCGCGGCTTCTATCACCACGCATTGCATTCCTAGGCAAATCCCCAGCAACGGTATTTTGTGTTCGCGCGCATATTTGACAGTGGCTATTTTGCCCTCAATGCCGCGGCCGCCAAACCCGCCCGGAATCAAGATACCGTCCACGGTTTTTAATTTTTCTTCCAGGTTGTCTTTTTCGGTATTGATGTAAGTAACTTCCACTTTGGCGTCGTTGTTCATTCCGGCGTGTTTTAAGGCCTCGTGTACGGACTTGTACGCCTCTTGGAACTCGGCATATTTGCCCGCAATAGCGATTTTGACAGACTTGCTGGGATTAAGTGCCTTATCAAAAAACTCAAACCATTTGGGGTCAATTTCTTGGGTGGGTTTTAAGCCCAACAGCGAAATAATTTGCTTATCCACGCTCTGTTTGTAGAACATTTCCGGCACGTGGTAAATGGATTTTGCATCGGCGCATTCAATAACCGCCTGCGCGGGAACACTGCAAAAAAGGGATAATTTTTCTTTTAAATGTTGGCTTAACGGCTTTTCCGTGCGGCAAATGAGCATACTGGGTTCAATGCCCACCTCGCGCAGTTTATTGACGGAGTGCTGCGTTGGTTTGGTTTTGAGTTCCTGCGCTACGGCAATATACGGGATAAGCGTAAC
Source organism: Candidatus Avelusimicrobium fimicolum (assembly GCA_900541355.1). Lineage (GTDB taxonomy): Bacteria > Elusimicrobiota > Elusimicrobia > Elusimicrobiales > Elusimicrobiaceae > Avelusimicrobium > Avelusimicrobium fimicola. Next base: position 6,313 of record UQJU01000060.1, on the reverse strand, counting down.
GTGTACACAAATCACGTTTTGCGGCCCCTTTTCCAAGCGCAGTTGGCGGGCGGCTTCCAAGAACGGTAACGATTCAATATCCCCCACGGTGCCGCCGATTTCAATAATGGATACGTCGCACTCATTTTCAAACGCGGTAAAGCGTCGTTTGATTTCGTTGGTAATGTGCGGGATAACCTGTACGGTGGCGCCCAAATATTCGCCGCGGCGTTCCTTATCAATAACGGTTTGGTAAATACTGCCTGCGGTGTTGGTGTTGGCACGGGTCATATTTACGTCCAAAAAGCGTTCGTAGTGGCCTAAATCCAGGTCCGCTTCCGCCCCGTCCGTAGTTACAAAAACTTCGCCGTGTTGATAGGGGCTCATCGTGCCCGGGTCCACGTTAATATACGGGTCGCACTTAATCATATTGACGGTGAGGCCGTTTAACTGCAAAAGTTTGCCAATGCTTGCGCCGGAAATTCCTTTGCCAAGAGAACTAACCACACCACCGGTAATAATAATAAATTTAGACATAATAAAACGACTCCTTGAATAAAAATAAAAAGGCTGCTATTTACAGAAAAACTCCCGCCGGGAGGCGGGAGTCCTGTTATTTGTGTTCTTTAAAATACTTTTCGGCGGCTTCTAAGTCTTGCGCCGTGTCAATGGCCGGGCCGGCGGAACTGATGACCGCGCATTTGATGGTCATACCCTCTTCCAAGGCGCGCAGTTGTTCCAATCTTTCCAACTGTTCCAGCGGGCTCATCGGCAGTTCCACAAAGCGTTTTAAGGCTTCGCGCCGGTAGCCGTAAATGCCGCAATGCTGCCAATAGGGAGCCTTTTTGTTTTCTTCGGTCAGTTCCCGTTTGTACGGCACGCGCGAGCGCGAAAAATACAACGCGCGGCCGTCCTTGGCGATGACGGCTTTCACGCAGTTGGGGTTATTGATTTTATCTTCGTCTAATGTAGCCGTAACGGCGGTGGAAATATCGCAGGCCGGGTCCGTTTTTAACAGTTCCGCTACTGCAAAAACCGTTTCGGCCTTGATAAAGGGTTCATCTCCCTGCACGTTAATAATAAATTTTTCGGGGCGGTTTTGGGCGGCCTCGTAAATGCGGTCGGTGCCGCTTTGGCATTGGTCGCTGGTCAAAACGGCCTTTGCGCCGAATTTGGCTACGGCTTCCACTACCAGAGGCGATTCCGTGGCGATAATTACGTCGCCCACGTTGGCTTTCACGCACGCTTCGTAAACGTGCTGGATAACCGGTTTGCCGGCTAATAATTTAAGCATTTTGCCCGGCAGACGGGACGAACCGTAACGCGCCGGAATAGCGATTAATACATCACTCATTTTAAAACTCCTTCAATTTCCTCACGCGTAGCGGTGGCTGTGCCGGATTTTTCCACCACAATTCCCGCCGCGTAGTTGGCCAATACCGCCGCTTCGGACAGTTTTGCCCCGGCGGCTAATGCCAATGTAAAAACAGAAATAACCGTATCGCCCGCACCTGTAACATCGTACACTTCGCGCGCGGTGGCTTTAATAGTAGTGGGTTTTTCATTACCCTTTTCAAACAAACTCATACCGTCTGCACTGCGGGTGATTAAAATAGAATCAGCGTCCAACATCTTTAATATTTTGTTGCCCAGTTTTACAATGGCTTCCTCGCCTTGTTTGGGGGAGTCGCCTGCACCTTCCCAGGCTTCCTTGGTGTTGGGGGTCATACAGGTAATATTTTTATACTTTTTAAAATTATCAATTTTGGGGTCCACGCACACCGGAATTTTATGTTTGCGGCACATATCCACAATAGTTTGGATATTATGGTCTGACAGCATTCCTTTGCCATAGTCGGACAAGATAACCCCTTTGGCCGTTTTAATAGCCAGTTCAAAACTTTTCATACATTGGGCGGATACGGAGGGGGAAATAGTCTTTTTGCTTTCGCGGTCAAAGCGGACGATTTGCTGCTGCTCTGCCATTACGCGGATTTTTTGCGTGGTCGGGCGGTCGGGGTCCTCGGTTACGCCGTAAATGTTTACTTTTTTATCGCGTAAAAAGCCCTTTAACATTTCACCGCCCAGGTCCTGCCCTACGACGGATACCAGTACGGGCTTCGCCCCCAAGGCCGCCAAGTTGACGGCTACGTTGCCCGCACCGCCGGCTACAAAAAATTCCTTTTTTACATCTACTACCGGCACAGGCGCTTCCGGCGAAATGCGGCTGACGGTGCCCTTGATAAAGTGGTCCAGCATAATATCGCCTACCACGATGATTTCTTGTCCTTCAAAATGATTTAAAATTTCTTTTAAGCGTTTGGTTTGTACAGTTGTCATTAGACGCTCCTTTGTATTTATCCATTATATCTTTAATTGCGTTTGTATTCCAGTAGTTCGGCGGATACGCTGCCGATAAAGACTTCCGTTTTCATTTTAACGGGCATTTTATATTCGTCATCCGTCAGCCAGACCTTTAAACTTTTGCCCTTGCTGACAAAGATCCCTTCGCCCCTAAATTGCGGTTCTACTACAATACAGTCAAATTTGCCTGTCGCGGTCTTTACCGTTTCCTTGCCTAATACTTTTACGATAAGGGGGTATTGTTTTTCGCGGTTGATAATGTCAAAAATGATGTCTTGCCCTTTTATCAGTTTTTGTGCGCGGACGAAATAGAGAGAGGACAACATATCCAACACCCGCTCGGAAAGCGGGCCGGAAAGTACGCGCGGGGCTTCTTTTTTTTGCACTTCACCATAATAAACTTTACTATCATAGTCAAAGGTCAGCCACTCATCGCGTTTGTAGTTGCCTTCGCGCACGCTTTGCGTGTAACCGAGCGAATAAAAATTCTCGGCATCTATCCAGGAATAATTTACGTCGCGCACTTTAAAAAAAGCATCTATAACAGAGGCGGAAAAGGCGGTCGTTTGGATGAGGTATGCCTTGCGTTCGTTGGCAGTAGTAACGCCACGGTTTTTGATATAGGCGGTGCCGGCCTTGATAAACGAATAGTAAAGGCCGTATTTTAATTCTTCCCCGCTCCAAGCGGCAGCGGTTTTTTCGGGCGAAACAGCATTGTAGGCAAGCGGGCTTAGCCGCCGGCCCGCCAAGGAAATTAACTCCTCGTCCTCAAAGGATATTTTATCCGGTGTAGGTGCGGAGAGCATTTGTGCCTTGCGCGCCTGCTCTACGCGGCTTTCGGGCGTGATTTCAGGTTTTTCTTCGGTTGGCTGCGCGGGCGGCTGTTGTTGCGGCAGTTTTTCCGCAGATAAAGTGGTTTTCTTTTGTTTGGCGGGAGCGGAGATGATTTTTTGGGGATTTTCGGTGGTTTCGTGCTCCTCAATCAGGGGGGTGGAAATAACCTTTTGTGCGGTGGACTCCGCCTGCTTATGCGCGCAAGCACACAGCAAAAGAGCGGTTGAAACAAGAGCGCACAGCAATTTATTTAGCATTAGCCGCTCCGTCGTCCGCCACAATAAAACGGGCGGCATTTAAAAGATTGGAGGCTATTTTTTGGGGTTTTAGAGCGGGATATTTTTTTAAGTGGTTTTTGCCGTTTGCCGTGGTAACCAGAACAGACTTTACCCCAATGTTGTGTCCAAATTCCACATCAGCCTTTTTGTCGCCAATCATATAAGAACGGGCCGTATCAATGTTATATTTTTTTATAAGGTAAAGGCCCAATTGGGGCTTGGGTTTGCGGCAATCGCACGTTTCGGTCGGGGCGTGCGGGCAGAAAACGATTTCCTCTATTTTAGCAGGCTTTAACAGGTCTAAAAGCCGTGCGTGAACTTTGTTTACTTCTTTTTCGGTAAAGTATCCGCGCCCGATACCCGATTGGTTAGAAACGATAAACAGTTTAAAACCGTGTTCTTTTAAAAGGGCAAGCGCCGGTGCCGTACTTTTGTAGGGGCGGACTTTGGCGGGGTCGCTTAAATAGGTGCCGGGTTTTTCGTGGATGAGCGTTCCGTCCCTGTCCATAAAAACGGCTTTAATTTTTCCGCTCATACACGTTCCTCCGGGTGTGCTTTCAAATATGCTTCTCCCTCGGCTTCGCGTTTCCAGCGGTTATGCGCCCACAGCCAAGAGCCGGGGTTATCTTTCAGCCAATCTTCGTAATAGCCAACCAGAATTTTTGTAAATTTGCGGACATTTTCCATACTAAATTCTTTGGGGGGATAAACGGCGTCCATTACTTCGGACACAATGGTCCCGTCTTTTTCTCTCCACACGCGCACCGGAAAAACAGGCACCTGCATTTTAATAGCCAGCAAGGCGGTAATTGGCGAAAACGCCGCTATGCGCCCCATAAAGGGCACCCAAACTTCACTTGACCCTGCATTTTGGTCAATTAAAATGCCGAGCATTTTCTTCTTTTTCAGCCACCGCATACAGGCAAAGAAGGGTTTATCCTCGTTGTTGCTGTAAAAAGTGCGGCCCGTAAAGATGTTGCGCAGGCGGTTGGTTTCCTCATCTACATAGGGGTTATCCACGCGCTGGGCCAAAACGGCCTTGTCCACCCCATAGACGGCCCCGGCGAGGCCAAAGGCTTCCCAGTTAGTAAAGTGCCCAATGTGGATAATGCCGCCCGTTACGTTTTGGGCATTTAGCATTTTTTCTGCCCCGATAATTCGGCTATGCTTTTTAAACTCTTCCGGGGTCATTTGGGTTAGTTTAATAAATTCAGCCAAAATTCCGCCCATATTGCGCCAAGATTCCAGTGCGGTGGCACGGGCCTCTTCTTCCGTCATTTTAGGGAACGCACGTCTTATATCATAGACGGAGCGGTTAAAGCGTTTTTTCATTACAAAGCGCACCGCGCCCGTGGCCTTTCTGCCCAGCCAAACGGCGGTTTTGTAAGGTAACAGCCCAAACAGTACACAAAACCATTTGAGCGCGAGGTATTGGATATAATGCAGCGGAGTCTTTTGAAAACGGGTATTTGCCATATATACACATTATACTAATTTTGGCTCCTTTTCCCGCCCGGTTTTGTAAGTGCTTGATAAATGCTAAAATATCTAAAAGTTTGTTTTTTTAGGGGAGTTTATGAATTTAGAAGAATTAAAAGAAAATTTGCAGGATAATGCCTTGGGGCGTGGATTGTTGTGGAGTGCCTCCAAATTATACGGTATGGGTGCGTGGTTCCACCGCACAATGTATGAAAGCGGTTGGAAAACGGCTCAATCGGTCAATTCCCGCGTGGTGTGCATTGGCAATATTACCGCGGGCGGAACAGGTAAAACGACGGCTGTTTTGCTGGCGGCTACGGCCCTTGCCAAAGAGGGGGTTCGCGTGGCGATAGTGTCGCGCGGTTACAAACGCCAACAAAAGGCCGAAGGACCCCTGGTGCTGTTTGACAACCCGGACGCCGATTGGCGTATGGCGGGAGATGAACCCTTTATGATGAGCCGCGTATTGGCCCAGTACAAGGTACCGATTGTCATTTGTCCCGACCGGGCCGAGGGTGCCAAAGAGGCCCTGCGCCGCTTTAAAAGCCAAATCATTCTGTTAGACGACGGACTGCAACATCACCGCTTGGAACGCGATGCAAATATTATTTTGGTGGATGCCAAAAATCCTTTTGGAAACAAGCAACTGTTACCCTATGGTGTTTTGCGCGAGCCTTTAACTGCGCTCAAACGGGCCAATTTGATAGTGCTCACGCATTGTGACTTGGTTTCCCCGCGCCAGTTGGAGGACGTAAAGGACGAAATCCGCCTGTATAACGATACGGTGGAAATTTTGGAAAGTGTCCACTCTCCTGAATATTATTTTGACATTTGCCAAAGCAAAAAGGTGGATTTGAGTATGATTAAGGGTCCGGCGGCTTGTTTCTGCGCTCTTGGGCATCCGGAAAGTTTTGAAAATACGCTTGAAAAATTGGGATTGGAACTCAAACAAAAGTGGCGTTTTCCGGACCACCAATTTTATACCGAGGAAAATTTGCGGACTTTTGAGGAAACGCGCGGCAATTTACCGCTGGTTACTACGTTTAAAGATTTTGTTAAATTTCCCGATAATTGGCGCGAAATTTTAACCAAAGATGTTTATGTGCTGTCGGTTAATTTGAAAATCCGCGGCGGACAAGGCGAAATGGATAAATTTACGGATATGCTTTATCCTAACTTTTCGCAATTAAAGAACCGCCGTTAATTTCAACAAAAATATGGTACTTGAACCGGACCTTTTTATGAGGCCCGGTTTTTTTATACATTATCGGGCCGCACCCTGAGAGCCACCAGTTCAGATGACGGTTTAAAAATAATGTTGTTTGTATTGGTTGGTTAGCAGTTTATTTTAAAGGGGTTGTTTCGTTTTTTTTTTTTGT
>UQJU01000059.1 GCA_900541355.1 Candidatus Avelusimicrobium fimicolum | reverse complement strand
GCCTTTTGTTTAAGGTGATTTGAAACCCCGCTAACGCGGGGTTTTTTGTTTTATACCCGAGGGAGAAGAAAGCATAAAACAGGTTATCCTTACCTTAATCTTCTTGGAATTACCGGGGATATCGTAAAAAGGCACGCGAAATCTTTTGAAATGCTCTCTTTTGCATGAAGGAGGGTGCTATCTTCCCTTGGAATAAGCAGTTCATCCCTTAACAAATGAAACCAAGGTACATATCATTACTTCCCGGAATGGATTATCCCTATTTTAGCAGTTGACTACGCCCCCAAATATATCCAAAACTTTATTGAAAAAATTACTTGACCATACAGAACTGCTCGCAAGACCTTCAAGCATAATTGCGGTCAAGCGCGTGCATCCGTTAGTAAACTTTGCTTTTGAATGGGTAGTGGTGGGTAAAATTAAGCGAAGCCGAAAGTTTTTAACTACAAGAAACTTTAACCCCCACTAATATGCGGGGGCTTACTTTTTTGCGGGTTAATTTTTTGATTGGAAGCAATATCTAATTAAACGAAAATTTTTTCACCAGGTCCAAAGGCCAATAGTTTGTTTCATCTGTGTTGTTCTATTGTATTTTACACACATTGAGCAGCCCTTTTTGCCATAGCGCAAAGTATATTGGCACGGAAAAGAGTCTGGATTTATCGGTTAATAGAAGGTTGCCCCTCATTTCCTTGCCTTTTATGGTGGAAAGGCAGAGAGGGCTTTTTCAACTTGACCTGTTTTACATAGCGTAGTAAATTCGTGAATATTTTGTGAAACCCGAAATGCGGGGATGTCATTTCCTGTATAGCGTGTTCGCGCGGCCACTCCTCCACCGTCATACGGTAGAGGGCTACCATTGTGCCGGTGCGGTCAGAACCATAGCGGCAATGTAAGTAAATAGGGTAATTAGCGGGATTGGACAACAATTTTAAAACCTCTTCTACCCCGTCTGTATTTAGCATAACAGGATTTAGCGGTACTTGATAAACTGTTAAGGGCAGCCCCTCTATTATTTTTTTATTTTGCGGAGTAACGCGCAAATTGACAACGGTTTTTATGCCCATTTTGACCAGTTCTTCATACCCTTGGCGGGTGGGTTGGCCGCCGCGGTAGAGCCAATGAGACACCTGATACGCATTTGGTAAGCCGGGTTTTAATACGGCTTTTGCTTCGCGGAGCGGTTGGGCTTTTAAGGTTTGGGTGATTAATTGGTGTTCCAACTTGGCGCGGTATTGTGGCGCAAGAACCGCTGGCAGTTGTACCTTTGGCATAGGTACATTAACCGGGCGTATAGTCAGCGTTTCTATTTTGGGGGTATGCACCTGCACGCGGATAGGCTTTTTAGGGAAAAGAGCCCGCCGCTGGGCTTGCACATTAGTAGCCCCGCATATGGAAAATAGAAAAATAAGCAATAAATACCAAATCCGCATATCTATACTATACCTACTATTAGGCGGTGAGACAAGGGTATAAAGACCTATAAAAGGCCTGGGTCCTATTTGCTATAATAAAATTATCCAAAGGAGAAAATTTATGTTATTTAGGAAAATGATAGTTTTACTGGCGTTCTTGTGTTTATCCTTGCCGGGGTTTAGTTGGCGGTTTACTGATTACTTTGCAAACAGTACACAACAATGGAGTAAAGTACCTTTGGTTACCCGGTTGGTAAGAGGAGAAACGCTGCCTTATTTTGTACACACTATGGGCCCGTGGAATTTGGAAAAACTGGACGATATTTTTGTGCGTTCCTTTAACAGTTGGCGTATTTACACCTTGCAGGAAATCAGGGAAGCCCAGCGCGAAAAAGAATTTAAAGACGTGGTAAAAATGCTTCAAACACCGTGGAAGTTTGAAATGCGGCCCTATTTGTCCTGTGCAGATTTTGAAAAGACCCCTTGGCAGGAACTGGCCCGCCCGGTGGCGGTGGCTAATTTGCCCCAGTACCTAGAAATGTACCCTGCGCATTGCTCTCCTGCGGTACGGGAGGATATGGAGAATTATAGAAAGGAAATACAAGACAGTTTTTCTGCCTCTTATGTAAATATGGCGCAGGAAACCCATAATTTGCCAGGGCGGTATGTTTCTTGGGAAGCCGTGGGGCAGTCATTAGCCATAGATGACGACGTTACGGCTGTTTATGCGGATACAACAATCAACGCTCTTTTTGTTCCATTTAGAGATACCGATTCTTTGTTTCACGAAATGGGGCACCTGCTGGGCTTTGCGGACCAATACCCACGCACCGAGAATGACCCCAATAGTGTGGAATATGGTTTATCCGGCTTTTGGCCCAGCATTATGCAAAATGGCGTGGAAACAAGGGACTATGCCTATTTTTCTTGCACGGATGCGGATGGGATGATTAATTTGCTGGATTTTGCCCATCAGCACGCGCGTGGCGGAAAAAAGGGCTGGAAAACCCTGTGCCGCCGGGAAAATATACAATACGCTAGTTCCCGCCAGTTAAACCGCCCTCCCTTTGTAGTTCCGCCCTATGTGTATTTTTATAACGAAGCAGGCGAAAAGGTGTATAGCCGCAAAGAGGATATGGCAATTTATGCGCCGATTACCTTGCCGTGGATTCCTTACTATGAAGACCTGCATAAAGGAATCCCTCAGCCAGACGGAACGCTACTGGTTACTGACGGTGGCACCGAGGGGCATCTATACTATACACCTATGTCTGTAAGCACTTGGGTGGAAGATCCCCAAGACAAAGGGATTGTTAGTGTGTTCACGCTGATTTTTCTGCCAAGAGGGAACTATGTATATTGGAAGGACCCTTGGTATAGCGTTATAGACAGTAATAATATTCAAATATCTGCCTTAGTGGGAGATTCCAAACTGCTTGTGCTGTGGAAGCCGGAAGAGAAGGATTCTTCCTTGGGGCTTAGCGCCATATCCCGGGAGCAGTCTGGTAAGTTGGAGGATGGGGATCCAATCTCTTCTTTTGTAGCGGTTAAAGGTACCCAAGATAATATAACAACTGTATCTTGGTCAAGTAACCCCGAATATCCCGAATACGACACGTATTTAAAATCGGTCATCAAATTAATGGGCAACGACTTGGACGATAAGTATTTAAGGAAGAATACTTATGTAATGTCCTTACTATCTCTAATTGGTAAAGGCGTAGAAAACGCCGATTGGGAAAAAATCGGGAGTGGGATGATTGACTTTATGCAAAAAGCCAATATAGAATATGGTAACGAATATCGGACGGATAAGATAGAATCCTTTGTAAGGTCTTTGTTATCCACTTGGATAGCAGCAGCAACGTTATCGGTGAACGAAGAATTTTTAAGTGCATATTGGTCCGAAGTCTTTACAACAGGAAATCCGGCAAAATGGCAGGAAGTAATGCTGGAAAGGGACGCGATTCGGACCGGAGCCCCCCAAATATGCGCTAATGAACCAACTGACTTTTACCCGGCGGACAACCCGCTAAAAGCCACCAAATGGTGCCCGAATATGGAAAACGAGGGCACAGCAGTATATATGTTGTAATCGGTTATAAAAGACCGGTAAACCGTGCTCAAAAATAAAACGGGAAAATATAGAAATTTCCTTAAATTTTTGGTATAATAATTACAAGAGCCGCGGATAAAACGTTTGCAAAAAGGATTGCATTTGGCGGCTTTTATTGATAAAATATAATAGAAGTAATTAACCCGATTTGTAACGAGAACCATAACTCCTCCGACGGTAAAACGAAGGAAAGGGAGTTTGTGGCTGTCGTTTTCTCTGCCTAAAAAATTACTTTTTAGGCGCAGAAAACAAGGCCGGTTCCGTTATTAAAACAGGCAATAAAATGAACCTGACAAAAGACCAAAAGAAACAAAAGTCGCAAGACTTAGCTTCTGAAATTACCGCGAGCGGCACCCTGTTCTTCACGGCCTACCAAGGCTTGAAGTTCGTGGATATGGCTGAACTGCGCAAGCAATTAGCGCCCGCCGGAGCAAAATTCCGTGTGGAACGCAACGCTATCGTAGATCACGCCATCCGCCAGGCCAATATTGAAGGCGCTGATGAGAAACTCTTTCAGGGCCCGACGGCTATTGCGGTAGGCGGAGACATTGCCGCCGTCGCCAAAACGTTGGTGGACTTTCAGAAAAAGTTTACGGCTTTGAAGCTTCGTGCTTGCTATTCTGATGGCGTCTGGTACAACGAAGACCAGGTTAAACAGTTGGCTACCATTGGTACCAAAGAAGAAAACCTGTCCAAGTTGGCCGGTGCGTTGTACAACGCGGTCGCCCAGTCTGCGCAAGTGTTGCAAGCTCCGATACGGGATTTTGCCTACGTTATCAAAGCCTTGGAAGACAAACAACAAGGCAAATAGTAACGTACGCGCCGACGTTGGGCGCGCGGAAAACGGGTGGTGCTTTTGTGCGCGTAAGCGATACGGAAGCGATTTTGGATTTTGGCAGGCGTGATTTTCATTTTCTTTGCAACTTTGCATAGTGGAAATTATGCAAGGAGCAAAAATGGAAATCCGCCCCAAAATACGAAATAGTACGGGCGGTGTCTTAGGACCAACGCCTTGCCGTTTTCCTAAATGGTAAAATCTAAACCCGCCAAGTGCGGTAGTAGCCCGAAAGGATAAATGCACGGGCCTAAACACGGTTTAGGCAGAAGGCAGCTACTCTATAAGAAACAAGGAAAAAATAAAATGGCTAAAATGACCAAAGAAGAATTAGTAAACGCTATTGCTGAACTCACCGTTCTGGAACTTTCCGAACTCGTGAAAGCTATTGAAGAAAAATTCGGTGTGAAAGCCGCTGCTCCGGCCGTGGCTGTTGCCGCTGCCGCTCCTGCTGCCGCTGCCGCCGCTGAAGAAAAAGACGAATTCAACGTTGTGTTGACCGCTGTTGACGCTGCTAAAAAAATCGCCGTCATCAAAGTAGTGCGCGAAATCACCGGCTTGGGCTTGAAAGAAGCCAAAGACTTGGTTGAAGGCGCCCCGAAAGCCGTAAAAGAAAACGTTGCCAAAGCCGAAGCTGAAGAACTCAAAAAGAAAATCACCGAAGCCGGCGGCACCGTAGAACTCAAATAGTTCAACCGACGAATTATTAATCCCACCCCTCGCATTTAGCGGGGGTGGGATTACGTACCCTATACGGGGTATAACGGCGGACCGACAGCCGAGTGCGTTGCGGCTCCGTGGTCCGTTACCAAACAGCAGGAAGAAAAGAAATGATTGAAAAACAAACAAATTTCGGCAAAATTTCCACCAAACTTCCCTTACCCGATTTGCTGGACATGCAAAAACAGTCCTTCGTGGACTTTTTGCAATTAGATGTCCCTCCCGCCAAGCGGGAATTGAAAGGCTTGCAAGCCGCTTTTGAAGACGTTTTCCCTATTGAAGCTCCCGACGGGAGTATGAGACTTGAATTTTTGAAGTATGAATTAGGTTCGCCCCGCTACGCTACTCCGGCGGAAGCCACCGTGCGCGACAGCACCTATTCTGCGCCGTTGAAGGCCTTGATGCGCTTATATGTCAAGCAGAAAAACGGCAAAATGAAAGAAGCGTCCGACCAGGACGTAACCCTTTGCGATTTACCCTTAATGACCGATGCCGGCTGCTTTGTATTTAACGGCGCCGAACGCGTGGTTGTCAGCCAGATGCACCGCTCTCCGGGTATCATTTTTGAAGAAGACGAGGAAAAGAAACAGTCCACTTTTGGTAAGCGCTTGTATGTGGCCCGCATTATCCCATACCGCGGCGCGTGGATTGAATTTTCGTTTGACTTGATGAACGCGTTGTGGGTCCGCATTGACAGAAAGAAAAAAGTGTTGGCCTCCACGTTCCTTCGCGCTTGCGGCCTGGAAACCAACGCACAAATTATCCAGACTTTTTACAAATGCGAAGACATTGAAGTCAAGGCTTCCAATATTGAAGGTGTTATCGGCCGTTACGCTGCCGACGATATTTACGATCCGGCCACCGGCGAAGTGCTGTGGAACCTGGACGATAAAGCCGCTTTACCTATTGACGATAAACTTTTCAAAACTTTAATTGAAAAGCAAGTTAAAACCATTAAAGTCATCTGCGGTAAACCCCGCCAGGATGACCCCGGTATTTTGGCCACCTTGGAGCACCGCAAGGATTCTATCCGCACGGCTGCCGAAGCGCAGGCTGAAATCTACAAAAAGATGCGCGGGCAGGATTTCGTCGTTAAGGAACAGGCGGAAACCTTCCTGAATAATTTAGTTTTTGACAATATCCGCCGCTATGATTTGAGTTTTGTCGGCCGCTATAAAATCAACAAGAAGTTTGCCAATATGTTTGATTTGATTAGCAAATTCAAATTCAAAAAGTTCACCACGCCGAAAGATAACCGCCGCACTTTATCTCCCGAAGATATCATTGTAACGGTTAAATATCTGCTTGCCTTGAACGCCGGCGAAGACGTACAGAAGGAATACGGCCCGGATTTTTCCTTTAAGATTGACGATATTGACCACTTGGGCAACCGCCGCGTGCGCGGTATTGGCGAATTGTTGGAAAACCAAATCCGCATCGGTCTTTCCCAAATGGCTAAAACAGCCCGCGACCGTATGAACCGCGAACTGACCTCCTTCACGCCCCGCGCACTTGTAAACGCGCAGCCCGTGCAGGCGATTGTCCGCAAATTCTTCGGTACGTCCCAACTTTCCCAGTTTATGGACCAGATTAACCCGTTGGGCGAATTGACGCATAAGCGCCGTTTGTCTGCTTTGGGTCCCGGCGGTTTGAACAGAAAACGTGCCGGCTTTGAAGTGCGCGACGTACACTATACGCACTATGGCCGTGTCTGCCCGATTGAAACTCCGGAAGGTCCGAACATCGGTTTGATTACCTCTTTGGCTTGCTATTCCCGCGTAAACAAGTACGGTTTGATTGAAACCCCGTACCGCAAAGTTGTAAACGGAAAAGTAACCAACCAGGTGGAAGAATTAACCGCCGATGCCGAAGACGATAAATTTGTAGCCCAGGCCAATACACCGCTGGGCAAAGACGGTAAAATTGAAACCGACAGAGTCGCCTGCCGTGTCCGCGCGGATTATCCGTATGTGGAGCCGAAACAGGTGGACTATATGGATGTTTCCCCGTTACAGGTTATCAGTGTGTCTGCGGCTCTTATTCCGTTCTTGGAACACGACGACGCGAACCGTGCGTTGATGGGTTGTAACATGCAGCGCCAGGGCGTGCCGCTTTTGATGCCGGAAGCCCCGTATGTGGGTACCGGTATTGAGCACGAAGTCGCCCGCGACTCCGGGACCGCTGTGGTAGCCCGCCGCGACGGACGTGTCCAGTTTGCGGATGCTTCCAAAATTATCATTGAAACCAAAGATGGTTCCAGCGATATCTATGAACTTTTGAAATACAAACGCTCCAACCAAGATACCTGTATCAACCAACACCCGATTGTAAAAGCGGGCGATAATGTAAAAGCTCGCCAGGTAATTGCCGACGGTCCGTCTATGGATAACGGCTACCTCGCCTTGGGCCGCAATATGCTCGTAGGTTTTATGTGTTGGGAAGGGTATAACTACGAAGACGCTATCTTGGTGTCTTCCCGCTTGGTAAAGGACGATGTCTTTACCTCTATCCACTTGCACGAATTTACGGTGGATGCCCGCAACACCAAGTTGGGTGCGGAAGAAATCACCCGCGATATCCCGAACATTGGTGCGGAAGCCTTGTCCCACTTGGACAACGACGGTATCGTGCTGCCCGCTACGGTGGTGGAACCCGGCGATATTTTAGTCGGTAAAGTAACCCCGAAAGGCGAACAGCAATTAACCCCCGAAGAACGCTTGCTCAAAGTAATCTTCGGTAAAAAAGCCGACGATGTGGTGGACGCCTCCTTGCGCGTACCGCCCGGCACCAGCGGCAAAATTTTAGGCACCCGTGTTTTCGTCCGCAAAGAAAAACTGACGAAAGCCGAAGAAAAAGCCCGCTTGGCCGCGTTAGAAAACGAAAAAGATGCCACGCTGACCCTCTTAAAAGAACAGCGCAAACGTGCTTTGGCCAATGCCAAAGAAACCATTAAGAAGGAATCCGCGCTGAAAGAGGAAGAAACCCGCATTAACGCGCTGTATAAGTTAATGGAAAAGAAAGCCGTGGAACACTACGAACGCGAGATTGAGTTCTCCAAACAGGGCGACGAGCTTGCCGTTACGGTGAACAAATCCGTTAAAGTGTACATCGCTTCCAAACGCAAACTGCACGTGGGCGACAAGATGTCCGGCCGCCACGGTAACAAAGGTGTTGTGGCCCGCATCCTGCCGGAAGAGGATATGCCCTTCCTGCCGGATGGCACCCCGCTTGACATCGTGCTCTCCCCGCTGGGTATTCCTTCCCGTATGAACGTGGGACAGCTGCTTGAAACGATGCTCGGCTGGGCCGCGCATTACCTCCACTACAATGCCGCCACCCCGGTCTTTGACGGACCGAGCGAAGCGGAAGTGGTGGAACAAATCCGCAAAGCCAAAGAGAAAATTTTGGATGATAAGGGACTCACCGGCAAAGCCCGCGAAGAATACGCGGCCAAATACCTGCCGGACGATTACTGCCGCATTACGCTCTACGACGGCAGAACCGGCGAGCCTTTTGAAGAAAAAGTAACCATCGGCTACATGTATATGATGAAGCTGATCCACTTGGTGGAA
>UQJU01000058.1 GCA_900541355.1 Candidatus Avelusimicrobium fimicolum | reverse complement strand
TTCCTCTTTTTGAGTAACAACAGATCCTGGACTACAACTTTCCAGGATGACGGCAACAACAATACAAAAGACAAACTACACAATCGGTAGATCCTGAAACAAGTTCAGGATGACCTCTTATATAATAACGACAAAAGGCCCTATGGGATGACGGCACCCTGCGGGCCGCTAATTTAGAATATCCTTTTAATTGAAAAACCCCGGTTTAATGCCGGGGGTTTTTCATTATGTCTGGTTTAGGCAGTCTTTACGCTTGCTTTCTAAATATTTCTGTTACGCGGTCAAAAATACCGTTACAATAGGCTATTGCTAACCCGTAATTGGAAAGTGCAACACCCTTTTCCTTTAATATATTCAAGCGGCGCATAATTTGCGTGCGCGTTACCATACACCCGCCGCATTGAATTGCTAATTTGTACGTTTCCGCATCATCTGGCAAGGCATCTAAATTAGCCACCACGGTAAACTGCAATTTTTTACCCGTATATTTTTGTAACCAGTTGGGAATTTTCGTGCGGCCAATATCATCACACTTGTTCACACTGTGGGAACAAGATTCCAAAATCAGCACCTTATCGCCGTCCTGCAAGGTATCAATCGCGCGCGTGCCCTTTAAATAGGCCTCAAAATCACCTTTTAAGCGCGAAAATAAAATGCTGAAACTCGTCAGCGGGATAGTAGGCGGCACTACGGAACTGACGTATTTAAACGCCTGCGAATCCGTTACCACCAGTTTGGGGGTATGCAAACGCAAATATTCACGCAACTCTGTGTCCTTTAAGCACACCGCCGCCGCGCCGATATCCAACAGGTTGCGTATCGTCTGCACCTGCGGCAAAATAAGGCGGCCCTCGGGGGCGGACGCGTCAATCGGAATTACCAGCACTACTTCGTCCCCGCGTTCCACATAATCATCTAACAGAACATCTTGGGAATAGGCACTCTTGGGCAAGTGCTTTTTAATCATATCCAACAGAATAGGCAGATGCGGCTCCTTGCACGAAAAATCTACCACATCCGCGCCCTTAATTTCCGTATTTGTTGCATACAAATCGCACTTGTTATGCACCACAAAAAACGGCACGCTGCGCGCCTGAAAGGTTTCCATTAAACTTTGGTCATACGAATCAAAATCATCCGCAAACACCAAAATAGCCAAATCCACCTGGTCCAAGGCTTCGTTAGTGCGGCGGACACGCTGGGCCCCCAAGGCGGCGGAAGAATCGTCTATCCCGGCGGTATCCACCAAAGTTACCGGGCCTATGCCCAAAATTTCAATAATCTTCTTAACGGGGTCCGTCGTCGTACCCGGGTGGGCGGCCACGACGGAAACCTCTTGCCCCGTCAAGGCATTAATAAGAGAACTTTTGCCCACGTTCATTTTTCCAAAAATACCGATATGCGGTCTGTTTACTTTTACCATAATAGGAATTATAATATTTTTCCCCGCTTGCTGTCCGTGCGGCAGGCTCAATATAAGGTATAATAAGATAAAGTCCGTACCGAGAGGTTATTACTATGAATAAGTTTGACGTGTACTTAAAAGACCGTGCCAAGTTAGTGGAAAAAAATCTTTCCAAATATATTTCTAAAATTAAAAACTCTCCCAAAATTTTGACTGATGCTATGGATTATTCCTTGGAGGCCGGCGGCAAGCGCGTCCGCCCGATTTTGCTTATAGCCACCGCCGAAGCCTTTGGCAAAAAAGCGGCAGACGTTATGCCCGCCGCCTGCGCCGTGGAGATGTTGCACACCTATTCTTTAATCCACGACGATTTGCCTTCTATGGATAACGATTCCCTGCGCCGCGGCAAGCCCACCAACCACAAAGTATTTGGAGAGGACCTTTCTTTATTGGCCGGGGATGCGCTTTTAACATATGTGTTTGAAGTTTTTGCGCAAAACGGCAAAGTCAAAGCCATCGGCGCAGAAAATACGTTAAACGCTTTAATGAATTTTGCCAACTGTGCCGGCGCCTCGGGTATGGTCGGCGGACAGGTGGCCGATGTGTATGCCGAAGGGATGGGTGCGGCCGATGCCGCCAGCACAAGAGCGGACAAAATCCGCAAAATTTCCAAACCGCTTTCGGATAAATCCCTGCACTATTTTATGCTTCCCGCTACCGTCAAAGAAACCACTCCCGAAACTATTTTAAACTATATTCACGCCAACAAAACGGGTGCTTTAATCCGCGGCAGTGTGGAAACGGGCGCCTTGCTGGCCGGAGCCAAAGGCAGCGATTTAACCCTCATTAAAAAATACGCCAACTGCATTGGCCTGGTGTTCCAAATTGTAGATGATATTTTGGATGTTACGGCCTCGGCTAAACAACTGGGTAAATCCAACAGCGATAAGGAAAACGGTAAACTGACCTTTGTCAGCCTTTACGGCTTGGAAGGCAGCCGCAAGCACGCACAGTTGCTTATTGCCAATGCGCAAAAGGCGCTTAATTCCCTCAAAAATGTTAAAAAGAAAAATCTGTGGCCGCTGTATGAAATGGCGGAATTTTTCAAAACAAGAACCTATTAAGGAGTAATATGAAAGTTCTCCCCAGTATTCAAAATCCGCGCGATTTGCGCCTGATTAAAAAGGAACTTCTCCCCACGCTATGCGAGGAATTACGCCAAGTGATTATAGATACCGCCAGCCATAACGGCGGTCATTTGGGTTCCAGTTTAGGTGCGGTGGAAATTATAACTGCGTTACACTATGTTTTCAACACGCCCGAAGATAAAATTGTGTTTGACACCGGCCACCAAGCCTATGCGCACAAGTTGCTCACGGGCCGCCAAAAGGAATTTGCCACTATCCGCACGCAAAACGGTCTGAGCGGATTCCCCAAACGTACAGAAAGCGAATACGACACTTTCGGTGCGGGACACGCTTCCACGGCTATTTCCGCCGCGCTGGGTTTGGCTATCGCACGCGACCAACGCAAGGAAAAAAACAAAGTTGTTGCGGTAGTTGGCGACGGGTGTTTGACGGGCGGTATGGCGTATGAAGCCATGCAAAACGCAGGCCTTTTGCGTACCGATATGTTGGTTATTCTAAATGATAACCAAATGTTTATCTCCAAGCGTGTGGGCGCGCTGGGCAAGGCTCTTACCAAACTGCTGACCACCAAATATATGCAACTGGCCGAAGAAAAAGCCACCAACTTTTTAAAACGCTTTGACGAACTGGGCAATAATGCTGCTAAACTTGCCAAACGGGCGCGTTCTATTCTGTTTCCGGGCACCTTGTTTGAGGAAATGGGCTTCCGCTATTTCGGCCCTGTAAACGGCAACGATATCAACGAAATGATTGAAGTGCTGGAAAATTTAAAAGATGTAAAAGGCCCGGTAATGTTGCACGTCGTTACCAAAAAAGGCAAGGGGTATAAACCCGCCGAAGAAAAACCGACCAAGTTTCACGGCATTGGAATTTTTGACGTAGAAACGGGTGATTCCTTAGGGAAATCTTCTGCGCTGACGTTTACGAAAGCGTTTTCCGATGCACTTTTGAAACTGGCAGAAAAGGATACGTCTATTGCCGCTATTACCGCTGCTATGCCCGAGGGAACGGGATTAGATGCGTTCCGCGATAAATTTCCCTCCCGCTATTTTGACGTTGGAATCGCCGAGGAACACGCAGCCACCTTTGCGGCCGGCCTGGCGGCCGGAGGCGTAAAGCCCATAGTGGCCCTTTACTCCACCTTTGCCCAGCGTTGCTACGACCAAATTTTACACGATATCTGCTTGCAAAAACTGCCTGTTGTGTTTGCGCTTGACCGCGCCGGATTGGTAGGGGAAGACGGTCCCACACATCACGGAGTGTTTGATTTAAGTTTTCTGCGTGATATCCCGAATTTGATTTTGGCCGCACCGGCGGACGAAAACGAAATGCAGCATATGCTTAAAACCGCCTTTGACGCAAAAGCCCCCTTCGTCCTGCGCTACCCGCGCGGAACGGGTTTCGGCGTAAAATTAGATGACGAACCCCAGGACTTGCCTATCGGCAAGGGCGTGTGGCTTAAAAAGGGAAAAGATGCCACTATTTTGGCTATCGGTAACCGCGTTCACCCCGCGCTGGCGGCGGCAGAAGCGCTCAAAAAGCATAAAATTGACTGTGGTGTCGTCAATATGCGCTTTGTAAAACCGCTGGACACCCAAATTATTGATGAAGCCTTAAAAGTTTCCAAGCATTTGGTTACCGTAGAGGACAATATGCTCGCGGGCGGTTTTGGCTCGGCAGTAGCCGAATATCTGGCCGACAAACAGGCTAATTTCAAACTCCTTCGCCTGGGAATCGGCGACGAATTTGTAGAGCACGGCAAAGTGGCTAACTTGTTTGACAAGTTGGGCCTTAATGCCGGACAAATGACGGACCATATCTTAAAATGGATAAAGTGAGGACTTTATGACTACCAAAGAACAACAGGCCATTGAACACGAAGATTCTTATATCAAAGCGTATGAAGATATTGCGCTTTTAAAGAAAGACATTATGCGCCCCGTGCGTATGGAATTAGAGGTAATGAAACCTGAACTTTACCTGCGCCATTTCAACGTAACGGACACGGTAGTTTGCTTTGGCAGTGCGCGCGTGCGCGAGGAAAAAGATGCCGCCGCTAAACTCAAAGCAGCCCAAGAAGCCCTTGCAAAAAATCCGTCCGACAAAAATTTGCAAAACCGCGTGTATGAAACGGAAGGGTTAGCCAAACTCTCCAAATATTACGACGAAGCACGCAAATTTGCCAAAATTGTCGTACAACGCGCAGGAGACCGTTTTGCCGTAGTAACGGGTGGCGGGCCGGGCTTAATGGAAGCCGCCAACCGCGGTGCCTTTGAAAACGGGGGGAGAAGTATCGGTATGAATATTACTCTGCCGCACGAGCAACACCCCAATCCGTACATTACCAAAAATTTGGCATTTTTGTTCCACTATTTTGCTATCCGCAAACTGCATTTAGTAATGCGCGCAAAAGCCTTTGTCGTGTTCCCCGGCGGGTTCGGCACGTTTGATGAACTGTTTGAAATTTTAACACTCGTTAAAACAGGCAAAAAACAGGAAATCCCGATAGTCTTGGTCGGCAAAGAGTTCTGGAATGCGGTGGTAAATATTCCGGCATTAGCCTCTTACGGGGTTATTTCGCCCGAAGAAGCCGAATCCTGCGCCACGGTGGAAACCGCCGAAGAAGCCTGGGATATCGTCGCCAAGTTCTACAATATTAAATAACCTCATTTGTGCCAATAAAAATTCCCCGGTTAGAGCCGGGGAATTTTTATTGTATAAAAGCAAAGGCCGGAGAGTTGCTGCCCTCCGGCCTTTTGGTTGGAACTTAAATTATTTTCGTTTTGTTGCTTTTTTTACCGTTTTTTTAGCAGCCGGTTTCTTGGCGGCGGCTTTCTTTACGGTTACTTTTTTAGCAGTCTTTTTAACAGCAACCTTTTTCACGGTTTTTTTAACGGCCGCTTTTTTAACGGCGGTTTTTTTGATTGCTGCCTTTTTGACGGCTACTTTCTTCACGGTTTTCTTTGCACAGGCTTTTTTGGCACAGCAGGCTTTTTTGCAAACCTTTTTAGCAGGTGTTTTTACTGCGGCCTTTTTAACGGCTACTTTTTTGGCGGCCGGTTTCTTGGCGGCGGCCTTTTTCACGGTTTTTTTAACAGCCATTTTTTTCTCCTGAGACAATTAGTTTTAACCTCATAAAAATCATAGCACAAATTATTGTAAAATGCAAACATTTTCTCGTCGTAAAATAATTTTTTTAAAAAAATCAAGCGCTTATTTTTCTCATTTTTCCGTCGGAGATTGCTTTTTCTGGCGCAAAATGCTATACACGTCCGTGCGCCCGCAAAGGGCCGTAAAAACAAACGCATTTAGCGTATTGCGGTACCCCAAAGAAACAGCCAAAGCAAATAAAAACGCATACCACACGTGCGTTTGTTGCGCGTAAAAACCGTGCCAAACCGCAGAGCAAACCGCATAGGAAATTAGCAAAATATAACACCAGTTACAAACGTAAAAAATCTGCAACGTACGCTTTAAAGACTTTACTTTAAATACCCGCAAAACAAGCGGCAAAAGCACGCTTTTGCCAAGAGCAAACAGTAAACCTAATGCAATTCCCTCGCCGTAGTGCCCGGTAAAAATCTGCCCCGCACCGGGAACCACCAAACTAAACAGTAATGCAAAAAAAACTGTCATTTATCCCCCCACAAGGCCAACAGGGAGAGGGCCGTTTTCACTTTGGACACACGGGCATAAGCCAAACCGGAAGCCTGCGTAATTTGGCGTGCCAGTTCGTCCAATGTATCAGGTTGCCCCTTTTTTAATTCCAGTTCAGCCTCTTTCATCAGCACGCGCCTGCCGCACACGCAAATCATAAAATTATCCAGCGAAAGTTCCGCTTCCACGCCATTAAAAAGAATATCATACGAAGTCCGTTTATTCCGGAGCGCAAAGAGCGGCTTTAACCCGGTTAAAGGTAAATGCTCCCACTCTTTTTTATCTGCCAAAAATGCTAGTGCCTGCGCCAAATTTTTGATACCCGGCAACGGCAAAGATTCTTCGCGCCGGACGGCACGGCCGTTTGTTACTTCCGTGCGGGTTTTGTAGGTAGCCTCCCACTTGCCGTCTGTATTCCGCACACGGAAAGCAATTTTATTTTGCTCAAAAAAGCGTTCCGGAGTATCTAAATACGTATCGCAAATATGCAAAACCCGGGGCGCGGAAAGGCTCACCGACGGGACTTGCAAAACCGCCGAGAGTACCTTGGCAAACGCGCGGGGAGAATTGCTCTCCCACTTAAATTCAGTTTCTATGTTTGGCATAAAATTAGTTTAGCAAAAAAGTATAATAAAAGTTAGGAGAACACTTATGAAAAAATTACGCCAACCTACTTCTTTGCGTTGTTTTGCCTGCGGTAAAAACAACCCCATAGGTTTGAAATTGGAGTGGTTCAACAATTACGAAAACAAACAAATTGAAACCACTTTCACCCTATCCGACGATTATTGCTCTTATCCCGGCACGGTACACGGCGGCATTATTGCCACCATTTTGGACGAAACTTCCGGACGCGCCATTTTGCTGGATAACGATTTCAACCGGTTGATGGTTACGCTAAAAATGGAAGTGGTGTACAAACACAATACACCTACAAATACTCCGCTAAAAGCCGTAGGACGCGTCATACGGGACGGCGGTTCCCGCGCGCAAGTGGAGGGCGAAATTATTTTGCCGGACGGCACCGTTTCGGCCAAGTGCACGAGTCTTTTATTCAAAATTCCGCAAGCAGTAAAGGATAAATGGGGGCCGGAAGCAGAAGAGTGGGCCCGCACCACGCCAAAAGTAGAAGAATAAGAGTTACCCTTTGTTCATACAAATACCGACGGTTTAATCAGTTAGATTCGGTATAGGGTTTATCTCTTTTTGCAACGGTATGTTTTAACAGCCGCAGCCGAATTGTGATATTCGTGAAAAAAATATACAATAAAACGAAGGTATTTTTTACCTTTATTCTATATAATCCTGAGGTTATATCTATATGAAAAAAATCGTATTATTAATGATGGCTTGTGTTTTTATGGCTGCCTGCACGGGTACCCGCGGTACTGTGGGCGGAAAAAAAGTCTGCACCAATGACTATTTGTTAGGTGTATTGTCTATCAGCGAATTAGTTTCCCCCTGTGGAAAATAAATAATTCTTTTACGGAAAAGTGCCCTGGTATAGGGCCAGGGTGCTTTTCTTATAATTATGGACAGGTAATACAATATGAAAAAATTTTTTTACTTAGGTGGGGCACTTCTCTTATTAGCGGCTTGCCAATCTAATAAGCCTATGCCCGATTTAAGCACCGAGGCTGCGGCACACCAAATTCTTGCGAGTTATTTTCAGTCTAATCCCCAAGTGGCGAATTTTTTTCCCTATTTATCCCAATGCCAATTGAGCCCTGTTGTAAAAAACGTTTCTCAAAAAAATATAACCCCATTTAAAACCTATACCTGTTCCGTTGAACAAAAGGATAACCAGCGGTATATTGCCGTCATTTCAGTTGACCCGAAATTAATGGGCGAAGTGGATTCGTATAAAAAATACGCCAATGAATCGGTTTATATTGCCCTGTTGACTTACGAGCAGGACACAAGACATCTAACAGGAGTCAAACTGTTATTTAACATCTATGCAAACCGCGTGGAAAAGCAAACCGAAGTAAATGAAAAATCTTAACAGCAAATAGCGGATAAACCTTGCTTTTGTGAACGCTATCCTAGTTGGGACAAGCGTCCTATTGTAAAAAGTTAGGAAATACTTATTAGGATAGAAAGGCAAGTTTGCCGTTGTTAATAAAAAGACTGAATAGAATTCATTATCTTTTATTATTTTCCCTGGTGCACTTGCAGCTTTAATTCACCTTTTTAGAAAAATAGTTGAAGTTGCGCTATATTTTTGCTAAAATAAGAATTGTCCTAGTTAAGGATATTTCAATTTTCGGATCGGTAGCTTAGTTGGTAGAGCGCCTGCTTTACACGCAGGAGGTCACAGGTTCAAGTCCTGTCCGGTCCACCATTTGAAAAGCCCCGCGCAAGCGGGGTTTTTGTTTGGAACGGAAGCACGCAAACTGCTTTGCGTGCGGCAGGACTTGAAAGGCGGAGCGATGTTTTTGTTTGAGGTGCGTTTTTGCACCGAAAGGCAAAAACCGCGAGCCCGGCCTGCAGGAAAATTCCGTCAGGAATTTTATCGGAAGGCAAGTTTCTGTCCGGTCCAC
>UQJU01000057.1 GCA_900541355.1 Candidatus Avelusimicrobium fimicolum | reverse complement strand
TTAATGCACTCCTCGCGCTTGGCTTTATATTTAGAAACCCCCGCGACCTCTTCAAACATTTCCCGGCGCTGTTCGGCCGAGGCGGACAGGACGCTTTCTACGCCGCCCTGGTCAATAATGGCATATCCTTCTCCGCCGATGCCCGTATCCAAAAACAAATCCCGGATATCGCGCAGGCGGCATTGGACTTTGTTTAAATAATATTCACTTTCGCCGGAGCGGAAAATTTTGCGCGTAACGGTAATTTCATTAAAATCAAGCGGCAACTGGCGCGAAGCGTTATCAAACACCATACTGACTTGGGCCATATTTAAGGGCGCACGCTTGGCCGTACCGTTAAAGATAATATCCACCATAGAAGCAGAGCGGAGGGACTTCCAACTCATCTCGCCGATGGCCCAGCGAACGGAGTCAATCACGTTTGATTTTCCGCACCCGTTAGGTCCCACCACACAAGTAATGCCCGGTTCAAAGTCCAGGCGGGATTTGTCGGCAAAAGATTTAAAACCTTGGATTTCAATCGCTTTTAAATACATAACGTCCCCTATTGGCAGATATACTTTGATTATACCATTTCCCTATATAATATAGGCATTTTAGGAGGAAATTCAGCCCTACGCGTACGGCATTTTCAACCGGCCGAGAGAGAGCCGACGAAAAAAACCTCTTGCAAAGTGTATATTTTTTTATTAGACTTTTTTCGTAAGACTGTTTTCCTTAAAAGGAGGATTATCCACTATGGCAGAAAAAGTACTTAAAGTCGGTATGGACCGCGAAGACGGCTTCCTCTACTACATTGACAAAGACGGCGATATTGCCCGCGTGCAAATGGCCAGAGGCGGCAAAAAAGGCGGTAAACCGAAAAAAGTTGAAAAATGCGGTATCAAAAAAGAAAAAGGATATCTCTATTTCTTAGATAAGAAAGGCGATATTTCCAGAGCAAAAATGGTAAACGCAAAATAAACTAATTTAAAACACCCCGCAGTTTTGCGGGGTGTTTCACAGACAAAGGCACTCGCGCACCACATACACTTTTTTCGCGCGAGGCTCTGCCAGACGCGAAGGGGCGCAACTCGCATTGTACGACATCACGCATTGCTCCAGCGTTTTGTGCCCCTTTATGATTTTTCAAAGCGGCTTGCCAAAGGGAACGCCTTTTGCAAGTATGTTGCCAATTTAGCCCGGTCCTGCGGGCCGCAATTTTCCGAATCGTTTAAACAGGCCAACCGCGGGCGGTACTTATTTATTTCCCGCTCAAAGTTTTGATACAACTCCCAGCAACATCCGTCCGAACAGCCCAAGCGAGACAACCGCCGTTTCTTCCAACAACCCAAACCTTGCACCGCAGCCATACAGGCAAACAGATAGAAGTTCATATTGCCGTCTTGCCGGAAACGGCTATGCACCGTAGCGGACAACTCCTTTTCAAACAAGGTCCAGCCCAATGCAAGAGATTTTTTTAAATAAGCCGAAATATTATGCGTAGGCTCCAACGGGAAATGCAATCCCGGGAAAAAGTTATTCAGCCGTTCCCGGATAATCAACAGTTGTCTGCCGTAAGCCGTATCCTCGTATTTTTTATACGGATAAAAAGCATAGTAATTATTCACGCGGTTTTGCCTGGGGAAAAAATACTCCCTGGATACCGGGTGGAACGCAAAAGTATCATCATTTGCCAGTAAAAAATGTTCGCTCAAACCTGCCCATTTTGTTACGGACATCTCTATTGCACACGAATTAAAGGTGGGCAACGCGGAAGCAGGCATAAATTCCGCGTGCGTCAAAATTTTTAAACGCGGATGATTCACGTTAAGCCATTTAGGAACTTGCCCGTTAGTTATCAACACCACACGCGTTACCCACGGCATATATTCTTCCACACTGCGCAGCACATAACGGAGTTCATCCGTCTGTACAAACCGCGCCGGAACCACGGGGGAATCTGCCCACCTGTTACGCTCGCGCACAAAAGCCGGGTCGTTCCCGTTCACCCACAAGACAACAAAATCCACCGGATATTCCGCTGTCATCTGAAAATCTTGCTCCAAAAATAAACACTCTTTCTCCCGCAAATTTTTACCAGTACAAAAAATATACGCCACCGCAAATAAGAAATCCCGCCGCACTGCCCCACACTCTCGCGCGCCGACTTAAACGCACGCAACAATAATTCTTGCTGTTCCAATCTTTTTTCCGCCGAAAATTTGCGGAAACGGCAAATGCCCCACACGGTGGCGCGCATCCACTCCTGCGCCGTTTGGCGGTTCCACTTTTGACGGCGGATTAAATCCGTTTTTAAGTCTGCCAAATTGAGCAACGCACCGACAGCCATATTATACGAATTGGCTGTAATGGCGGCTGAGTGGCCTTTGCGGTAGCAGTATAATTTTTCCGGCACCACCGCAATTTTTTTGGCATACAGATAAGCCAAAATAACCACGCAAAAATCTTCGGCTACCCGCCCCGTCCAAAATTCAAATTGGTGATTAACAAACCACTCGCGCAAAAACAATTTTCCCCACAACACAGAATCTTCGTACCCGCCGCGGAAACGCGCACCGTCGCCCTCCGCGCACAACCGGTAAAAACTGCTGTGGCAATGCTCCTGCAACCGCGGAAAACCGTTTTCCTCCACTTCGTGAAAAAAACATTTGCTGATTTCAGCCTGTTCCGTTTCGGCCGCGTGATACAATTTTTCCAAATAAGCGGGAAAAATAAAATCATCAGCATCTACAAATGCCAAATATTTGCCTTGCGCTTTTTTGACCAACTCGTTGCGTGCAGCCGCAATACCTTTATTGGGTTGCGTAACATAATGCAGGCGAGGGTCCTCTTTGGCTGCTTGGGCCAAAACACCCAAGGACCCGTCGGTAGAGGCGGAGTCTATACAGATAATTTCAAAATCTGCAAAGGTCTGTTTGGCTAAACAAGACAAGCACAAGGGTAAATATTTTTCCGCGTTTAATACGGGAATCAGCACTGATATTTGGGGTTTCATAATTGCTCCTTTTAGTAACTTTCCCCGCGCGCCAAAAAGACGCGCGGGGCGGCGCGCGGGAAACTCTTGGCGGAGGTTTTTCCCACGCGTTTCAAATAAACGCCTTATAAACATAATAAAGAAGCAATCAAGGTAAGTGTAAGCAGGAAGCGGGCTTCTTTTAAGCCCGTGCGGAAACAAAAAACGGCCGGTTGCCAGAGCCAAGTCACTAACCCGAAGCAAACAGCCGTAGCCCTTGCCATATAAAAATATGGCAAAGAGCATTCAACGCAATACAAGCGGGTAATTAGGCCGCTCGTATTGCGTTTAAAATACGGCTGTCTTTGGAGTGACTTGTGCCGTCTGAACGGCTCAACCTGTTCCACACAGGCTTCCAAAAACAGCATCAAATTGTGCCGGAACTGCCCGGCGGGCAAAAGAATCTTGCTTACTTATATCTTAACAAATTTATCCGCAAACGCAAGCCGGGGCTTGAAATTCCGTCTAAAACGTCTACACTACTAATATTAACCGACGTTCCCGGAGGCGCATCAAATAATTCTTCCGTTTGCGGGTACACCCGCCCTAACCAACAGGTGTTTTTATTTCCGGCCGCTGCCGTTTGCGGTCCAATCGCCCTAACATATTTTGTGCAGTTGCGTATGTTCCCCGTACGCGTAATTGACAGCGGGGCTGATTAATGGTTTAATAACTCTACGGGGATACACTCGTAAAAGAATAACGGAGGGAATATGGATATTAAAATTACGGCCAAAAACATTAAATTGACTCCGGCCATCAAAGAATTTATCAACACGCGCGTAAGCAAGATTGAAAACTTTTTTGACAATATTGTTTCCGCCCAAGTGCTGATTTCGGTGGAAAAGAAAATCAACCAGCGCGCCGACATTGTGCTGCACACCGGGGCTAAAACCACCATTAACGCCAGCGCGGTGGAAGACAACCTTTACAAAGCCATTGATGCGGCGGCAGTAAAAGCCGAAGCACAGGCCAAAAAAATTAAAAATAAAGCCAAAGCACGCAAAGTAACCAAAAAGTCGGTAAAAGAAGCGGATGTCAATCCGTTTGCCGAACACCTTATTTTGCCGCAGACGGATGTAAAATTCTCCGTCATTAAGCAGGTGGAAGTTTCGCCGATGAATCCGGAAGATGCCGCCTACGAAATGGAACGCCTGGGGTATTCCTTCTGGATGTTCTTGGACGAAGATTCCAAACAAATCAACTTAATCTTCAAGCGCCTGGACGGCACCTACGGGTTGATTAAACCGATTAAGAAGAAATAGCCTACACGGGGGCGGCTTTGGAATTTACCAAATCTATCACCGTAGCAGAACTGCTCCAAGTGGAAAGACTCCACTTGGAGTTGGTCTGCGGGAAACGGTATATCCACCGCGAAATTACACTCGGGCACGTCAACCGCCCGGGGCTGGCTCTTTGCGGCCATTTGGAAAGTTTCCGCCCCAATTCCGTGCAAGTGTTCGGGCGCAGCGAACACGCCTTCTGCCAAAAGGAAAACAAAACCCGCCTGCGTGCCAACATTTCCAAAATGTTGAGCGAAGGACAAGTGCCTTGCGTGATTACAACTGCGGGGCTGGACCCTTTGCCCGCCATAAGAAAGGCCTGCTTGGGTTCGGACGTGCCGGTGCTTAAAACGGAGATGGAGTCCACCGCTTTTATTGCGGAATTTTCCCGTTTTTTGGACGAAAAATTATCACCCGTTACGCATATGCACGGCGTGCTTGTAGATGTAAGCGGTATCGGCGTGCTAATCCGCGGGGACGCGGGTATCGGCAAAAGTGAGTGCGCGCTGGAACTAATTAAGCGCGGACATATTTTAGTGGCTGATGATGTAGTAGAAGTGCAGAAACGGTTTGGCCGTTTTCTGGTCGGCTCCTGCCCGACAATGTTAAAACATTATATGGAAGTACGGGGGCTGGGGATTTTGGACGTACCGCTTTTGTTTGGCGTAGGCTCTACGTTAGACGAAACCAATATTGATATGGAAGTGGTACTCACCTCCCCGAGCAAACAACCCATTGACCGGCTGGGAGTGGAGCAGAAAACGACTAATATTCTGGGGATAGAAGTGCCTTCGTTGGGGCTGCCTGTTACGCCGGGGCGAAACCTGGCCGTATTAATTGAAGTGGCCGCGCTCAACCAGCAACTTAAAAGCCAAGGCATTTTTTCCGCCAAAGAATTTAGCCAAAAAATCTTGGATAAAATGAAGAAGGGGACCAATGGCAAGTAATCAAAGACGGATTTTTATCATTACGGGTATGAGCGGAGCCGGCAAATCCCAGGCGCTGAAAATCTTTGGCGACTTTGGTTTTTATTGCGTGGACAATCTGCCTCTCGCCTTATTCAAAAACTTTACCGACTATTTAAAACAAAGCGGCGAACGCCGCGACGTAGCCCTGGGTATTGACGTGCGCGAGGGCGACCGCCTGCGCGAAATGCCAAAGATTTTAAACTCAATGGTAAAGGATGATTTTGTGGTAAAGGTCATCTTTTTAGATGCTTCGGAAGAGTGCCTGATACGCCGTTTTTCGGAAACCAAGCACCGCCACCCGATTCACAAAAAACTGGCCGTCGCCATCGCGCACGAACGCAAGGTGATGAGCCCCATCCGCACTATGGCCGACAAAGTGATAGATACCTCCGACCTGAAACTGGGCGAACTCAAAGAAAAACTTTCCGCCTTGCTGGGGCTTACGCGCGAGGGGGATATGCAAATTACCGTGGTATCGTTCGGCTTTAAAAACGGCATTTTAAAAGATTGCGATATTGTAATGGACGTACGCTTTTTACCCAATCCGTTCTATATTCCCGAACTGCGCGAAAAAACAGGCTTGGATAAAGAAGTGCAACAGTACATTATGTCCTTTAAGGAAAGCAAGGAATTTGCCGAAAAATTTGCAGACTTAATTAAATATTTGATACCTAAGTATATTAAAGAGGGAAAAAGTTATTTAACGATTGCTATGGGCTGTACGGGCGGCAAACACCGCAGCGTTTTTATGGCGCACGAACTGGCCCAACGGTTAACCAAAGCAGGGTTAAATGCTTCGGAATTTCATAGGGATATAGGACTTTAATTATGGTAAAAATTGTTTTAGTAACGCACGGGCACTTGGCCCAACAGATGTTAGAAACGGCCGGACAAATTATCGGCAAACCGTCTGATGACGGCTTTGCTACCTTTGCCGTTACGACGGCCGCCTCGGTGGAAAAGGAAGCCGCAAAACTGCACGAACTGTTAAAATCGTGCGAGGACGGCGCCCTTATTTTGACCGATATTTTTGGCGGCAGCGCGACCAATATCTCGCTTACTGCCAGCAAAGATTTACCCCAATGCTATGTCATTACGGGGTTAAATTTAAGTATGCTCCTGACCGCAATAAACAGCCGCAAAAAATTAAACGCAAAAGAGTTGGCAGAAAAAATTGAGGCCGACGGCAAGCGTGCGGTTATCAATGCAACGGAACTTTTGATTAAGGGGCTATAATGCCGATTATATTCGCACGGGTGGACGACCGCCTGATTCACGGCCAAATTGTACAGGCCTGGCTGCCGGAGTTAAACGTGGATGAGATTTTGATTCCTTGCTGCAAGGATTCTTCTCTCAACCGCGGGCTTCTGCGTTTAAGTCTGCCCTACGAATATGAACTGACTATTTTGGATACGCGCTCCTGCGCCCGGTATGCCGCCCAGTCCGACAGAAGAATCTTTTTGCTAATGGGCTCCTTAAAGGAGTTTACGGATTTGATTAAAGACGGCCTGCAAATTAAATCTATTAACATTGGCGGGATGCACTTTAAGGACGGCGCGCAAAAATTAGACGATAATGTGTTTTTGGACGCAAACGATAAACAATTTTTAAAACTGATACGCGATTTGGGTATCCAAATAGAAACGCGCGCCGTACCCTCGTCCGCGTCCGTATCGGTAAGCGAGGTCTTAAAATGACCCCGGAAATTTTTGCCCTCTGCGTAAGTGCCGCCTTATTGGAACTGGATACTACTTATGCGTTCCAGCTGACCCTTTCGCGCGGAATTATTGCGGGGCCGTTGCTGTCCCTTTGGACGGGCGATTTAATGGCAGGCATACAGGTTGGAGTTTTTACCGAACTGTTATTTTCGGACGTAAACCCGTTAGGCGGCATTTTACCCCCCAGCGCAGTGGTGTGTTCTGCGGTTACGCTGGCGCTGCACGCAATGGGCATTGAACTTTATTTTGCGTTCTTTTTTGGCGTAGTGGGTGCAATTGCATTTTCTATGGCTGAAAAATTTATGCGCAAGAACCGTTTTAAATGGCTGATTTTTTGGGAACGGCGCGTAATGCAACAGCCCGGACAAATCAACCACGCGATTTTGTCCGCTATTGCCAATGCTTTTTTAAGCACCTTTATTTTGATTTTTCTGTTTGCTTGGCTGTGCGGCAAAGGGTTTGTATGGCTCTTGCCGTTTATCCCGGCACAAGCGCATTTTGCGTGCCGGTTTGCCTATATGGCGGTTCCGTGGATTGGGCTGGCTACTTTGGTGCCCGCTTTCCGCTTAAAAACGAGGTAACGTATGAAATTTTCCATTCAACTCAGTTTATTTCTGCGCTCCTTCTTTTTGCAAGCGGGCTGGAACTATATGAAATACCAAAATTTAGGGCTTACTTTTACTATGCTGCCGTTTTTAAAAAACGAATACAAAAACGATAAAGATGCCCTGCCTTCGGTATTACAGCGCTATTTGGAAAATTTCAACACACACCCCGTAATGGCTTCTTTTTGCCTGGGAGCGCTTGCCAAGCAAGAAGAACAGATTGCACACGCGCAATCGCTATCCGACTTTAAAAGCAAAATAAACGAATGGAACGGCATCCACCGCAGTTTATCCATTACCACGGCTTCTATCGGCGACCGTTTGTTTTGGGGCACATTAAAGCCGCTTACACTGCTTCTCGCTCTTTTTATTTGGCTGGCATTAGGCGTGAACTTTTTTGAGTTGGAATACGGTATTAAAATTCCGCTTTTTTATGCTTTTGGTGCTGGGGCGGCGGCCTTTGTAACTTTCAATGCAGTAGCCCTGTTTGTTAAATGGCAAGGTTTAAAAATCAGTTACACTGCCAAGGAAAATTCCTGTTTTGGTCTGACGCGGTTTGACTGGAACAAAACCATCTACAACGCAAAACGCATCGGCATTGTCCTGGCGGTGGGGATGATTTTGTTCGGCGTATATTATTATTTAAAAGACTTTGCCGAAGTGGATGTGCATTTTGTTACGCGGGCCGTGATTGTGCTGTTTTTTATTATGGTCAGTTTTATTACCCGCAAACTGCGCATCCCGAATATGTATTTGTATTTAGCGGCGGTAGCCGTGTTTAACATTGTTTGTTATTTGTAATATGGGGGATTTGTGATACAACAGGACATAAAAATCATTAACCAGTTGGGTTTGCACACGCGCCCGGCCGCACTGCTGGCGCAGACGGCGGCTAATTTTGCGTGTGATATCCAACTGTCCAAAGACGGGGTAAACGTCAACGCAAAAAGCATTATGGGGTTAATGATGTTGGCGGCGGAGTTTGGTTCTTTTGTAACGCTAACGACAAATGGTTCAGACGAAAAAGAAGCCTTTGATACCATCAAAAATTTGTTTGACAATAAATTTAACGAAGAATTTTAAGGAGAAAACTGTATGCTAGTGCTAAAAGGCATTGCCGCCAGCCCGGGTGTGGCTATTGGTCCGGCGGTATTATTGCCCGGAGATAATTTTGCGGTGTCGCGGCAGTATATTGAACCTGCCGAAGTAAAAACAGAACTGCAAAAAATGCTTCACGCTATGCAAAAAACATTGGACGAGTTGGACTCGTGCGAAAAGAAAGTTCTCTCCACCTTAGGGGCGGAATATGCTAATTTAATGTCCACCCACAAACTGATTTTACAGGATCCGGCGTTAAAAGATTCCGTTGCCAAGAAAATCCGCACAGAACACCTGTCCGCCCAGGCTGCGCTCTTTCTTACTTTGCAAGAGTTAGCCTCCGCCTTTGATAAAATAGAGGACCCGTTTTTTAAA
The DNA here is from genome assembly GCA_900541355.1 of Candidatus Avelusimicrobium fimicolum. Classification (GTDB taxonomy): domain Bacteria; phylum Elusimicrobiota; class Elusimicrobia; order Elusimicrobiales; family Elusimicrobiaceae; genus Avelusimicrobium; species Avelusimicrobium fimicola. The sequence continues at coordinate 183 of UQJU01000057.1, read as the reverse complement.
GAACGCCGGAACGATATCTTTGACGTAGGCAAGCGTTTAGTAAATAATTTAGAAGGCGGAAAACGAGAATTTTTGGCCTCTATCAATAAGCCCTCCTTGCTCGTGGCGCACAATTTGTACCCGTCCGACACCATCAATTTACAGGAAAACCAGGTGATCGGTTTTTGTACCGACGTCGGCGGG
>UQJU01000056.1 GCA_900541355.1 Candidatus Avelusimicrobium fimicolum | reverse complement strand
AAGACAAAAAGAATATGGATATGCCCGAAGCCGAAGTGGGCGACCCGATTGACGATGCTTCCAAAAGTTTGGATAAAGAAATTTTGTTTGAACTCTCCGGCAATGCCCACAACACTATCGGGCAGATTGAAGCCGCTTTGCGCAAAATTGACAAAGGAATTTACGGCTTTTGCGAATATTGCCGCCAACCGATTCCCAAAAAACGCATTAAAGCAATGCCTTTTGCACGCTACTGCGTAAACTGCCAACACTCCACGGAAAAAAGCCACGAATAACGCTTTTTGACACAAAGAAAGGGAGCCTTTGAACAGGCTCCCTTTTTTAGTCTAAATTCCACGCTATTTACTGGAAAAATAAACAGGCGTTTTCTTGGTATCCTTGGCATATGCCATAATTTTATAGGAATCCTTTTGCACCCCGATTCTAAACCCTTTGGGGGAAAGAGCCTTTTGCGTATCACGCTGGAATTGCACCGGGTCGCCGGACAACAAGGATAAGCGCAACAAATCGTTGGTATAGTAGCCGTAACGTGCATAATGGGCTTCTTCCAGCAGCGCCACATTTTGCAACTGAGCCTTGGCTCTGTTTACATAATACTGCTGAACAACAGACCCGCCGCCGAAGCATTGTTGGTACATTACCCACGCAAACCCCGCCAACAAAAGTGAGCCAAATAAACGTACCATTAAATTTTCCCACCAGGCTTTTTGGCGGATTTGCACGACCACACTTCCACCTAAAAAATCGTGCAACGCACGGTGTCTGTCGTCAAAAAAGGCAAACAGGAAACCGCACATCAAAAGCGCACCGCTAATGTAATAGCCAACCGCACGCATAAATGCGCGTGGAAACGATACGGGGCCGCTTAAATCTTGTTTAACTACCGCAATACCCACCAAAGATTTACCGAGGGTTACGCGGTCTCCGGACGAAAAAATGGCTTCATACAACACAAACAAAGCATTAATTCCCAAAAGAACCGCCGCAATCTGCCACATTTCGGCATATGGGCCTAAAATCTTTAAAATGGCAAGGCCGACAAACTGGCCGGGAATAAAAATTACGCCATAATCAATCAGCAAGGCAACAAACCGTTCCGTTACCGAGGCATACACCACCTTGGGGGTTTCATCCGCCTGCGGCTGAACGGAAACAGGCTGAGGGTCCATAATATTAATGCGGGTTTCTGTCATAAAATTCTCCTTTCGTCTAGTTTATTATAACAAGTTTTCCCCCGCCCAAACAAAAAAAGAGAGCGGAACTTTCGCCCCGCCCTTTTTTTATAAAACGCTTGTTTAAGCGGCAATACCCAATTTGGAAAATAAGATATACACACCAAACACGCACAGCACAATCGCCACGCTGACGGTTACGCCCAAGTTCCACGGTGTATTATCCACAATATTCAGGTCCTTGCCGTCATCATAGCGGTTTTTAGCCGGCCACAGTTTGCCAGTCAGGTACATAAAGGCAATGGACACAGCAAACAAAATAGCCAAAATATGCAGGAAATGCAGGTCCGTCTTAATCACGCCCAACTGCGTAAGACCGTAGCCCACCATAAAAAATACAAGGGTAACTTTGGCTGACCACGCAGGCGCGGTTTTATTAAGCATACCGAAAATTATCAGCGTAAAAATCGGCACATTGTAAAACCCGTTCACCATCTGCAAATAGTTAAACAGGCCCGAAGGAGCCTTGGCAATCAGCGGTGCTACAACCATAGAAAATACAGCCAGCAAAATGCCCACATATTTGCCCTTGTTTACCAATTCTTCATCCGTAGCAGACGGTTTGATAAGCGGCTTATACACATTAAGCATAAACAAAGTGGAGGTAGAGTTCAAGGCCGCGTTAAACGAACTTAAAATCGCCCCGAACAGCACCGCCGCAAAAAAGCCGATTAAGTAGAACGGCAGCACTTTATTTACCAGCATCGGGTAAGCCATATCCCCCACTTCCAAAGGAGTGCTTTGGAAAATGTGGAACGCCACAATGCCCGGAATAATCAAGTAGATAGGCCCAATCAATTTAAAAATGGCGCACAGCAAAAGCCCCTTTTGCCCCTCTTTTAAATTCTTGGCCGCTAAGGCGCGCTGGATAATCGTTTGGTTGCAACCCCAATAGAACAGGTTTACCAAAAACATCCCCGTAAACATTGTAGCAAAGGGAACCGGGTCGGTGGCGGAGCCAATAGCGTTAAATTTTTCCGGGTGGGCTTTTACCACCTCGGTAAGGCCCGCCAAAATATTACCGTCGCCCACATAGGCAAGGGCAAACAGCGGCACCATCATCCCGCCGATAATGAGCCCAATACCGTTAAGCGTATCGGCAATCGCCATAATGCGAAGTCCGCCGAAAATGGTATATAAGCACCCCAGCACACCAATTGCCACCACTACTACAATGATAGCCATCATTGGCGATAAGTGGAACGTGCCCATAATGTCAAAAATACCGCCCATACCAATCGCGCCGGAATACAGTACCGTCGGCAACAGGATAAGCACATACCCCGCCAAGAACAAAAAGTTTACAAACTGCTTGGTGGCGCCGTCGTAGCGGTCGCCCACGAAGTCCGGAATAGTGGCATAACCCTTTTTTAAATAACGCGGCAGAAAGAAAAACGCCACGATAATAAGCGCCAAAGATGCCCCGATTTCGTACCCCATACCGGACATATTAAACATATATCCCTGGCCGTTTAAGCCCACCATTTGTTCGGTAGATAGGTTCGTAAGCAAGAGTGAGGCGGCAATCACCCACCCGGTAAGTCCTCTTCCGGCCAAAAAATAGCCTTCCGAGGAAGAAGCGTCTTTCTTGCGCGTCAGGTAATACGACAAGCCCAGCACAAGCGCCGTAAAACCTGCAAACGACGACAGCGTAAGCAACATATTTCCTCCGTAGATAATCCGTAAAAGTTCCGGCGTGAGCCGGCCCGACAAGAAACACCAAACTGACCGATTTTCCCACCCGGTCCTTGATTTCTGGCGGGTTAACCGTTATACTTTGTAGTATATCAGGACCGATACTTTAATTGTAATTATAAACCGGCAGTTCGTCAATGGGAGGTTTTATATATGTTGATTTGGTTTTTATTCGGAGCAATGTGTATGGGAGTAGTGCTGTTTGGCTTGGCATATTTGAAATTTGTGTCGCTTAACAAGGCCGCCCAAAATGCTTGGCAAAAATTGGACAATAATATGAAGAACCGCGCAGAATTAATCCCTGTGCTGGCGCTATCCGCCGCCTCGTTTAGCGAATTGGACCGCGAGTTTATTTATGAACTTTCCCACATGAAAGAAGCCTGCCGCACCGCGCAAACCCTGCAAGAGCGCGTAGCCAAAGAAAACGAAATCACGCAAAAATTTAAAAAGGTTTTTACAGCCGCAATGAAACACCCCGAATTGAAAACGGATGAACATTTTTTAAAATTGCAGAAAAGCATTATTTATGCCGAAGGGAAAGTGCAAAGCGCCAAGAAAAAATACAACAGCGCGGCACGCGATTTTAATACAATAGCCGCAATTATACCGCTCAATTTCGTTGCCAAAATGTTTGAATTTGAACCTTACGAATATTTTGACTTTGACCCCAGTTTGGAAAAAGTAATGGAATAGAAAAGGCCCCTTTTAGGGGCCTTTTTTGTGGATAAATTAAATACCTCTGTCCATTTCCAAAAGCACCTGAATACGCTTTTCAATGGGCGGGTGTGTAGCCATCAGGCCCGACAGCGAGCCAAACAGCCCCATTCCCAAAGGTCCTACGGGGCTTTCAATGCACATAGCCGCCATAGAGGAGTGTTCTTGGATGTCCTCTACATACGGGCAAGCGGATATTTTTTTAAGCGCACTGGCCAAAGCACGCGGGTTACGCGTAGTTAAGGCCGCCGTGGCATCCGCCTGGTATTCGCGCGCGCGGGAAACAGCCAAACGCAGCAGCGGCGCAATAATATAGCCGTAAATCAGGCAAATAACGCCCAACACAAAAAACAGCAAATTCGCCTTGCCGCTCTCCCGGCTGCGCCCGCGGCTTAACCCCATCCTAAAACAAATTTCGCCCGCCAGCGTAAAGAACGAAATGCCCGCCACGGTAATTAACATCAGGCGGATATCGCGGTTTTCTATATGGGCCAGTTCGTGCGCAATAACGCCCTCCAATTCCGCCCGGTCCAGTTTTTTTACAATGCCCTTGGTAAGCGCCAAAGAGGCGTGCTCCGGGTCCCGCCCGGTGGCAAAGGCGTTTAGCGCGTTGTCATTTAAAATATAGATTTTAGGAGGTGGCAGGCCGCGCGTAATGCACAGGTTTTCCACCAAACGGTAGATTTCAGGCTGGTCGTAGGCCGTTACCGGGATAGCATTTACGCTATTTAAAATAATATGGTCGCCCGTAAAGTAAGAAATGGCCATCCACACCATTGCAAGCCCCCAGCAAATGGGCAAAACAAACATCATCAGTTTGTTAAGTTCTGCCATTTGGTCGGTGGCTTGAAATTCGCTTACCGTGGCGTACGGGTCACCCCCTATCACAAAAAAGATAAGCGCAAACACGCCCCACGTTAAGAGCGCAAACAAGATAGGAAATAACAAAACAAGCAGCACGGTGCGCCGCTTGTTTTGTTTTATAAAGTCATAGGTGGTAGCCATTTACGGCTCCCGTTAGAACTGCACTTTTACAGGTTGGCGGGCAGCGTTTTCACCTTCCGCCAATTCAAAAAATTCCCGTTTTTCAAAGTGGAACATAGAAGCCACAATGTTGCTGGGGAACATTTCAATTTTGGTATTAAGAGCCAGCACATTACCATTGTAAAAGCGGCGGGCGGCCTGAATTTTGTCCTCGGTATCGCGCAGCTCGCGTTGCAACTCCATAAAGTTGGCATTGGCCTTTAAATCCGGGTAATTTTCGGACAGGGCAAAAATAGATTTTAATGCCCCGGTAAGCATATTTTCGCTTTGGGAAATTTCCTTCATATTCCCCTGCGCCGACATAGCCATATTGCGCGCCTGAATAACTTTTTCCAAGGTGGCGCTTTCGTGCTGGGCATATCCCTTTACGGTTTCCACCAAATTAGGGATTAAATCATAGCGGCGTTTCATTTGCACTTCAATATCACTCCACGCCTCGGTAGCGCGGTTCTTTAAAAGCACAAACCCGTTATATATGCTGACGGCATAAATCACAAATACCACCGCCAAAATAACAATAATCCAAAGTCCGTTCATCGTTTCTCCTTAATCATCACGTTCATCACGTTTTTGGTTGTGATAGAACTGGTAGCGGGACGTTTCATACAGTCCCTTGGCAAGCGCCTTCATATGCTCAAAACGCTGCGGCTCTTTTTTAGAGATATCCTCATTATAATTATCTGCGGCATACTTGTAAAGGCCTTCCTTTTCGCCTTGGCTGTGGTAGTAATAATCCCCCTGCACAAAGCCGATGGTAGCGGGCGAAACAGCCCAACCGTAGATAAGCGCACCCGGTTCGGGAGCGGGGTCCGTCAGCACGTCCCGGCCGATAGCCCGCGTAAAGTACGGACGGCCTAAAATACCCATTACCGTAGGCAAAATATCCACCTGGCTGGCAGTTTTGTTAATTACCTGCGGTTTTTTAATCGGCCCGCCGGCAATAATCAGCGGAATTTGGTGGTTAATCAGGTTTAAGTCCACATAACCGCGCGGCATATTTTCGGACTGGGGAGCCGCCAAACCGTGGTCGCCGAAAATCAGGAAAATCGTATTTTTATAATAATCCGATTTTTCCGCCAATTTAAAGAACTCGCGCAAAGCGTGGTCGGAAAAGCGCAGGGAATTGTATTCGGCCACGCTCACAAAACTGCGTTTATGGGCCAAATCTTCGCCGATATCTTTCAGTTCAAAACCCGCATTATCCGCCGGGATAGTATAAGGGCGGTGATAGCCGGAAGTTTGGATAAACGCAAAGAACGGCTTGCCGTTGTTTTCTTCCTGTTCCTTGTTCAAAACGCGGTTGGCTTCACGGAAAAGGTCCAGGTCCGAAATACCCCACACGTCGTTGCGGTGTTCGTGTTCAAAATTGCCTTCTTCGTACATATGCACACCGCCCAGATTATGTTCCAAAATACCGCGTATATTACCCCAACTGGCACTGCCACCGATGAAATAATATTTTTCGTAGTCGCGCAAGGCATTTACCACGACGTGTTGGTCCACAATCAAGGGATTGCGGGAACTGGTTTTAAAAGACGTTACGTCCGGAATACTCGTAACTGTGGCGAATACAGCGCGTGCCGTAGCGGATGTGGGCGAATAAAAATGCGTAAACAAAATGGACTTATCCGCCAAACTTTTAATAAACGGCGTGGGGTCAATATCCGGATTGGTCATAGAAATTTTATTCCAAGCCAACGATTCCATAAAGATAACTACCACATTGTAATCGTGCTGCTCCGCTTTGGGTTTTGCCGCCACGGTACGTTCAAAATTAAGAGTTTCTTTATCGGGGTGCTGTACGCCCAAATAAGAGGCTACGGTATCGTAATATTGCTGCGTTTTGGCTTTATCAAAACTATCCGCCTTTACAAAGCGGGCCGTATCAAAAATATTAAGTACCGGGTTTAATGTTAAGTTGCAAATAAAATTGTTGGTAGAGTGATACGCATTACTCCAACGGAGCGGATATTGGCTCAACTGGCCAAACATCAGCCCGCCCGTAACCAACAGACCGGCAAAAAACCAACCCAGGTTACCTTTCCAACGGTAACTATCCGTTTGGGAAAATGCTTTTTTTTGCAAGCGGTTTACAAACCAAAAACCCAACACGCCCCAGACCAACAGCCCGATAACAGCCCACACCAAGGGATATGTTTCCCAAGCCATTTGCAAGGATATGAGGGCATTTTCGGAATATTTAAAAATGGAGTAGTTAATGCGCATTGCAATATAAGCATAGTGTGCAAAATCGGCAAAGTAAATAAGCAGCACCGCGGCTTCCAGCAACGCATACACAGCGGAAATACCCTTGCGGATAACACGCGCCCCGTGCCAAAAAGCACAAACGGTAAAATATAAGCCCAAGGGGATTGCCAACGCACAAGCGAGGCGGGCATCAAATTTCGCACCGATATAAAAAGTCTCCCACAATTCGTGGTAAGACTGCGGTACAAGTGCCGCGTGAAACACAAATAAAAAGATTCCGCGGAAAAGGGTAAACACCACCCAGTTAGCCAAGATGAACCAAGCGTAAGACTTAATCCACCCCGGTACGGCGAGTTTCTTCATAATTCCTCCAAAATAGACTGCTTATATATATGATATCAAATCTGCTTCGCGTGCGGAGGGCCCAGAAACAAGGGGCCAAAGGACCCGCCTACAAAATAGGTCTTTGGACTCTTGTTCCCCCAGCCGATATTTTTTATTCTTATTACATAGGAGAATACAATGAACTTACGTTTTTTTATTTTGTTACTTACCGTCTGTATTATGGGAGTTACTCCCCTGCAAGCCCAAAAGGCTGTTTTAAAATCTTTTACCGCCGCTAAATTCGTCCAACCGGCCAAGATTTTATCGGAATCAGAATTTCATTTATTATCCTCCAACCTCTATGCCATAGACCAAACGCGCAAGGCCTTAATCAAAAATCCGGGTTGGGCGTTTACGCCGGAATTTAACGCATCGCGCAACCATTTAAAAAACTTAGGGCTCCCTTTGCCGCAAGTTCCCGCCGCAAACGCCACTAGCGTAGAGCGGACCCGCTTTTTACAACAAACAGTACAGACCTTAGAGCAAGAACGGAAAGCCCTCGGACAACTTTTGGACCAAAAGACATCTTCCCCCACCCCGGCAAGCCGTATAAAATGGGACCGGCGAACGGCCGCTTTGGCACGGGCAAAAAACGCCTCGGACCAATACGACATTTTGGACAGTGAAACGCCGGAACTGCATTGGGGCACCCCGGGATTAGATGAGGTATGGGTAATCCCAATGCAGGAACCGGACCACGCCGGACTGACGGAAGCGGCCTTAAACGGACGAGATGTAATTGAGCGCATTGTGGATACCAAGGCCAACACACTCCCCCAACTCTTAGATGCCATTTTGTACGACCCGGATATTTTACCCGCCACCAAGACGGAAATGATGATGACGGTTGCCAACGCTTCGCAGGGGTTGTCGTTTTCCTTCGTCCAAGAATATATGGGCGCTTTCCGGGAAATTCCGCAACTTCTTTTAGACCCCGAGGGAACCCCCTTCCAAACCGACAATGCCGCGTTGGATTACGCAGAGCGCGTACAAATTGCCCTCGTCAAAAAGTTACAACAAAAAGGCTTTTGGACGGGAGAGGATTTTGAACACTTTTCGGAAGTATCGGCCTTTTTCCCCACAGACCGCGCCAACCTCATTTTAGGAGCCGTAACCTACTTGGAACCGTCTGCTGCGTTGTATTTGTTAGAGCACCCGCAAGATTGGGCCGGAGTAAAGAAAATAGCCCAAACCGTCCAAGCCACCCGCGCCGAAAAAGACGCTTTATGGCCCAACGGAACAATGACGTACAAAATACCTTTTTCCCTTATTGCGGACCAATTAAAGAAAAACCGTTTAACGGTATTGGAAACCCAGCACGAACGGCTGGAAAAGTTGCTTGGCAAACTGATGACACGCGAGGACTTTTTGGACTTGCGGGCACCATACTTATTAAAACAAGCCGAAAAAAAGATCTCTCCTGCCGACACGGAACACCAACTTTGGCAAGCCGCCACGCAGGCTTCCTTTGCCGCGCAACTGGAACGCTTAAACCGCATTAAAACCCAAGTTTTGGACCGATTAGGCGAGTTGGAAGCGGAAATAGAATTACTCAAATAATGCTTTCCCGGCAAGAGTTTTCTGTGCCGAGATTTTTTTATCTATACAAAAAAACCTTTTCTTTCAATAAATAAAATGCTATGCTGAAATTCCAGACGGTAGCATTTAAATACAAGGAGGCAGCACCATGAGAATGATTGATGTAATTATCAAAAAACGCGGAGGCAAACCCCTAACCCAAGAGGAATTTAACTTTGTTGCACAAGGCGCGGCAAAAGGAACCGTGCCCGATTACCAACTTTCCGCCTTTTTAATGGCCTGCTTTTTAAATCCCCTTTCAGACAAAGAAACCGCTCTTTTCACCAAGGCGATGGCCCACTCAGGCGGACGGCTTGATTTTTCTTCCACCAAACTTCCCAAAGTAGATAAACATTCCACCGGCGGCGTGGGCGACGGTATTTCCATGGCGTTGGCCCCCCTGGTGGCCTGCGCGGGCGTAGCGGTGCCGATGATGTCCGGCCGCGGGCTGGGGCATACGGGCGGCACGCTTGACAAGCTGGAATCTATGAAAAATTTTGAAGTGCGCGTACCTGTCAAACTCATTTACCGCCAAATCCAAAAGCTGGGCGTGTGCATGTTCGGCCAGACGCAGGAC
>UQJU01000055.1 GCA_900541355.1 Candidatus Avelusimicrobium fimicolum | reverse complement strand
CCCGCCGCTCCGGCGGCTGCCCCCAAAACGGAGGCTCCTGCGGCGGTAGATTCTGCCAAGGCTACGCACTTTTTAGGCGAAGTAAAATCGCTCCAAAAGGGTGCTGAAATTCACTTGGAAAAAGAATTTAATTTAAATTCCGATCCCTATTTGGCTGATCACGCTATTGAAGGCACTCCGTATGTGCCGGGCGTAATGGGAATTGAAACTTTTATGGAAACGGCTACCGCTCTTACGGGGGAGGTTCCGCAAGGCTTGAAAGATGTACATTTCTATCTGCCGATTAAACTGTTAAGAAACCGCCCGCAGGCTGTGCGCGTAATCGGTAAAGCCGCCGGAAACGAAGCCTCTATGGAAATTGAATCTGACTTCATTAACAGTAAAGGTGTGAAAATGGGTAATACCCGCCGCCACTTTACCGCGCATACATTGGGGTCTTTCGTTTCCACTTGGGATTCCGTAAAAGCCGAAGCAATGACGGGCCTTAATGCCCCGATGAGCGTAAGCAAAGAGGAAATTTATAAAAAATATTTCCACGGTCCTTCTTTCCAAGTGTTGGCCGGAATTGTCCGCGTGGATAAACACGCATCTTTGGCCGTTTATCACACCACTCCGCGCCCGCAATGGAACGACGGTCCGCGCACTTTGCTGGCTAACCCGATGTTGATTGAAGCGGCTTTCCAATGCTGCGGCTTTCAGGATATGAGCATTGAACACAAAATGACGTTGCCCGACGGTATCGCCGAGGTGGCTGTGCTTAACAAGCAAGTTCCGCCCGCCCAGTTGTATTTGTATGGTGTGAACCGCGGTAACACTGCCGACGGAAAAACCCTTCACGATGCCTATGTATTTGATGCACAAGGCAATGTGTGGGTGGAAATCCACGGCTATCAGGCTATCGGCCAATAAGGCGCGATGTCCTGCCAATTAAAAGTTGTTGATTTAAATTGTCTGCCCCCGGCCGAAGAAATCCTGGGCGCGAAGGAAAGCGCGTTTTTTAAAACGCTCCGCTTTCCCAAACGCCGAACGGAGTGGCTTGGGGGCAGACTTGCGTTAAAGGACTTGGTGCAGCAGACCACAGGTGCTGCCAAAAAAGAGATAGAAATTTTGCCACAAACAAGCGGTAAGCCGCTTTTGTTTGTGGGGGGAAAACCCTGTTTGTTACCGTTTAGTATTACGCATAGCCACGGATTTGCCGTAGCCGGTTTATCAAGCGAAGGAACCTTTTTGGGCATAGATTTGGAAAAAATTGCCCACCGGATAGATGCTTGGGCCAAAGATTTTTTTCATCCTACGGAATTAACGGGAACGGATGATACCTTTTTAACGGCCTTGTGGACGCAAAAGGAAGCACTTGTAAAGGTATTGGGGACGGGCCTTTCCCTAAACAGTTATGACGTCCGGTGTGTAAATGGTGGGGCGGAGTTTTATGGAGCCGCCTGGACCGCTTATCAAAAAATAGGTTGCCCGGCTTTGGAAATAGAAACGTGGGAGTTGGTTCCCGGTTTTATGTTTACGCAGGCCGTAGGGAAAATCAACCCGGTTATTTAGTAAAATATAAAGAAGACAGATTTGGAGGGAGCAATGATTGAACTTTTTGAAGATCCCAGATTAGACAAGCCGTCGGACCAGCCCGCTCCGGCCAGTTTAGTTAAGTTTAGACAAATTTCCCAAGACGCCCTAAAAGGCGCCGGCGAGGCACGCATTAAAGCCCAGAAAGACAAAGGCAAGATGACCGCCCGCGAACGCATTTCTTACCTGCTGGATAAAGACAGTTTTTTAGAAATTAAAAGTTTAATGGAAAGTTCTTGCAGCGACTTTGGTATTAAAGATAAACATATCAAAGGCGACGGTGTCATTACAGGCTTTGGCCGCATTAACGGCCGCGAAGTGGCTCTGTTTGCGCAGGACTTTACGCAACTGGGCGGTTCCCTCGGGTTGGCGCACGCCAAAAAAATTGCCGCGCTAATGGACCGCGCTTTGGAAGCCAAAATACCGGTTATCGGTTTGTATGATTCCGGCGGTGCCCGTATTCAAGAGGGTGTGGATAGTTTAAACGGTTATGGCGAAATTTTTTACCGCAACGTCAAAGCCTCCGGCGTAATTCCGCAGATTTCTGTTATTTTGGGGCCCTGTGCAGGCGGTGCGGCATATTCTCCGGCACTTACCGATTTTATTTTTATGGTGGAAGGTATCAGCCATATGTTCATTACGGGGCCGGGTGCGGTAAAAGCGGCCACCGGCGAAGAAGTGGATTTTGATACATTGGGCGGTTCCCGTCCGCACAGCGAAAAGAGCGGCGTTTGCCAGTTTGTCGCCAAATCGGAACAGGACTGCTTCCGCCAGGTGCGTGAATTGCTGTCTTTCCTGCCGCAAAACTGCGAGGAAAACCCGCCGTTGGATACCACCAGCGATTTGGCTTCCCGCCAAGTTCCCGTATTGGAACGTGTGTGCGAAATGGACCCCAAAAAGGCTTTCCGCATCCACCACGTTATTTGGCGCTTGGCAGACGATTTCGGCTTTTTTGAAATTCACCAAAACTTTGCCAAGAACGTAGTTACCGGATTTATCCGTTTAGGCGGGCAAGTGGTGGGCGTAGTGGCCAATAACCCGGCCTGCCTGGGCGGTGCATTAGATAGTGATGCGAGCGACAAGGCCGCGCGCTTTATCCGCTTTTTAAATGCGTTTAATATCCCGCTCTTGACGTTGGTGGACACGGGGGGATATCTCCCCGGGGTGCAGCAGGAACACGGTGGTATTATCCGCCACGGCGCGAAATTATTATATGCGTATTCCGAAGCCTCTATCCCCAAAGTTACGCTTGTGTTGCGCAAAGCCTACGGCGGCGCCTATATTGCAATGGGCTCCAAATATTTGCGCGGGGATTTCAACTTTGCGTTCCCCAGCGCGGAAATTGCCGTAATGGGCCCGCGCGGTGCGGTGGAAATTTTGTACTCGCGCGATTTAAAGGCCGAGCAAGATCCCGCCAAAAAAGAAGAACTCAAACAAAAAATGACCCAGCAGTATTCCGACAAGTTCGCTTCACCTTATCAGGCGGCGACTAATGGGTCTATTGACGAGATTATTGAGCCTTCCGACGCACGCAGCAAGATTATCCGCGCCTTTGCGGTGCTTAGAGGAAAACGCGACCCGCGTAAAAATCCGCACAAGGGCAATATCCCGCTATAATCAAGCGGTTTACGACTTCAATATAAAAACCCTCTGTTCTGTTTGCAGAGGGTTTTACTTTTGTGGTTTCCCCTGCCGTTATCCTAAAAGGGGTGTCGGCCCATAGAGTTTAGAAATTGGTGTATATTAGGGGTCATCCTAAACTTGTTTCAGAATCTATCGCGCGAGTTGTTAAATAAAATAGAATACTACCCAAACAATAGGTCCTGAAATAAATTTAGCCTAACTGTTAGTTTCTGGTCCAAAAAGTATTTTTTTGCTAAAATAAGAATATATTAAAAAACAAAAAGAGGAGTCTTATGAAAAACGTGACGATGAGCCGTTTGGGCGGTTTTACACTTATTGAATTGTTGGTGGTTGTACTTATTATCGGTATTTTGGCGTCGGTGGCGTTACCCCAGTACAATAAGGCGGTAGCCAAAGCCCGCGCGGCTGAAGTGTGGACGCTTACTAAATCGTTTTATGATGCACAAAAAGTTTATTATATGGCTAATGGGCAATATACAAATGATTTAACCAATTTAGATATTGAACTGCCGGCTAATCCTAGTTTTTTTGATGCCGGGGGCGGTGTTGGATCAGCATATAATATAAGTTGGTCTGAAGAAAATAGTATAAGGTATCCCTCTTTGAATTTTAAATCTATCAAGGGATTGTCTGGGATGGAACTATCAGCATTTGTTGGTAGTGGGCAGCAAATCCTTTTTGATTGCGTGGGACATAAGTATTGTAAAAGTGTAATGCCATGTGGCAATCCTGAGTCGTTTGATGGAGCCACTTCTGCCCGGTGTTATCTTCCATTTTAATTATTATGTCTAAAAAACTTTTTGCCTGCGCCTGCCTGCTGTTTATTGGGGCAGGCGTTATTATGAGATTTGCTTTCCTGTCCGTACCGTACGAATACGACGAATTGTTCACTGCCGTAACGGCTAACCCGGCGCTTCCTCTTTCTTGGATTTGGACTCATTGTCTGCTGGTGGACGTACATCCCCCGTTGCACAATGTATTATTGTGGGCCTATAACCATGTGGCGCCATATGGACCGGAGATATGGCTCCGCTTGCCTAGCGTGGTGTGCGGGCTGGCGGCCTTGGCTTTGGGGTGGTGTATGTTCCCTCGGCGCTTTGGCAAAACGGCGCGGTGGCTGTTTATGGCGCTTCTGACTGGCAATTTTTATGTTATATTCTATTCCCAGCATGCGCGGGCCTACGCCCTGATGTTGGCGCTTGCGGTACCGCTTACTTTTTTGTTTCTGCAAATTTCTCTCCTTCTTTGCAAAGGCCGCGTGGTGCCGCGTAAGTTGTGGCTGTGGTGGGGAATACTGTTGGTGTTACTGGGGTGGAGCCATTATTTTGGGATGCTGTTTTTTGGCATTACGTCGGGGCTTTTGTCCGTGCAGGCACTGCGTAGCCGCAAAAATATCACTTGGGCGCTCCTTTTGCCGTGCGTGGTGTTTGCCTGTTTCCTGCCGTGGCTCGTGCCGAATCTGTTATATAACGTGGGGCAAAACCGCTTTGGCGGAAACTGGTGGGCCGATAAGGCCCCCGGGATATTTATTTGGATGAACTTAGTATCCTTCTTTTTTGCGTATACGGCGGCGTTTTTGGTGTTGGGCGTATTGGTGCTGTCCGGATGGGTGTGGAATTACGAAGATTTTAAACGCCACAAACACTTCCCGTTCCAGCGGGAACTCCTGCTGCTGTTGGCCTTACTGGCGGGAGTGTTTGGGTTTGTGGGGCTTTTGTACTTTAAAATTTATTTGTGGTTTGGTCGTTATTTTATGGAAATAATGCCGGCACTGTTTTTGTTTGTGGCACTCAGTGCGGCACGGGTGGTGCGGCATAGCCGGGTGGCTAAACTGATTTTTATCGTATATTTGGGAATGATTGGCGTGCAGACGGCGTCTAATTGGCGGCTACTTGTTTATTCGCATTATTTTTCCTCGCGCATTTCTGCACAGTTCTACCGCGACCACGCCCCGGAAAAGGAACTTTTTGTAATAGCCGTGGAGGCCTTTCCACCGGAGGCATTGGAATCTATGTACGGCTTTTACCCCAACCAAATGTACCGCATGAATGCGCGGGTGACGGAACTATACCATTTGGACGAAGAAGCCCGCGACGAGGCCTTAAAGCGGCGGGCTGGGGCCTTGATTTGGATGCCTAACTGTGACATCGTAAAAATGAGTCGCGTTTCCAAGGAGTGGAACCGTGCTATTGCCCTGGAAGGCAAATTGGGAAATTCCTGCTTTTTGCAACTTTCGGACAAAAACGTGGCGGCCGACCCTGCCTGGAACAAGCGCAAACTAAACTGGGCGGACTTGGCTCACTAAAACTTTTTTGGCAAAAAAGTGCTTCAGCGGATATATGGCCCGCGTACATTTCGCCCGCAACAACTCCGGGCGTAAACCCAGGGAGTTTATAAATACAACTACCCCCGGCGGGAGTTGAACTCGCAACCTTCTCCTTAGGACGGAGCCGCTCTATCCAATTGAGCTACGGGGGCGTAAAACAGTTATTTAGCAGCCTTTTTGATGCGTTTACCGGCTTTTTTAGCCTTTGCCGCAGGAGATGTCTTGCCTTTCGCGTGCGCCTTTTTAACGGTTGTTTTGGGCGCAGGTTTCCGCGTGGACTCTTTTTTTACAACGTCTTTTACCGCACTTTTTTTAGCGGACGATTTTTTATCCATTTTTTTAGCAACAGCCTTTTTTGCTTCGTTCGCTTTTTGTTGGGCAATCAGCACGGCCCGCTGTTTTAACAGTTTTGCAAGCGGGCTTTTGTCTATTGTTTGGCCCAAAATATTTGTTTTTAAGCGCGGCTGCATGGCTGTATGCAGTTTGCGTGTGCGTAAATCCAGGGCGGCGGGTTCCAAAATTCCCGCTTTATAGGCTTCTTTGCGCAGGGTGTTTACGGCTCGTTCCTCAATTTGGCGTACCCGCTCACGCGACAAACCCAAAATATCCGCCACTTCGCCCAGTGTTTTTGGCTCATTATCGTCCAGACCATAGCGCATAATAAGCACCTGGCGGTCCCGGTCGTTTAAATCAGCCATACTTTTTTTGATGCTGTTTTGGTTTTCATTTTTAAGAAAAACATCGTGGGGATTTCCTTTTCCGTCGTCGCTGATTAAATCTTCCAAGGTGGTTTCGTCCTCATCGTGAATCAGCGTAGTGAGAGAATCAACCCCTTTAGCGGCATTTAAAGTGTCCATAATAGACTTTACCTGCCGCGCAGTCAAATTGAGTTCTGCCGCCATTTCGTTTAAGGACGGGTCGCGCCCGTTGGCTTCCTTCAACTCGTTCCACGCGCGGAACCATTTTTTTAAATTTCCCCACGCGTGCGACGGAATTTTGATAGAGCCGGATTGTTCTTCAATATATTTGCGGATATATTGCTCTATCCAATATACGGCATAAGTGGAAAAACGGTAGCCTTTTTCGGGTTCAAATTTATCAATCGCTTGCAGCAGCCCCAGATTGCCTTCTTCAATCAAATCCATCAGGTCCATACCCGGGCGCTGGAAACGCTTTGCCGTCGGAATAACCAACCGCAAATTCATTTCCATAATTTTATTTTTAGCATCTTTATTGCCTTGTTTGGCAAGTTTCCACAACCGGGTCATTTCGTTCCGGTCCAGTTCTTGGGTGATTTTACCCAAATGCTTAAAATATTCGTTTACACTATCAAGCGACTCGTTTTCCATATACAATATAATATCAAACTTTTTGACGGTGCGAAAGGTTTTTGCCTATAAAACCATACACAAAACGCCCGCCGTAATCAGTCCGCTGCCAAGCCACACTTTCAGACTGACAACTTCGTGCAAAAATAAAACAGATAACAGAATTGCCAGCACCACGCTGAATTTATCTACCGACACCACACGCGAGACCGTGCCCATTTGGAGTGCTTTATAAAAAAACAGCCACGAACCGCCTGTCGTTAAACCGGACAAGATTAAAAAGGTCCAACTTTTTTGGCTAACTAGGGTCAACTGTTTGTTCGTGCCCGTCATCCATACTATGCCCCACGCCAAAACTAATATTACCGTTGTGCGGATGGCTGTCGCCAGGTTGGAGTTTACACCGTCCACACCCACTTTGGCCAGTACGGAGGTAAGCGCAGCAAAGAGTGCTGATAAGAACGCATATACAAACCACATTTTTTGAATTCTCCTTGCTTATATTTTATCACTTTCACTATTTTCCCTACGCGAACGGGAAAAATAGTGTTATAATAAAAAAAGCAGTATGCCAATTTTATGGGAGGAAATATGTCCACAGAAAGACCGTCTAAGACTTTTCTGCAAATAATGTTTATGTGTTTGGGTTTCTTTGGAATCCAATTCGGCTGGGCTTTGCAAATGGGAAATATGAGCGCCATTTATTCGCGTTTGGGCGCGAGTGAGGACCAAATTCCTATGTTGTGGCTGGCTGCCCCGGTTACCGGCTTGCTCGTTCAGCCGTTGGTGGGGTATTTTAGCGATAGAACCTGGTGCCGCTTGGGCCGCCGCCGCCCATACTTTTTGGGTGGGGCTATTTTCTCTATGTTTGCGCTTTTTTTAATGCCACAGGCCTCAGCAATTTGGATGGCAGTTATTGCCTTGTGGATATTGGATACATCGGTCAACGTGAGTATGGAGCCGTTCCGCGCGTTTGTGGGGGATATTTTGCCGGAAGCGCAGCGCAAGACGGGTTATGCTATGCAGAGCGTAATGATTGGCGCGGGGGCGGTAATTGCTTCTTTTCTGCCGCAGATTTTGACGGCTGTCGGCGTCAGCACCGAAGCCCCGCTGGGGCACATCCCCAATACGGTTAAATATTCGTTTTACATTGGTGCGTTGGTGCTGATTGCGGCGATTTTGGCTACGATTAAAACGACGCCTGAATATCCTCCGGCCGATATGGCGGAATTTAATAATCTCAAAAAACAAGCGTTTAATCCGTTTAAAACAGTGCGGGAAATGTGCCGCGCGTTTATCACAATGCCCGTTACAATGCGCCGTTTGGCTGTGGTGCAGTTTTTTACTTGGGCGGCCTTTATGGTAATGTGGGTATATTTTACGCCGGGTATTGCTTCGGGCGTATTCCACGCCACACCCGGTACGGCGGCCTACGAAACTGCCGCCAACTGGGGCAGTTCCTGCTTTGGCATTTATAATGGCGTGGCGTTCGTGTTTGCTTTTGTCTTGCTGTGGCTGACCACTAAGTTTTCCGCCAAGGCGATACACATTGCCTGCTTGACGGTGGGCGGTTTGGGTTTGGGTTCCTTGGGGCTTACGCTGTTGGGCGTGCAGTTTACACAAATGGGGCTTATCTTCCCGATGATTTGCATCGGTATTGCTTGGAGCAGTATTTTGTCTATGCCGTATGCAATGCTTTCCAATGCGCTCCCGGCGGACAAAATGGGGTTTTATATGGGCGTGTTTAACTTTTTTATCGTAATCCCGCAGATTTGCGTAAACCTCTTTTTCGGCCCGTTTATGAAGTATGTTTTAGGTGGCAGTGCGATTGCCGCCGTAGGCGTGGGCGGACTCTTTTTATTCGTGGCGGCGCTGTTTACCTTGCGGGTGCACGACCGCCAAACGCAGGAGTAAATGATGAAAATTTCCTTTCGTTTGTCTTATAACACAGTATGGGGCGAGACGCTCCACGCCGTTTTGTACCGTGCCCAAGCGGGCGCGAACGAGCGCAAAATAAATATCCCGCTATCTACACAGGACGGTAAAATTTGGACGGGAAGTATTTTGTTGCTTTTTAAGCAGCCTGCCGTTATGGCGTATCATTACGAAGTGCGCCGAAAGGATAAAACCGTTCGTCGGGAGTGGCAAAAGGTGGAGCGGCTTTTGTCCGTTTCTCCCTCTATTTCGGCCTATTACTTAAATGATGCTTGGCGTGATTTGCCCGCGCAAGCGCATTTGTATTCATCCGCAGTAACCGAAGTGTTTCGTCCTCAATCTGTTACGCAAACGCCCTTGCCGCTTTTTAAGCGTACGCTTTCATTGCGGGTGCAAGCGCCGTATGATGGAGATTTGTACCTCTGCGGTAGTACGGAGCAACTGGGAAACTGGAATCCCGCCAAGGCCCTGCCGCTGACGCGTACGCAACTAAATGAGTGGGAGATAGTGCTAAATGCTGATGAGCAAATTTTTCCGGCGGAATATAAGTTTATTGCAAAGAGTAACGGCGCGGTGTTGTGGGAAGACGGCTTTAACCGCACATTAGATAATCCGCCGTTAAAGGCGGG
>UQJU01000054.1 GCA_900541355.1 Candidatus Avelusimicrobium fimicolum | reverse complement strand
ATATGACGGCAAATTCTCCGCCATTACGCACTTCTTCGGGTACGAAGGCCGCTGCGGTATTCCGTCCACCTTTGACGCGAACTATACCTATGCCTTGGGCTACAATGCCGCCGTTTTGGCACTCAACAAATGCTCGGGCTACCTTTCTTCCGTACGCAAACTGACTAAAAAAGCGCAAGATTGGGAATGCGGCGGTATCCCGCTGACAATGATGATGAACATTGAACGCCGCAAAGGTAAAGAAAAACCGGTTATCAAAAAGGCTCTCGTGGAACTCAAAGGCGAACCCTTTAAGCATTTGCTTAAAAACCGCGCCGATTGGGCCGAGTTGGACCTTTACACCTTCCCCGGACCGATTCAATTCTTCGGTCCCGACGAGGTAACTAACCTGACCACTTTCACCTTGCTCTTGGAACAAGGCAAAAAAGTGAAATAACGCATTTTATTATGCACCGAGGCGGGCTTATTAAAATGGCCCGCCTCCTCATTTTATATTCTGTACCAAAATAAAGTAACGGATATTTTTATATGCTCCCGCGCACCCTTACAAACCTTTTGCTCCTTTGCCGGCAGGAAGATTACCCGCTGACAGGTTTGTATGCTGCCTTGGTCCATAAATTGGTGGGAGATAAAGCCCGCGCGTGGTCCGGTTTTCTGCCTAAAAAACCGATTTTGCCTCCGTGGCTCATAAAAGCACTGAATAAAGCCGACCTTTCTCCCGCAGATTTAGGATTTTTGCAAGCCCTGTTACAATCGGACGGACGTGAAAAAGGTGTTTTTTATACGCCGGATACGGTAGCCCGCCAGTTGGCCGAGCAAACTTTGTTTTATGTTTTATGCCGCCAAGGCGGCTTACCTGCCCCAACCGCACAAGCCCTGCTAAACGGCACCCAAACGGCGGGGGGCAAAACGCTTATTTTTTTAAAAAATCTAACCGTATGCGACCCGGCCTGCGGGGCTGGAAATTTGCTAATTCCTTTTGCGCAAAAACTGGCGGACCTTATCCATAAAGCCACGCCGCAAAGGCCTTACGGGCAAATTTTAGCGCAAGTGGTCCAGCAGAATTTGTACGCGGGCGATATTTCCCGGCAGGCCATAGACACCTTTAAATTGCGCCTGGCTCTTTTAACTGACCTAACACCCCGCGATTTTCCTAATTTGCGGGTATTAGATGCCCTATCAGCAGTCAACGGCCAACCCATTTGGCAAACGGAATTTCCTGCCGTATTTACCCAAAAGAACGGATTTGATATAGTTCTTTCCAATCCGCCATACGTCGGGCAGAAGAACCACCGCGCCGTTTTTGAACCGTTACGCACAAATCCGCTTTGGCAAGATAAAATAATGCCAAAAAGTGATTTGCTTTATCTGTTTTTTCATCTCGCGCTCAAAATATTACACCCGTCCGGCACCGCAGGTTTTTTGACCACCCCTTACTTTGCTACCGCGCAAGGGGCCACTCTCTTGCGCAAAACCTTACGCCAAAATGCAACTTTTGTGCATTTGCAGGACTTTGGCGAACAGCGCCTCTTTGCCGCGGCCGGCGGACACCACAGTTTAATAAGTATTTTTGAAAAGGGCAAAAGCGAAACCCTCTGCACCGTAAATGGTATGCCCGTTCCCCAATATGCGCTTTTTCGCGGAGCAAATGATTACCTGCTTCTGCAAACCGGGGAAAATTTAAACAAGGTGCTCGCCAAAATGGAAAAGGTTACGCGCACCTTAAAAGAGGTAGCCACTGTTACAAACGGGCTGATGACAGGGTGCGACAAAATTTCTGCCGCCCACTTAAAAAAATTTACACTTCCCAGTATTAAAAAAGGCGACGGCGTGTTTGTTTTATCCTCACGCGAAAAAACGGGTTTATTTCTGTCCGAAACAGAAAAAACAAAATTAAAACCGTTTTTTAAAAATTCCGATATTTTTCCTTATGCGCCACGGCAAATTCCAAACCGCTGGCTGATTGATTTTTTCTATCCCGGAGATAAAAATACCGATTTTTCCCAATATCCCGCCTTGCGCGCGCACCTGCAAAAATTTGCGCCCGTTTTACTCGCACGCAAGCAAAACAACAACGGTATAGACAAAGTTTTAAAGCGGGGGGAATATTGGTTTGGCTCCGTACGGAGGAAAATGAATTTTGATGCCCCTAAACTGGCCGTGCCCCAACGCGCCCCCAAAAACACCTTTGCCTATACGCCAGGGCCGTGGTATGCCAGTTCTGATGTGTATTTTATATCGGCCCCGCGCGGGGTTTCGCTATGGTATTTGTTGGCTTTGTTTAATTCTGCGCCGTATTATGCGTGGCTGTTTTACAAGGGTAAACGCAAGGGGAATTTGCTGGAACTTTACTCCGCCCCGCTAAACGATTTGCCCGTACCTTTTGCCGGGAAACAGGAACAGGCCGCACTTGAAAAACTGGCAAAGCAAATTTACACTTTAAAAACCAAAAATCAGCAGACAAATACGGAATTTTTGGAAAGCGAAGTAAACCGTCTGGCAGGTAGTGTATTGGGGCTGACAGAAACCGAATTGGCCCGATGCGTAGAGTTTTTACGTCGTCAAACCGCCAAAAAAGATATAATTTAACAAACCCTTTCAAGGACTTTTTTATGAAAATTAGAAACCTCTGTGCTTTTGTACTTATTAACTGGCTGGTGTGGTGCATTTTGTCCCTTTTTTATTTTAAAACAGGCGGCTTTTCGGGCGATTTTTACGGAAATCTCTTTACGGTATTTTTTATCCCGGGGCAAATGTCGCTCTTTGCCGCAGGGCTTTTTATATTATCACTTCCGTTCCGTTTAATCGGCCCGCGCGCACTGCAAGCCGCGGCTACCGCGTGGGGGGGACTTTTCTCACTTTTTTTTGTACTGGACATTATCGTCTATTCCCAATACCGCTTTCACATTAGCCCTGCGATGTTGGAACTGTTTTTTGGGCCGGCCGGGCGGGAAATCTTTATGTTCCCGGCCGCTACTTGGGTAATGGCATTTGCGGGGTTGGTTATTTTGTTTGCAGCCGCGTGGGGCCTGACGCTAATCAGCAAAAAAATCACCTTGTCCAATAAAGCACTCGTTTGGGCAAGTGTATTTTTGGTAATGATTTTATTTGCCTATAACGGTTTATTTGCGTGGGCCAAGTTTATGATGGTTCCGTCCATTACCGCCCAGCGGGACAGACTTCCGTTCGCCAATCCCCTTTCCGCAAACCGCCGGCTGCGGAAAATGGGCTTTGAGCCTAAGCGCGAGCCGTATGCTCTGCCCGCACGCGGGAAATTAGCCTATCCGCTAAATACGCTTTCCTGTGCGCCGGATAAAAAGCAAAATGTGCTTATTATTTTGGTAGAATCGTGGCGCTCTGACAGTTTTACACCTGAAATTATGCCCCGTTTAACCCAATGGAGCAAACAAGCAGGAGCCCATTATTTTGCCAACCATTTAAGCGGCGGAAATGCCACCGAAGCGGGCGTTTTTTCACTCTTTTATTCAATGCCCTATGCCTATTGGAACGATTTTACCAGCCGCCACCTACCGCCCGTTTTGGTTAGCGAGGCGCAAACCCTGGGCTATACTCCCGCAGTTTACAGCAGCGGCAAATTAAACAGCCCGGCCTTCCACCAAAATATTTTTGCCGCGATCCCCAATTTGCGTCTGGAATCCAAGGGTCAAACCAAATGGGAACGGGATATAGATGCCGTAACGGATTTTGAAACCTTTTTAGATAAACACGACCCCAAGACGCCGTTTTTCGGTTTTGTATTTTTAGATGCCCCGCACGGCAGTGATTCACCCAAAGAGGACCAAATTTTTAAACCCGCCGGAGAAGCGATGAATTACCTTCTTTTAACTAAAAACACGGATCCTACCCCGTATATGAACCGTTATAAAAACTCTTTGCACTTTACCGATAAAATGATAGACCGCCTGCTGACGGACTTACAAAAGCGCGGGCTTTTAAAAAATACTTGGGTTGTGTTGACGGGAGAC
The DNA here is from genome assembly GCA_900541355.1 of Candidatus Avelusimicrobium fimicolum. GTDB lineage: Bacteria > Elusimicrobiota > Elusimicrobia > Elusimicrobiales > Elusimicrobiaceae > Avelusimicrobium > Avelusimicrobium fimicola. The sequence goes on along the minus strand of UQJU01000054.1, from coordinate 5,933 downwards.
CACGGACAGGAAATTAACGATACGCGCAACAATTTTTGGGGCCACAACAGTAATTTTGCCAAGTACCAAACGCACGTTCCGCTTTTTGTGTGGAGTCCGTCCGGCGCGCCCGCCCAAACGCTCACCTACCGCACTAACCACTATGACGTTGCGCCCACGGTTTTAACGCACGTTTACCGCTGTGCCAATCTGCCGGCTGACTATTCTATCGGCCAAGACTTGTTTGACAGCACCCCGCGCCCGTTTAGCATTATTTCCAGTTACACCAAAAAGGCCGTTCGCACCGGGGACAAATTAACGGTAATGGATGCTTACGGGAACTTGGAATTTTACGACGAAAACTTTACCCCTATTGCGGACGGGGCAGACCCGGCCCAAATCGGGGAAGCGTTTAAAACCTTTGCCAAGTTTTACAAATAACTTGAAACGCGCCTAAAATTTGTGCTATAAATTAAGTAGTTGTTTAAAGGAGAAATTATGATTAATAAATATTTTTTGGATGTTTTTAAAAACCATTATGTAGATTTTAAAGGCCGCGCAACCCGCAAACAATATTGGCTGTATGTATTGTTTACGTTTATCGCCTTCTTGATTCTTGCCGCGGTGGTTAGTTTCTTTGGTAAAACCGGCAATATCATCTATACACTGTGCCAGTTGGCAATTTTATTGCCGTCCTTGGCTATTTTGGCCCGCCGCTTGCACGACACCAACAAAAGCGCGTGGTGGCTTCTTTTGAACCTCGTGCCTTTTATCGGTGGTCTTGTGTTGTTTGTTTTTGCCGTGCTTCCCAGCAACGAAGGCGAAAACCGCTTCGGTCCCGCCAATAACTAATTTATAAAAATACCGCTCCTACGGGGGCGGTATTTTTTTGTCCGAAAGGCTATGAGAACTTACCGTTTGGTTTTAGCGCTTGTTTTGTTGGCTCTTGTTTTAACAGGGGCCTATACGGCTTTTATGTATGTATATACCGAGCAAAAATTCACCTTGCCGAAACTCTTAACGGAGCCGTCCGATTATACCGTGGGAACGTCCGCCAAACAAATTTTATTTCTGCACCAAGTCAACACCCCGCGCCGAGCCAAGAAAAAAGAAGATAAATATTCCGGCTTTGAACTGGATTTAATGGCCGTGCCTGAAAAGAACGATAAAAAAATTTATGTGGCGCACGATGAAAAACAACTGAAAAAACACATAAAACCGGATGATATTTTTTCAGCCTTGCGTGCCCCGGCGGAAAAATATTGGTGGCTGGATCTCAAAACGGACCTCACACAAACAGATATAGACTATATTTTACATACTGCAAAGGCTTATCATATTCCTACGGACCATTTGTATTGGGAAACACAACCCGGTCCGACGGCCCGCCTTATTAAAAAAAATAAACTCAACTTACTTTTACAACTACCGGAAGGCTTTGAAAATGATGAGCAAAGTGCCGCAAAACGGAACGCTATCAACGAAGCGGCCCTAAAAGAGTGGCAAGAATATAAACCTGCCGCCGTGTCGGCCAGTTTCGGCAAATATACCTATTTAAAGGCGTATTTTCCGCACTTGCCCAAGGCTATCTATTATTCCGCCACCATACGCCCCAGCCTAAAAAAAACCTTTATGAAACGCCATATGGCAGAGGACCACTCTGTACAGATTTTTATGTTAGATGAATATACTTTCTAGGAGTTTTTTATCATATGTACACAAATATTACGCGCGGGCAAGCGCTAAACCTGCTGAAAAAATACAATCAGGAGCCATTTCACCTGTTGCACGCACTAACGGTAGAAGCCGTAATGCGTTATCTGGCAGTACAATTAGGATATGCTGACGAAGCAGAATTTTGGGGCTTGTGCGGGCTGTTACACGATATAGACTTTGAAAAATTCCCGCAAGAACATTGTAAAAAAGCGCCTGAACTGCTGGCGGAAATTAAGGCAGAGCCGGAACTCATACGCGCGATTTGCAGCCACGGCTACGGTATTACCGTGAACGTCAAGCCGGAACACGAAATGGAAAAAGTGCTTTTTGCCACAGACGAACTGACCGGGCTTATCGGCGCGGCGGCCAAAATGCGCCCCTCAAAAAGTACGCAAGATATGGAAGTTTCCAGTTTAAAAAAGAAATTCAAAGACAAAAAGTTTGCCGCCGGCTGTTCGCGCGACATCATCAAACAAGGGGCTGATATGTTAGGTTGGCCCTTGGAAGAACTGTTTGAAAAGACTTTGTCCGCTATGCGCGAAACGGAAAAAACTGTGCTAACCGAATCGGAAGAACTCACCAAATGAACTATTTAATTAACCCGTTAAAACGGCTATTTGATTTTAAGGGCCGCGCCAACCGCAAGGAATTTTGGCTTTTTATGTGTTGGTATATTGCCCTGATGCTTGCCGCCTGGTTTATCGTAATGTTTCTTTGTATGGCTATTGGTGTTATGCTGTATAGCGATCCGGGAAGCCAAGAAGGGGTAGGCTGGATTGGAGCCATTATTTGTATTGTCGGCTCCTATTTAGGGGCATTACTTTTGCCGCTTTCTCTGCGCACGCGCCGCTTGCACGATATCGGGATGAGCGGCTGGTGGCAACTTTTGCTGTTTGTACCCTACTTGGGCGGGCTTGCGCTGTTTATTTGTATGTTACTCCCCGGGACCGAGGGGGAAAACCGCTTTGGGGAACAACCCCGCTAAAAAGGGCGGCCTAAAAGCCGCCTTTTTTAATGTTTTATAAACGTAAAAATAATCGTTCCTAATAGTAAAGCGGTAAGCGTAGTCCACACATACCGCCAATAATGGTAAGACAGCCAAACTAATCCCGCCACCAGCGCCCCCGCCACAACAAAAGCCACTACGGCAGCCCACGGAAAGGAACTTGGGCTGGTTTCGGAATTCAGCGCACCCACTATCAAAAAAAACAACCCAACTAATAGGCCTGCCACGATACCGCTTCCCAAAGCGGAAACCTCAAAAGGAACTTTCCAATAATGTAGCCCCCTAAAAAATCCGCACATCACCAATACTCCGACACAAAGTCCAATCCAAGGGTTTGCTTCCAACCATTCTAAAAAATCATCAAATTTTGTCATAATTTCATTTCCTTGTCCAACTCAATAAAAAATTCTGTGGCCTTCATCGGGTAGTACAAATCTGTAATGCTCCCGGTAAAAGCGGAGGCTTGCGGGTTGACCTCTATAATCTGCGCGCCGAATTGCTTGGACGAAAGCGGCAGGCTGCAAGCGGGCATTACCTGCCCTGCCGTTCCCACAATTACCATTACATCAGCATTTTGGGCCATTTCCAAGGAGTTTTGGTAAGCCTTAACGGGGATACCCTCGCCGTAAAACACAAAATCGGGTTTTAACACCCCGCCGCAAAAGCACAGAGGGGGAACAGCGTCTAAATTTACATCTTCTAAATTATATTTCCGCCCACAGGACAGGCAGGAGAGCGTTTTAATCGTTCCGTGGAATTCCTGTACATTTTTAGAGCCTGCCTTTTGGTGCAGGCCGTCTATATTCTGCGTAATCACACCCTTTAACAGCCCTTTTTGTTCCAATTTGGCAAGCACTTTATGCGCCGCGTTGGGGTCGGCCTCGTCCATATCGGTAAAAAATATTTTCTTCATTTCTTCCCAGGACTTTTTGGGATAAGTTTCAAAAAAATTAATTTCAATAAATTTTGGGTCGTACTGGTTCCACAAGCCGCCAGCCCCCGTAAAAGGCGCAATACCGCTCTCTACGCTAATGCCTGCCCCGGTAAACGCTACCGCATAGCGGGCATTTTTTATTAATTTTACCGCTTCTTTGATAGTTGCCATAAAAATATTGTACTTATTTATCCACGGAAAGGGGAGATTTTTCAGCAGCCTTGATTTCGGCGAAATATTGCGCCGCTTGCGTGGGCTTTACCTGTATCCGGCGGACCTGGGCCACACGACTGGAAGCATTGTATTGCACTTGCGCGGCTTTGTATTTTTTTCCGTGGCGCGCAATAATTAACCAAGCACCTTGCCGGATGTTCCCTGGCAAAACCGCCCCGCGGGAATAAATTTCGTCCGCTGCTCCCAAGGAAACGGCGGCAGTGCGGGTGGGTTCGTCCAAAGCGTCTGCCTGACGGACACTTTCGTAAAGCATTGCCTTGGCGGTGGGCGAAGCAGGCGTAAGGCTCCACCTCTCCACTAAGCCCGGGCGCACACGCAATTTGGTGGGGGTATTTTTCAATACCTTCTGCACCCCAGACACAAAGGTTACGCCGTCCCCGCAAAAACTGGTAAAGGTGCGCGGGGTGTGCGTGTAGCGGTCCAAAAGGGTAATCATCCCGTCCACTTCGCTGCATCCCAAGGGGTCGTACAAACGCTTCATTATACCGGAAACCGGCGTGGCGGTTTTGTATAACGGGTCCACTCCGGAACCCGTGTATTCGTCCGCCAGACCAAAGGCGTGGCCCATTTCGTGCGTAACCGCCGCCAAATAAGTGGGTCCGTCATAAGAGTACAAACGGTTTAATATCCACAAACGGCGTTGGTCGTCCGCCGCATAGGCGCTAGAAGCCACGCGCGATAATATTTTAGGAGCGTCCGTTAAGATATTTTTTTGCTCGGCGGAAAGCCCGGCTTGCGAAAGGTTTTCGTTATCATTTGGAATACTGGCGTAGTGCGTTTGCAGACAGATAAAGGGTTTAGCGGGGGACATTTGCTCGGTATAAAAAGAAGAAGTTTTATGGAAATGACCCTCACAATAATTATTAGACACTAAAATCGTAATATCAGCCTCTTGCGCATTTTTGCGCGCCAGAAAGAACACCCCGGCCGCCGGGTGGTTGGATAAATCGCACGGGACTTCGGTAAATTGCGAACTTTTTAAAAGAGGAATAATATCCGCAAATTCCTTCATTCGTCCTGCCGCTTCTATATGCAGGGCTACACCGCGGGTCCACTCATTAAGGGCGGCCTGCGTTTGGCGCGTAAGGTCCGAAAGGGGGGCGGAAATCGTTTCAAAATCTCCCTTTTGCAGGCAATAGGTAATAGGCTGTTTTTTAACCAGTTTGTCCGCTAAAAACACCGCCCGTTGGGTGGATACATTTTCCAAATGTCCAAAGGGAGCCGCCGCGGCGAACACCGATAAAAACAAAACGGATAAAGTAAGAAATATCTTCATAAATATAGTATATCCGCCTGCCGTGTCCGTCGCAAGGGTCCAAAGTCCTATTTCCTTTTAGGCCCTGCTATTTATTGGAATATCCACAAAGCAGGCCGGGCGCGTACCCCCCGGCCTGCCTGATTTAAAAATAGACCCAAAAGTTTATCTACCGGAGCCTATTCCAATACAAAGAGAAATTACCTTTCATCCTCCAACTCCCAGCCTTGCGACTCCAACGATTTGCAAATGGCATATCCTTCATCCGTCTCAAATGCGCAACTTTTACTCCATGCCGAAGTAGATTGCTCCTTTTCATTAAATAAGCAATAAGTTTGTTCATCCGATTTTTCGCGACAAATGGATATGTAACAAGAAGACCCAGCACACCACACATCATATGAAAAATCTTTTCCGTGGCAACGGTCTTCTCCCGACTGGCAATTTGCCAACTTTTCCACGTCCACATCCAATTCGGCACTAGCAACGCCGGAAGGATGTCCCACCAGTTCCACACGGCTGTATCCAGCCGCCAACACATACGCATCCACCGCCTGCCGCAACGGCTGAAACAAAGAAAATGCCTGTGCCATTCTGCTTTTTTCCACCGCTTTTGTATATTGCGGAAGTGCCACCGCTGATAAAATGCCAATAATAAGCACCACTACTAATAATTCTATAAGCGTAAAACCTTTCATTTTTTTCTCCTTTTAAGGCCTTTATATTTGAGCAAAACAGCCTTTTATACGCATTTTTATATGGCGGATACATCCGGGTACGACCACCGCTCAATATCAAAATTTTAACAA
>UQJU01000053.1 GCA_900541355.1 Candidatus Avelusimicrobium fimicolum | reverse complement strand
GTTTCATGGGCGGAGAAGGGGTATAAAAAGAAAAAAACCATAAAGCCTGCGCTTTACGGTCCGCTAATAGGTCAGCCGTTTTGGACAGGCGGAAGAGTTCGTCTTCCCCTGTCCGCCAGCGAATGAATGGCCGGCTTCAAACTGCTTACTGGGGTGCTGTTTCACCCCGGGCCTGCCATTATTTTTTACCGATCATATAATGGGCGCCGCTGACGTTTTCGCCTACTTTCGTCAAGGCTTCGGCCATTTTTTCAAGTATCTTAATCATCATACTTTTCTCCTGTTAAAAACATTGGATAAGGAGAACCTTCTTATCTTTCCGTATAATTATTATACAAATTTTTCATACGGTTGTAAATTAAGGAAATATATAATAACAAATATAAAAATAATATGCAATATGTTTTTGGGAGTTTTTTAAGGGCCCCGGTGCCGGGCTTTTTATATAATATATAGTATGAAAGTACTCCATACCGATTGTTTGGTAATAGGCGGCGGAATAGCCGGGTGCGTCTACGCGCATCAAGCCGCCAAGAAAGGCCTTAAAACGATGCTCCTGTGCTGCGGGGAAATGCCCCAAGCCAACAGCGACCTCGCGCAGGGGGGGATTGTCTACGAGCCCAACCTGAATATGGATGATCTGCTGGCCGACGTGCAGATGGCCACCGCCGGAATGTGCAACGCGCGCGCCGTGCGGGAAATTTCCGCCGCGGGCTGCCGGGCCGTGGAAGAAGTGTTTTTGAAAGATTTATCCGTTAATTTTGACCGCGACGAAGCACACCGCCTGCGCTTTACGCGCGAAGGCGCCCACCGCAAAAACCGTATTATTTATTCCAAAGACACCACCGGCCACGCCATGCTGGCGGCCATTCAGTCCGCCGTGCGCGCCAACCCGCTGGTGACGGTGCGGGAGTATGCTTCGGCCATTGATTTACTGACCCTCTCCCACAGCTCGCCCGACCCGATGGACCGCTATTATCCGCTGACGGTGTTCGGCGCGTACGTGCTGGATAATAAATCCGGCGAAGTGTTTGCCGTTACCGCCAAAAAGACCATTCTCGCCACCGGGGGCGTGGGCCAGCTTTACCGTCATACCACCAACGCCGAACACGCCTACGGGCACGGTATTGCAATGGCCTACCGCGTGGGTGCGCGTGTGATGAATATGGAGTTTTTGCAATTTCACCCCACAGTGTTTGCCAAGGGTAAAAGTTTTCTTTTGTCCGAAGCGTTGCGCGGGGAAGGGGCTGTTTTGCGCAACTGTAAGGGCGAAGCCTTTATGCCGAAATATCACCCGCTGAAAGATTTGGCTCCGCGCGATATTGTGGCCCGCGCTATTGAAGAGGAGCGGTTGGAAACCTCGCACGATTGCGTGTATTTGGATATTACCGCCAATCCGGCGGAGGAAACCAAAGAACGCTTCCCGGCTATTTACAAAAAATGTTTGGAAGGCGGCTACGATATGACCAAGGTTCCTGTGCCTGTGGTTCCTGCGGCGCACTATTTCTGCGGCGGTGTATATGCTACACCCGCAGGGAGAACCAATATTGCTAACTTAAATGCAATCGGCGAAACGGCTTGTACGGGTTACCACGGGGCCAACCGCTTGGCAAGTACCTCTTTATTGGAAGCCGTGGCAATGGGATATTTGTGCGCGCACGCGGACGCGGAGGACATCAAAACGCAGCCTTTCCATATTCCAGTGCCAAAGGACTGGGTTGTTCCTGCGGAAAAACCGGACCTTAACTTGGTAAAGCAGGATTTGGCCACGCTTCGCAATACAATGTGGAACTATGTGGGGCTTATCCGCAGCCGCAAACACTTGGGCCGGGCTGAAAAGATTTTGCGCCATTTGCATAACGAAATTGATTCCTTTTACAAGGGCAATGCCTTGTGCCAGGAACTGTTGGACTTGCGCAACGGCACGCAGACGGCTCTGCTGATTACCTATGCTGCCTTAAAAAACCGCCACTCGGCGGGGTGTCATTATTTGTCGGACGAAAAAAAGTAAGTGTATTCTGTTATCCAAACAACCGGGCCAAGGAGAGACTCCTTGGCCCGGTTGTTATGTCTAAAAGGTGCGTGCCACAGAAGGGTTTTTAATGGTACAATACAAAGATAGTAAGGAGGATTATTTTCTATGAAGAACCGTTTTATTTTGCTCGCGCTTTTGGTAGGTGCGCTAGTTGTGCAAACTCTTTTGCCCGCTTTTGCGGCGGCCCCGGCCTTAAAAATTTTGTCTGCCAGCCCCAAAGGAAAACTGTATGCAGGGGGACGTTATCCTGTTTCGGTATCGTTTAACCAACCTGTTGCCGCGCTGGGGGAAAAAACGGAGTTCTCTTCGGCTGACTGTCCAATTATTATTTCTCCCGCAATTAAAGGCTCCTGCCGTTACAGCGGCACACAAACGGTGCTTTTTGAACCGGCTGAAAACTGGCCCGAAGCCACTGCTTACAGCGTAACAGTTCCGGCGGGTTTTAAATCGGCTGTTAGCGGCAAGAGTCTGGCACAAAATTATATCTTCCGTTTTACTACCCCTGTGCCCGAAGTAAACTTTGTTCAACCCCGCAACAACGAACATTGGATTAGTCTTAATCCGACCTTATATGCAGTATTTACCCGCCCGGTAAAAATGGAAGAACTTTCCAACTATGTCCAACTTTCTTATACGGCCCCGGCCGAGGCTACTTTCAGCCAGCGTTTGGGTTTATCCTCCGCCAAACGCCCCGACGTTACCAAAACCGTCCCGCTGATTGTCCGCCCGATTAGCCAGTTGGAATACGATAAAGATTTTTCTTACTATAACAAACAAAATATTGCGGTTATCAGCCCGTTGTCCTCCTTGGAAAAGGGAACGCATTATACCCTTACGTTAAAGGCGGGCCTGCCCGCGCCCACGGGCACGCAGGGGATGGAAAAAGATTATAACACTTCTTTCTATACCTATCCTAATTTAACGGTTTTAAACCAAATTAATGACGGCTGCCTGCCCTATATGCCGATGGTGGATTTTTCCACCCCGGTCCGCTTTAAAGAAATGGCTGCTGCCGCCACCGTGGAGCCTGCTTCTGCCGTGCGCAAACTTTCCGAGCAGGAGGGCGATGCGTTGGGGTATGATGTGGTGGATAGCAAAACGGGACAAGCGTATTTCCGCACTCCGTTTATGTTTTTAAACTTAACCCCCGGACAAACCGTTACCGTAACATTGAGTAAAAATCTGCGTGATATTTATGGCAATACCTTAGGGGAAGATAAAATCTTTCAAATCACAAATTCCGGTTATTGCCCGGCGACGGATTTTTCGGGCGGGCTTGGCGTGTTGGAAAGTTATTTAAGCCCGCGCTTGCCCATTGATTTGATGAATACGCCTTCTTTGCCTGTGCGCGGGGCGCGCTTTAACAAAGAAAATTTTATTCCGTTTGATACGGCTTCTGCGGGCTACTGTGCCAAAAAGCCGCTTACGTCAGCCACTTTTGACGGCACTTATACCTTTAAAGACGTAAAGGACCGCACCGTTAAAACCTTTATTGATTTAAATAAATTTAACCCCACGGCCAAGGACAGTATTGTTTTCAGCCAAGTAAAAATCCAAGACAAAAACCGTAAGGACGGCTGCTGGGTATCATCTACCGATAACATTACGGATGTGGGCGTAACCTTAAAGACCTCGTCTGAAAATATTTTGCTTTGGGCTACCTCGCTTCAAACGGGCGAGCCGATGCCCAATTTGGCGGTGGAGTTGCGCGGCAAAGACAATAAAATATTGTGGACGGGCAGTACCGACCAGGACGGCCTTGTCCGCGCTCCCGGTTGGAAGAATTTGGACGTTACTGCTGAGTGGGGGCAGCCTGTGGTCTATGCGTTTGTGTCCAGTGCCGGCGGCGATGCGGTTGTCAGCAGTGCTTGGAACGACGGATTGGAGCCGTGGCGCTTTAATTTAAATTACGATTATAATCCCCAGCGGGATGAATTACGCTCGGTCTTGTTTACAGACCGCGGTATTTACCGCCCCGGAGAAAGCGTATATTTAAAAGGGGTGGTCCGCCAGTTAAAGGGCGGTGCGTGGAGCCTTTCGCCCGCAGTGCGCGGCAAGGTACGCATTAGTGATGCGCGCGGAGAGGAAGTATTAAATAAAGATGTTACTATTTCTTCCCAAATGGGAACTTTTGACCTGAAATTTGATATTCCCAAAACGGCTTATACAGGTTCTTGGGATATTTCTTTTACTCCGCAGATAAAGGGGCAAACGGATGTTGCCGGTGCGTATTATAATTTTCAGGTGGAGGCCGTTAAACAGGCTGATTTTAAAGTAAATCTCCGCCCGGAACGGGAGGATTATTTCTCGGGTGATACGGCCCATTTTGCGGCTTCTGCCCAATATAATTTTGGCTCTCCGTTGGCGGGAGCCAAGGCCAACTGGAATTTGCGCCGGATGCGCGCCTGGTTTGAGCCGAAGGGTTTTGACGGTTACACCTTTACTCCGTATTTTCTGCGTGAAGACGAATACAAAGAGGATGGCAAACTCTTATTAGACTCCGGCAGCCAATTAGACGATAAAGGGGCCTTATCCTTTTCCGCACGGTTGCCAAAGGTGGATTTCCCGGTAACCGTATATGCTGAACTGGACGTGCAGTCGCCCGCGCGGCAGAATCTATTTGCCCGTACGGATGTTTTGGTACATCCGGCCGCTTTTTACTTAGGGGCAAAACTGGTAACAGACCGCGTGGAACTGGGCGATACGGTGCAGGCTGATTTGGTGGCGGTAACGCCTAATGGTGTGCGGACGTCGGCGATTGTTACGGCGGATATCCGCAAGGAACAATGGTTCAGCGTGCGCAAAGCCGGGCTGGCGGGCCGCTTGGAGTGGGTAAGCGAAAAGCGGGTAACCAATTTGCCCAGCCAAACCGTTCAGGTTGCTGCGGACGGAGGGCGATTGTCTTTTAAACCGACAGAAGCCGGAAACTATTTTGTAACGCTTACGAGCAAGGACTCCTCCGGCCGCACCGTATTGGGCGGATTTAACATAATGGTCTATGGGCAGGGGCAGGCCTACTGGAAAAAAACAGATGATGACCTGTTAGTTTTAAAACAAGATAAAAATTCTTATAAACCGGGTAAAACGGCCCGTATTGCGGTGGAATCTCCGTATGATAATGCGTTGGCATTAGTAACGGTGGAGCGAGAGGGAATTTTGGATGCGTGGATTACGCCGGTCAAGGGCGGGGCAGATTATGTGGAAGTGCCGGTAAAGCCTTCCTATCTGCCTAACGTATATGTCGGTATAACTTTGGTGCGCGGGCGCAGTGCGGACCCTGTAAACGGCAAAGGCCTTGATTTGGGCAAACCGCAAGGTAAGGTGGGATATGTTAATTTGACGGTTCTGCCGGATTCCAAAAAAATTACACCTGTTATAAAAACTAACAAAACCCGCTACCAGCCGGGCGAAGAAGTAACGCTCAAACTGACCGCCAAACCGCACCGGAAAAATACTCCGGCGGAAATAGCCGTTATGGTGGTTGACGAAGGCGTTTTGGCCCTGACGAATTACCAAACGCCGGATTTGTTTGGTAAGTATTATGGTTCCCGCCCGGTGTCTGTATTTACAATGGATAACCGCGTGTATGTGGTGGGCCAGCGTAATTTTGGCGAAAAAGGCGAAAACCGCGGAGGCGGCGGTGCGGGTTATGCCGACAGTAAATTAGGCGGGGTAGATTTGCGCACAAACTTTGTGTTTACGCCCTATTTTAAGGCGGTTGTAAACACCGATAAAAAGGGCCGCGCAGAAGTGAAATTTAAACTGCCAGACAACTTAACCAAATTCCGCATAATGGCGGTAGCCCTGACGGCGGACGAGTTTGGCTCGGCAGAAACATCTATCCAAGTATCTAAACCCGTTATGGTAACGTCCAACTTGCCGCGTTTTGCGCGCAAAGGGGATAAATTTTCGTGCGGGGTGGTGGTATATAATTACGAAAATAAAAAGGGCGAATTGTCCGTAACCGCCCGCGCCGAAGGGGCTGTAACTTTGTCCGGCCCGGAAACCAAAACCGTAGAGGTCCCCTTGGGTAAAGCACAAGAGGTAACTTGGGCGTGCGAAGCCACGGAAAACGGCGAAGCGCGGGTAGCGTTTAGCGTAAAGGGAGGAAGAGCGCAGGACGGCGTACTTTCTAAATTGACGGTGTCCCCGGTGGAAAAAATGCAGACTCTTTCCGTCTATGCGGCCACGAAAGATGCACAAGAGGAACTGTTAGACAAGCCGGGCAACATAAATGAAACGGCGAATAACCAAATCACCCTTTCGCTTGCTTCTACGGCACTTTTAAACTTAAAAGGTTCTATGGTCTATTTGCTCACATATCCGTATGATTGCTTGGAGCAAAAAATGTCCAAGGCGCTGCCTGTTATTTCGGGGGCGAAATTGGTGGAAGATTTTAAATTGGGCGATACCGCGCAATATAAAAAGCAGGTGCAGGAAATTTTGGACGTACTGCCCGAATACCAATATGCTTCCGGCGGCTTTGGCTACTGGAAAAACGCTTTACCTGACCCATATGTAACGGCTTATACGTTGGAAGTAGCCTATTTGGCCAAACAGGCCGGCTATCGGGTACCGGGCAAAACCTTAAATAAGGCTGCCGCGTGGTTGGAAAGTGCCTTTAACGGCAAGACGGCCCGTGCGTATAAGTATTCTGCTTTGGAAACCGACACCGCCCGCGCCTATGCTGCATATGTGTTGTCGTTGTATGGTAAAAACGTACAAAGTGCTTTTAATACGCTCTACGCCAAGGCGGATTCTCTGCCGCTTCCGGCGCAGGCTTATTTGTTAAAAGCCGCGCAGGCCTCCGGCCGTTCCCAAGCCATTAAAAACGCCTTGGCCCAGCGTTTATTAAACCGTGTGGTCTTTACACCGGAATCGGCCTATTTTGATGTGCCGCAGGAAATGCCGTGGCTGCATATGAACAATACAAAAGGAACGGCTCTTGCGTTGGATGCTCTGTTATATGCACATTATCCGTTTGAGCAAGCGTTCCAAACGGCGCATTGGCTGATTACGCAGTTAAATGCCGAGGGCCATTGGAATAACACAAGCGTAAATGCCGCAGTATTTAGCGCGTTAAATACCTATTACCAAACCCAAGAGGGTGCGGAACCTGATTTTTTGGCCTCTGTTAAAGTAGCCGGAAAAACTTTGTTGCAGAACGCCTTTAAGGGGCGCAGTATGGAAAGTAAAACGGCGGCGGTTCCGTTTGCCGGAGTTTATGGCAATAAGGGCGAGGCCCGTTTGACCTTTACCAAAACTGGAAACGGAACTCTGTATTATACGCTTGGGCAGGTATATGAGCCGCGCCGCTATGATAAACCTGTGGACGGCGGCTTTGCGGTTTCCCGCGCGATTACCACCTTGGACGGCAAACCCGTAAGTGAAATTGTGGCGGGCGAACGCTATAAAATTACTTTGACGGTTAAAAATGCCACTGCACGCAACTTTGTGGTAGTGGAGGATTTTATCCCGGCCGGGTTTGAAATTGTAAATACCTCGCTGGCGACCGAATCCGCCGCGCAGGGTGCTGTATTAGCCGAGGACAACGGCGACTATTATAACGGCTTTACGCGGAGCGAAAAATATGACGACCGCTTAGCCGCCTTTGCCGATTACTTGCCCGCCGGCACGCACACCTATTCTTATTTGGTGTCTGCTTCCGTTCCGGGTACGTTTGCCTATCCTTGCTTGTGGGCCAGCCAAATGTACGAGCCGGCTGTTTTTGGCCGAAACGCAACCGGAACGCTTATTATTAAATAATGAAAAAGCGTTGGACGCTTCTTTTAAGTTTATTGCTTCTTCCTTGCCTGGCGGGCGGGGAAGAAGCATTTTTGTTGCCGTCTAAACAAATTTACGACCGCTATGGCGCCCCCATACGCGGCTTTTTATCTAAAAATAACACTTATTATTTGCCTGTTTCGTTAAACGAAGTGTCGCCTTGGCTGATAGCCGCCGCCGTGGCCGCAGAGGATAAGCGTTTTTTTACGCACGCCGGAGTGGATATCCGGGCTGTTTTGCGTGCCGCGTGGCAAAACACCAAAGAGGGCGAAATTGTTTCCGGAGCGTCCACCATTACCCAACAACTGGCGCGCGCGGTGGAGCCGTATCCCAAAACCTTGTGGGGCAAAACGCGCGAAGCATTTAGTGCGCTGAAAATAGAGCGCAAAATGACAAAAGAGGAAATTTTAGAGGAATATTTTAACCTTTTGGAATTGGGTAATTTAACGCAAGGGGTGGAGGCTGCCAGCCGCTTTTATTTTAATACACAAGCGGTTGATTTATCCTTATCACAGGCGGCTTTTTTGGCTGGGCTTGCCAAATCGCCCACATATTATAATCCGCTTAAACATTTTGCCCGCGCGCTCAAACGGCGTGATTGGGTGCTGAAAAAAATGTTGGATAACGGGTTTATTGATGAAGAAATGTATGCGCTGGCCGTAAGTGAAAAACTAGAACTTCGCTCTGCCGCCCGTCCGTTTGATGCCCCGCACTTTACGCAGTTGTTGCAGCCTTTGCTGCCGCAAGAATCAAAAGATATTTTCTCAACCTTGGACCGCGACTTGCAGTTGTACGCTGAACAGGTGGTGAAAAATTATATCGTGCGTTTGACGGAGCAAAATGTAACAAACGGAGCGGTGGTGATATTGGAAAATGCTACCGGGGCCGTGTTGGCATATGTGGGGTCTGCTGATTTTTACAACACCCAAAACAGCGGTCAGGTGGACGGCGCGCGTGCGTTTCGCCAGCCCGGCTCTGCCTTAAAACCCTTTGTGTATGGGTTGGCTTTGGAGCGCGGAAACCTTACCCCGGCTAGTTTACTGGCAGATGAGGATACTTTTTTTGAGGGGGGATTTAGACCCCGCAATTATGACGAAAACTATCACGGCCTTGTTTCCGTGCGCCGCGCGTTGGCGTGTTCGTACAATATCCCGGCGGTTAAGGCGGCGGAACTATCCGGCACATCTAATTTGCTGGCTCTTTTGCGCCGGGCGGGGTTTGAATCTTTAAATAAGGCCGCTGATTTTTACGGCTTGGGTTTATCTCTTGGAAATGGCGAGGTGCGCCTGCTGGATTTGACAAATGCCTATGCTTCGCTTGCGCGCGGCGGCGTGTATAAACCTGTTTTGTTTGCCGCCAACCCGATTATCCGCGCCCTGGGCAGAGAAGCGCGTTTGTTTACCCCGCAGACGGCCTATTTGCTTACGGATATCTTGGCAGACAACAATGCCCGCGCTCCCGCGTTTGGGCTTAATTCGCCCCTGTTTTTGCCTTTTCCGTTTGCGGCAAAAACGGGTACTTCCAAAGATTATAAAGATAATTTTGCCGTTGGTTATACGGCCCGTTGGACGGTCGGCGTTTGGGTGGGTAATTTTAATGCTACTTCTATGCAGAAGGTTTCCGGCATTACCGGGGCCGGACCGATTTTGCACGATTTGGCCGTCTATCTACAAGAAAAATATCCGGCTGAACCCTTTGCGGTCCCCGAAGGCATTATCCACGCGCAGGCGTGTTTGGATAGCGGGTTATTAGCCGGCGAAAATTGTCCGCATACGCAAGAAAATGTGTTTGATGAGGCTCATTTGCCCGGTATTTGTCCGGGTAAACATAAAGTTGTTTTGCAAAATCTTAAAATCACCTCTCCCGCAGATAAGGATATTTTTAAAATAGACCCGTCCGTTCCGCTTGCATCCCAAGCGGTTAAGTGGCAGGCCGTTTGTGCCGCGGATAAATGCACCTGGACGTTGGACGGACATATTCAGGCGGGTTCGGCCTGCCAAAACTGGTGGCCCCTAAAAGTGGGCAAGCATACCTTATCCGTTTCGTGCCACGGCGAAACGGACAGCCTTACCTTTGAAGTATTGCCCTAAATAATACGAAGTAATTTATAAGTATAAAAAGCACCCCTTGGCTTGTTCCAAGGGGTGCTTTTTATGCTACTGTTATTTGTTTTTATTTTCTTTGTTTTTTAAACTGGCTTTAATAAGCCCGTCAAACAGCGGATGCGGGCGCAAGGGGCGGGAGCCAAATTCCGGGTGGAACT
>UQJU01000052.1 GCA_900541355.1 Candidatus Avelusimicrobium fimicolum | reverse complement strand
CCCCGCCCGTAGCCAACACGGTTTTTTTAGCGGTGATAGCATACACTTCGCCCGTCTTGTTATCCAACACATACGCACCGAAAACGGTCAGCGGGTAATAGCGGTCCATCGGGTCAGGCGAACTGTGTGAGAGCGTTAATAAATCAATCGCAGAAGTAAACTCCTTCACCGTAATAAGCGGGTTTTGGCGCACAGATGCCTGAATAGCGGCCAAGAGGGCGTGGCCTGTGGTGTCTTTGGAGTAAATAATACGGTTTTTGCGGTGTGCACCCTCACGCGTAAAACGTAAGTGATGTTGGGAATCACGGTCAAAGGGAACGGATAAATCCGTTAAAAAGACTTCTTCTATGGCTTTGCAACCCGCGGCGGAGAGTTCCTTTACCGCTTGCTCGTTGCACATACCGGCGGTGGCCATTTTCACGTCGGCTAAGAGGTCATCCATATTCAAATGGGGCTCATATACAATGCCCCCCTGTGCTAAATCGCTGTTGGCTTGGGGCATTTCCCCGCAGCAAAGCAGCGTAGTTTTAAGGCCTTTTTTGGCGGCCTCGTGCGCATAAACGCACCCGGCAATACCGGCGCCGATAACCAAACAATCGGTAGAAAGTGTTTTCATATATATATTATATAATAGTGAAGGGTAAATTTGCCTATAAAAACTTGCATAATATTTTTATATTTGTTAATATATATACCCCAATTTTACAACCGTTGCAAAAATTTGTATAATTTTAGTGTAGTAAAGATAAGAAGGATTCTCCTTATCGTAATATTTTTAAGGGAGAAAGTAATGAATAAGTTGCTTGAAAAAATGGCGGATGCCCTCGTAAAAGTGGGCGAAAACGTCAGCGGCGCGCATTATATGATTGCCAAGAAATAAGGCAAGCGCGCTGGGGTAAAAGTACCCCACAAAGCAGTTTGAAGCCAGCCAAGTTGTTCGCTGGCGGACAGGGGAAGAAAATTCTTCCGCCTGTCCAAAACGGCTAAATCAGATTTCCATTTTAAAAAACCCCGCACTTGGCGGGGTTTTTTATTGGGTAAATAATTTTACGGTTTGTAATATAATGAACTAGATGCAGGCTTAGAAGTATAACCCATACTCTTACAAAAATCTGCACCCTCGGTAGCGTTACTGCCAAAAGGAGCACAGGCTTCGCTTTTCCGTTCGGAACCAAAACTGGGAAGCCAAAGCAAATAATATAATTGGCGCGTAGTCCCTTTCATATGATACGCATAGACACTCCCAGAATTACTAACTATAACCTCAAAATATTTCGTACGCACACAATAATCGCTCTTGGTGGCACAGTCCTTGGCATTGGCCAGGGAAATATCTAAATATGCTATTTTGGGATATTTGCGCGCGCTTGACGCTAAATCCGTATTTTCGTAATAATAGCGGTTTACGGCCTCCTGCACCGCCGCGCCGGCAGCCAGGCCTTCGGAAAACCGGCTGCGCTCAATCGCTTTTTGGTACGAGCCAAACCCGATACCGGCCAAAATGCCGATAATAATCACTACTGCCATTAGTTCGGTAAGTGTAAAACCGTGTTTTGTAAGTTTCATAAAACCTCTTAAAAATAAAAATGCTACTAATTATTATAACCTTTTTTGAGCCGTTCACAAGGGTTAATATTGAAAATCCCCCCAAAAACCGATATACTAACAAGGTAAAGGAGATTTTTATATGAAGAGATTTAACAAAGGTTTTACCCTTATTGAGTTACTGGCCGTGGTACTGATTATCGGTATTTTGACGGCTATCGCTTTGCCGCAATACCGCCGCTCTATCCAACGCGCGGAGTCTATGGAAGCGTTAGTCAACCTGCGCACGATTTTTGACTCCGCCAAGCGCTACCGCTCCGCTAATTCGGAAACGCCAACGAAATTAAACGGCTTGGACGTGTCTTTCTTTGACGCCACAAGCACCACCGAAGCCAATTTCGGTATCGGCAAGTTTGAATATATTTTTGCAAATGACGGTATCAGTGCCTGCCGGTTAAGCGGGTCCAATACTTATAACGATACTTTTTGCTTTAAAATGTACTACAACCACGGGACCTACGGCAAAAGTGCGCTTACTTGCACCCCCAGCAGCAACGTAAAATACGAGTGGATTTGCCCTGCTATGGGTGCCACGGATGCAAGCGGCAACGCTGTTAAAGATTCCGCCGGCGGGTATTTGATTAAATAATTAGCCTAAACAAAACGGCCCCGGGCAATAAAACCCGGGGCTTTTTTACTTTACACTAAAATTAGATATTCCTTGTCTTTTTAAAAGGTTTGTGTTGGGAATCTGTCGCTACTACAAAAGCACCACCCTGCGGGCCGCCACTCCCCGGGAATGACAGACAGAAACAATCCGTTCACTTCTAATTTGCTTACCTGCCGTTTTTCTTGCGTTTGAAGAACTTGGAAAAGCGTTTATTTCCTTGGGGAGCAAAGGCTTTTTTGTCCTGCAACTGCTTTAATTTCTTTTTACTCGCGCCCACACGCACGGCAAAGGGGTTTTTCGGCGGTTCGTTTTCACCCAATATCCGCGCGGTATCGGCGGCTTTGCGGAAAGTTTTAGGCTTTTTAACTGGAATCGGTTTGACCACGGCTTCCACGCGCGGGGTTTGGGGCAAATACACTTCGCCCTCGGCCAATAACCGCTTGGCGACTTCGGTTGCCTTGGACAGGCGGGCCTCGCGTTTACGGCGCTTTTTAGCGTGCGCCGCGCCTTCTTCCTGCGCTACAAATTTAGGCGCGGGTAAAGGCTCAATCGTCTTTTGGATTTTTTTGACCGGTATTGAAAATTTAGTAACCTTGCAAATATCGCTCCACTTATCCATATCGTCGGAAATGAGCGATACCGCCGCCCCCACCGCTCCCGCGCGGCCCGTACGGCCGATACGGTGGATATAATCTTCGGGGCACTGGGGCAAATCGTAATTAATCACACAAGATAAATTGGGTACGTCAATCCCGCGGGCGGCCACGTCGGTAGCCACCAATATGCGCACCGCACCGCTCCTAAAAAATTCCAACACTTGGCGGCGGCGGTTTTGGCGCAAATCTCCGTGTAAAGCATTGGCCTTTTGTCCATACAGTTTAAGTTGCTTCGCCAAGCGTTCCGCTCCGTGTTTGGTGCGCGTAAATACCAAAATAGAGCCGGGCCGCGTGTTTAATTCGTGAAGTAACTGCGGCAATTTTTCGCGCACGGACACTTGCACAATTTCCTGCACCACCAAATCGGCAGGCGACGTTACGGAGCCGATTTTTACGCGGGCGGGCCGGTGTAAAAACTCATTGGCAAGCCCTACAATTTCATCCGGGAGCGTAGCCGAAAAAAGGAGCGTTTGGCGCGGAGTTGGTAAGGCAGCGGCAATTTTACGCATATCATCAATAAACCCCATATCCAGCATACGGTCCGTTTCGTCCAGCACCCAATAGCGCACCTGCTTAACATCCACACTCTTGCGGGCCATATGGTCCAGCAAACGGCCCGGCGTGGCAATAATCACACGCGGATGGCGACGCAAATCGGCATATTGTTTATGTATATTATCTCCGCCGATAATTAAAGCAGAGGACAGCGGATGTTCTTCATCTGTCAGTTTGTTAAGTTCCGCATAGGTTTGCTGGGCCAGTTCCCGCGTAGGCGACAAAATAAGCGCATTTTCCTGCGGGTTATCCGTCAGCCGGGCCGCCAACGGAAGCAAAAAAGCAAAGGTTTTACCTGTTCCCGTCTGGGCGGTTGCCAACACGTCCTGCCCGCGCAAGGCAGGAGCAATCGCTCCCTCCTGCACCGGGGTCGGCTCCGTAATATCCAAGCGTTTTAGGGCTTTTTGCAAAAATTCGGGCAATAATTCAAAGGCGTTCATTACTTATCCTCCGACAAGGCGGCTTCGCATTCTTCGTTTAAGCGCAGCCATTCTTCTTCGGCATTTTTTAACTGGTCATTTAAAAGTGCCAATTCAATGCTCCCGTCCGCCGAATATTCAGCCACCAGTTGTTCCTCCAACGTCTTTTTCCGGGCAGATAGTTTTTCTATTTTTTCATCTAACGCGCGGATTTCTTTTTTAAGTGGAGCAACGCGCGCGCGCCGCTCGGCGGCTGCCTTACGCTGGGCCTCTTTGGAAGTCATTTTGTCGCTTGCCAGGTCGTTGCGGTCGTTATTTTTTAAGAGTTGGGCTTTATAATCGTCCAAATCACCCGTAAAAGTCTGGCAAGTACCGTGGCGGACAATCCACAACGTATCGCAAGTGAGTTCAATAACGTGCAAATCGTGCGTAATCAGCACCACCGCCCCTTGGTACTCATTTAATGCTTCCAAGAGCGCTTGGCGGGATTGGATATCCAAATGGTTCGTAGGTTCGTCCAAAATAAGCAAGTGCGGGGCATCTTTGGTAATAAGCGCCAAGAGCAGGCGGGATTTTTCGCCCCCTGAAAGTTTACCGATTTCCGTATCGCTCTTGGCCTTGTTCAAGCCAAACGCGCCCAACTGCGCGCGGACCTGCGTTTCCGTAGCCAAGGGCATTACGGCGGAAAGTTGCTCATACGGCGTTTTTTCCACGTCCAACTCTTCGGTCTGGTGCTGGGAAAAATACGCAATCTTCATTTTTTTGGCAACCGTCATTTTGCCGCTCATCAAAAGCAAGCGGTGGGACAAAATTTTAGCCAAGGTAGATTTTCCGTTTCCGTTTGCACCCAACAGCGCAATGCGGTCATCCGGTTCTATGCGCAAATTTAAACCGCTCAAAACAGGTTTATCGTCATACCCGGCTACGCCGTTTTCAATAGTGATTAAGGAATTTTGCAAACGCGCCGGAGACGGAAATTCAAAATGGGATTCAGGGTCTTTGGGTATTTGCGGAGCGGCCCCCAACTTTTCAATCATTTTAATACGGCTCTGTGCCTGTTTGGCCTTGGTAGCCTTGTAACGGAACCGGTCCACAAACGATTGCAAATGCGCTACCACACGCTCGTGCTTGGCAGCCGCCAAACGCAAGCCCTCAATGGCGGCCGCGCGGGTGCGCTCGTAAGTATCATAATTGCCGTTGTAGAGTTTTAACTGTCCGTCCTCCACGTGGATAATTTTATCGCACAGGCGGTTTAAAATATGACGGTCGTGGCTGATGATAAAAACGGTTTTGTCCAAACGGACAAGGTAATTTTCCAGCCACATTGCGGTTTCCAAATCCAAGTGGTTGGTGGGTTCGTCCAACAGCAAGCAGTTAGACGGCGCATACAAGCAAGCCGCCACATTAGCACGCACTTGCCAACCGCCGGAAAATTCCTTTAACGGGCGGCGGAAATCGGTATTTAAAAAACCAAGTCCGCTTAAAATAGCACTTGCACGGGCCTCGGCACTGTGCGCCCCCAAAAACTCCAATTTATCAAACACTTCTGCCATACGTTCGCCAGAAATGGCGGGATTTTCCAATTCTTTTTGCAAAGCGGACAATTCCTTATCCGCAGATAAAACATAATCTAGCAGCGGTACCGACGGATCCGTAATTTCCTGCGCCACGGATGCAATTTGCGTACCGCGGGAGATGTCTATTTTGCCTCCGTCGGGGGAGAACTTTCCTTCAATCAGTTTAAAAAGCGTACTTTTGCCGCACCCATTCGGGCCGACAAGGCCCACTTTTTGTCCGTCTTGAATCATTACGGAGGTATCTTCAAACAAAGTGCGCAAGCCAAAATGGAAGGAAAGGTCTTTAATGTCTATCATAGAATATATATTTTACTAAATTTGGACTATCCACGCGGGAAAGGCATATATAAAAAAACCCGCACGAAAAAACGTACGGGGTTTTTTATTATAACCAAGGCTAACGGTGCAAATTCACAAAAGCGGCGGCTTCAATACCCGCTTTGGCTCCGTTTCCGGCGGCTATAATTGCCTGCCGGTAGTGTTTATCGGCACAATCACCCGCGGCAAAAATGCCTTCAATGGTGGTATGCGTGCGCTCGTCCGCAAGCACAAGCCCATTATCGGCAAGCGCCACCAAAGAATCCTTTAAAAAGGCTGTCTGCGGTTCGGCGCCAATGGCTACGAATACGCCGGAGCAGGAAATTTGGCTGATTTCTCCTGTTTTTACATTTTTTACCTTTACGCCTTCCAGCGTTTCACCGCCCAAAAGTTCCACAGGCACACTGTTAAGCACCAGTTTAATTTTAGGGTTGGCTTTTACCTTTTCAACCGTTACTTGGTCGGCACGGAAAGCATCACGGCGGTGAATTAAATTCACTTCGGGACAAAATTGCGATAAAAAGAGTGCATCTTCAAAAGCCGTATTTCCCCCACCCACTACACACACGGTCTTACCGCGCATAAAAAATCCGTCGCAAGTGGCACAAGCGGAAAGGCCGCGGCCGATAAATTTTTCCTCACCGGGCAATCCCAGCCACCGGGCCTTGGCCCCTGTGGCAACGACAACGCTTTTCGCCAAATATTGCTTGCCGTCAGTCGTTATAAGCGTAAAAGGCGATTTTTCCCCCTCCACCTTGGCAATTTCCTCCGGCGTAAATTCCACACCCAAGCGTTTGCATTGTTTGTGCATATTGTCCATTAATTCAAACCCGCCTACGGGATTAACAAACCCGGCATAATTTTCAATATCGGGTGTAGTTAATAATTGTCCGCCCGGAACCGCCCCGCCGGCAATCACGGGTTTTACCCCCGCCCGCACCGCATAAATAGCCGCGCTGCACCCGGCAGGACCGGCACCGATAATAAGCAAATCCACTTCTCTCATAATGATAAAAACTCCTTGTATAATTTTTGGAAATATTCCACCGGAAACCCCACCACATTACTGCGGCTGCCGACGATACGCTCTATAAACGGGTCTTCTTCGTCCTGTACGGCATAGGCACCGGCTTTATCCATATGTTTCCCGGCTAAGTGATCCAGTTGTTCTGGCGACAAAGTTCGCGCCTTGCATTTTGAAACATCGTACCCATAGAGCATTTTATGCTCGTTTAGGCACATAATGCACACCCCGGTATAAACGGACTGCCAGGAGCCGTTTAACTTGTTTAAAATACGCAAGGCATCCTTTTTATCCTTGGGTTTGCCGATAATTTCCCCCTTGCAAAATACTAACGTATCTGCGCCGATTACCACCGCACCCGGATATTTTTGGGCAACATCAAAGGCTTTTTGTTCCGCCAGTTCGCTTACGCGGGCCGCGGGGCGCTTTTTGGTGCTTGTTTCGGGGTTTTGGGACGGAATAATATCAAAAGTAAACCCTAATTCCTTTAACAGCGCAATGCGGCGCGGGGATTTGGAGGCTAAAATTAAGTTCATATTATTTACGCACAAATTTGGCAATAATCAAATAGCCCAACACCAAGCCGATAATTCCGCAAATACTCACGCACAGGGCCAAAGGGTGAATCCCCACCGTGTAAACGCGCGTTAAGGCGTGGTCTAACTGTTGGGGCAGATAGGCGGCCAGTTTTTCCAGGCCCAGGCCAATCAAGGCCCCCAAGACTAACGTCAGCAACGCAAAAACAATTCCTCTCATACGACTCTCCTTAATTAGTTTAAAGTAATTGTATCTTTTTTAATCGGCACAGGGACGTTTGTCTTGCCGTCCTCGCTGTCCGTAAGGCTGTAACGCATACGCCAAAAACCGATACCCGCCAACACGGCTACCGCGCCCACAATCAGCCACGGACCCGGCAAATAATGAGGGGCCACATAATCGCCCAACAGACCCGCTATAAAAAAACCGACCGCTGAACCTAAATTATAAAATACCATTAACATCCCCAAATACCGCCCGCGGGTTTCGCGCGAAGCGATATTAGACACCAAGGTTTGCTCTCCGGGCGACACAAGCAATTCCCCCACCCCGGCTAAAAACACACCGAAAGCAATTAAAAGAAAACTGTTAAAAAAGCCCACCGAGCCGAACCCCACCGCATAAGCCAGACAACCTAGCAGCATTGCCGTAGAAAGGCGGATTTTGCTCATTAGCACCGTCCCCCAATATTGCAAAAAAACCACCACGAGGCCATTTACGGTAAACAGCCACCCAATATAATATTCCGGCATATGCAAATATTGCTTACAATGCACCGAAAGCCCCACCACCAACTGGGAGTTTACCGCCGTAATCAGCAACACATACAAGCACATCTTGGCAAGCCGCGTATCTTTCAAAGCAAGCAAAGTGGAAACAAAACTGGGTTTGCGGGATTTGCACGGAATATGGTTATCCTGCACCAAGCGGCCCAAATACAAAATAGTAACAGCATATAAAATAGCCGTAAAATAAAAGGCCATACTATACGAATAGCGCACCAAAAATCCACCCATAGCCGGGCCTAATGCCCAACCGATATTAAGCCCGATGCGGATAATGCCAAATGCTTCCACGCGGTCTTTTGCCGTGGTATTATCCGTTACCCACGCATTAGAGGCCGGACGGAAAAAAGCACCCAAAAAGGTGGTTAAAAAGTACCAAATAAGCATCCAGCCCACATTTACTTTTAGTTCAATACACAGCCCCAGCGCAAACATTGCTACAATTTGGGAAAACAATCCCCACATCATTACATTTTTCCGTCCAAACGCATCAGCCAGTTCACCGCTGATAGCACTGGATACACAGCGCGACAGCCCGGCTAATGCTATCACCAAGCCGGCCAAAGAGGGGGTTAAATGCCGTTGGGTAATTAAATAAATGGTAAAAAACGGTAAAGAAAGCCCATAGCCAAAGAGCAAAAGGCCGTTGGCTGCGGAAATAAGAATCATACTGCGTTTTGTTTCGCGCTGCATAATATATATTGTATAAAATTAACCGCGTCCCCGTTGAGTGCCCGACGGGTACAAATAGAAAAAATTTCCCAATTAAAGTAAATTTTGATATAATATGTCAAGGGATTTTTATGACCAGGGAAGAAGAACTCATAAAAAATGTGCAATTTGTAGAGTCTGCCCTGTGCGCCGCGTGCCAAAAGGCGGGCCGGAACCCGCAGGATGTATCCCTAATGGCGGTAACCAAGTACGCACAAGACAAAGATGTTTTAACGCTCTTGGATAGCGGCCTTATCCGGCATATCGGCGAATCCCGGGTCCAACAGGCTGAAAAACGTTGGACAAGTTCCGTTTTTGCAAAGTATAAAACCGTTAAGCATTTTATCGGTCATTTACAAAAAAACAAAGCGGCAAAAGCCGCGCGGTTGTTTGACTTTATAGACTCCTTGGATAGCGAAGAAACCGCCTTGGCTTTGAACCGTACTGCGCCGGAAGGAAAAACCATCCGTGCGCTTATACAAATAAAACTGACGCAAAAAGACACCCAGTCCGGCTTACCGCTTGAAGAAGCGCGGAAATTAGTCAAAAAACTGGCGGAATTAGAACACATTAAAGTTTGCGGGTATATGGGTATTGCTCCGCAAGGCGCATCCGAAGAGGAATTGCACCAAATTTTTAAACAGGTCAAAACAGCCTTTGACCAAGATTTTCCCGGGGGCGAGCGGTATTTGTCTCTCGGGATGAGCGAAGATTTTAGGGTGGCGGTAGAGGAAGGCTCTACCTTGCCGCGAATTGGCAGCCGTTTATTTGCCACAACATTGGAGGGTTTATGATTATAAAGGTCCGTTTAATCCCCACCGCCGGACGCAATGAGGTAATTAGCCGAATTGGAAGTGTACTGCGCGTAAAGATTAAAAATAAAAAGGTAGATGATGATGCCGCCAATGCCATTATGAAAACCTTCCTGGCTGATTTTTTTAATGTAGCGGAAGAAAGCATTATTATTGTAAAAGGCGCCAAAGGAAAGGAAAAAACCGTAGAAGTGCGCGACAAAAGCGAAGAAGAGTTGCGTAAAATTATGGATTCTATTCCGTAGAATTTACAGAGGTTCCCTACAAAACCCAAAGTCCGGCATTTTGATTGCCGGGCTTTTTTTATGGTAATTTCAAACGAAAGAAGTGTAATAACGATAGTGCTCAGGAATCCGTTGGTTGTCGTTGCCGTCATCCTGGAAAGTCGTAGTCCAGGATCTGTTGTTATAAAACTAGGATTAGATTCTGGAACGCTCCGCGCCAGGTCCTCGTGGGCCGCCAAAACCCTTCGGGGCTTCCTTTTGATGTCATTCCCGAATGTCGTAGTCGGGAATCCGTTGTTCGCCGGTGCCGTCATCCTGGAAAGTCGTAGTCCAGGATCTGTTGTTATAAAACAAGGCTTAGATTCTAGAACACTCCGCGCCGGGTCCTGGTGGG
>UQJU01000051.1 GCA_900541355.1 Candidatus Avelusimicrobium fimicolum | reverse complement strand
CCGCCGCCGTTACCGCAAACCCTCTAAAAATTTTAATCAGGGAGATAAATAATGGATTACGCAATTAACGAAATGGAGCAGGAAGTTCTCAATACAACCCGGGAACTGGCTCAAAAGAAATTAAAACCCTTGCGTGCCGAAATGGACGCCAAGGAACAGTTCTCCAAAGAAATGCTTGAAGAATACAAAAAATCCGGCATTATGGGGCTGTGGCTTCCCGAAGAATACGGAGGTCTGGGCGGCGGGATTACCTGCCTTGCTATGGCTTTTGAAGAACTTTCGCGCGTGTGTGCCGGCCTTGCTTTAACGCCTGGTACGAGTGCTTTGGGGGCTATCCCGATGTTTTTAGCCGCTACCAAGGAACAGCGCGAACGGTGGTGCCCCGATTTGGCTTCCGGCAAAAAATTATGGGCCTTTGCCTTGACGGAACCCGAAGCCGGCTCTGATGCTACCGCCTTAAAAACTACCGCCATTAAGGACGGAGATTTTTATGTGGTAAACGGTACAAAACACTTTATTTCCACAGGCAAGGAAGCAGATTTCTACACCGTAGCCGTCAATACTAACCCGGCCCGCGGGGCGCGCGGTATTTCTCTGCTCGTTATTGAAAAGGGTACGACCGGTTTTTCTTTTGGGAAAAAAGAAGAAAAAATGGGTATCCGCTCTAATCCTACTTACGAACTTATTTTTGAAAATGTCCGCGTACCGAAAGCCAACTTGCTTGGCAGCGAGGGCCGCGGACTTTTGTATTTGCAGGAAACATTAGATTATTCCCGCCCCGGTGTGGCCGCGCAGGCCGTAGGTATTGCGCAGGGCGCGCTGGACGAGACGATTCCTTACTTGCGTACCCGCAAACAGTTCGGGCAGCCGATTATTACGTTCCAGGCCTTGGGGCACAAAGTGGCCGAACTTGCCGCTAAAACCGAAGCGGGCCGTGCGCTTGTATATTCACTCACGCACCGTATGGATACGGAATATTTGCCCGCTGTCAAAAATGCGTTGGCTAACGGTACTACGGTGCACGACGAACTCAAAAAATTAAAAGGCGCACGCTGGACCAAATACAGTGCCGAGGCCAAGTTGTTCTGCTCCAACGTGGCTATGGAAGTGGCCGACGAGTGCGTAACACTTTGCGGCGGAGTTGCCTATATGCGCGATTTTCCGCTTGAAAAGTATATGCGCGACGCCAAAATTACCCAAATTTACGAGGGCACCGTGCATATTCAAAAGAACGAAATTATCACGGCGCTTATTAAAGAATATGCCGCCAAAGGCGATGAGGAGTAAACTTTTATGCACATTGTAGCCTGTGTTAAACAAACCCCCAAATCTGATAATGTAAAAATTGACCCGGCCACCGGATGTTTAATCCGCTCCGGCGCCGCCAGCGCGATGAATCCCTTTGACGAATACGCCCTGGAAGAAGCCGTAACCTTAAAAGAACAATCGGGCGGAGTGGTGTCCGTTATTACGATGGGTCCGCCGCAAGCCGAAGCCGTCTTGCGCGACAGCGTAGCCCGCGGCGCAGATTACGTCTATCAACTGGGCGATATGGCCTTTGCGGGTTCGGATACCTGGTCCACCAGTTATGCCTTATCCAAGGGGCTTGAAAAGATTAATTCTATCCGCCCCGTGGACCTGATTATCTGCGGCAAGCAAACTAACGACAGTGATACCGGCCATATCGGGCCGCAGATTTCCGCTTGGCTTCAAATGCCCAATGCGGCATTTGTAAAAAAAGTGGTGGAAGTAAAGCCCAAATCTATTGTGGTGGAACGCTTGACCGAGGACGGAAGCGAAGTTGTGGAACTGCCGTTTCCGTGTGTTCTGTCCGTGGTAAAGGAAATCAACAGCCCGCGCGTGAGAAGCGTAAAGGGGCGTATGCTTGCCAAACGGGCCGAGGTTACCAAGTGGACGGCGGACGATATCGGTGCGGATAAAAATAAATTGGGTATAAAAAACTGCCCCACCCGCGTGGTCAAATCGTTCGTGCCCAAGCGCGAAGTTTGTTCTGTGGCCGTAGAGGGTGCCAACGGTAAGGAAAAGGCCGCCAATTTGGTTAAAATTTTAAAGGATGCCAAGTATATTTAAGGATAAAACGATATGAAAGATTTTAAAAATGTTTGGATTTTTGCCGAAGCCCAGCGCGGTAAATTAAGCCCTACCGCTTTGGAACTTTTAACCGCAGGCCGCAAACTGGCCGATGATTTGGGCGAAAAATTATGTGCGGTACTTTTAGGCTATCAGGTGGAACGCTTTGCCCAAGATTTGTTTGCCCGCGGCGCTGATGTGGTGTATGTCTGCGACGACAAAGCCCTTGAAAACTATGTGGACGATATCTATGCCAAAACCTTGGCGGGGATGATTGAAGCCTACAAACCTAACAAGTTTTTGCTCCCGGCTACCAATATGGGGCGCTCTTTATCGGCCAAAACGGCGGTGTTTGTGGGCACCGGTTTAACGGCAGATGCTACGGAAGTGCTGATTAACCCGGCAGACGGACAACTGCACGCCACGCGCCCGACTTTTGGCGGCAATTTAATGGCTACCATTACTTGTGCGCACACCCGCCCGGAAATGTGTTCCCTGCGCCCGATGTCTTATGAAAAGGCCGCTTTGCAGGCGGGCCGGACGGGCGAAGTGGTAAAATTCCCGTTTGATGCGGCAAAATATACCTCTTTGGCGCAGTTTATCAAATTTATTAAAAGCGAGGGAGAAGGCCTGGACCTTTCGGAAGCCGAAGTAATCGTAGCCGGAGGCCGCGGTGTAGGTAAAGCGGATGGCTTTGAATTACTTAAAAAATTGGCAGACCGTTTGGGCGGAGCCGTGGCGGCTTCCCGCGCCCCGGTGGACAGCGGGTGGATTGACTACCGCTACCAAATCGGGCTGACGGGCCGCACGGTAAAACCGAAACTTTATATTGCGTGCGGTATTTCGGGCCAAATACAGCATATGGCCGGGATGAGCGGCTCCGACGTGATTGTAGCCATTAACAAAGACGGAGAAGCCCCTATGATGAAGGTGGCTAATTATGCCGTCCAAGGGGATTTGTACGACGTTATCCCTGCTATGTTGGAAGCCCTTAAATAGTATTAAGAAGTAACTTTTTGATTGCGCCCGGGTCGGAATATTTTTCTGCCCCGGGTTTTTAATTCTGGGAAAGGGTAAAATAAAGGCTTTTTGATATTCCACAAAAAACTGGGTAAATTCCGTTCCGTGCAACACAAGGGCTTGACCCGGTTTTTAATTTTTTTGTAGATTTTATCTAATGGCGAGCCTGTGAGGGGGACCGTATGCGGCAGTTGAAAGCCGCTAAAAAAGGTGTCTTGCTAATTCTTTCTGTCCCTCCTCTAACAAGACAGAAAGCCATAGGGCGTACGCAATATAATTCGCACGTCCCTTATTTTAAGAGGAGGGAAAATGAAGAATAACCGAAAGAAGAAAGCGTTTACGCTTACGGAACTTTTGGTAGTGGTCATCGTGATAGGCGTATTGTCCGCGGTGGTATTACCGAAGTTCAGCAAAGTAATTGAAACGCGCAAAACGACGGAAGCCGAAGAAATGATGGCAGCCGTGAGAACGGAACAGGAAAGACGCTGCTCCCTGGATAAGAACTATACCACGGATGCGGCCGCGGTCAATTTGGCCTCGTTAAATACCAAGAACTTTAATTATACATTAAAGAACACGGGTATAGAAGCCAAGAGCAATAACAGTAAATACGGCTATACTTTAAAAATGCCGTCTTACCGGGACGGACGCTTGTGCTGTGATAGCGCGGAACAATGCGCCAAGTTAAATAAAAATTATCCGTTGTGCAGTGAACTGACCGCCAAGGCGGACTACACGAGCGGTACTGAGTGCTCGGCAGGTGAAGAACCCGATAATACACCGAAAACTTGTGAAGGTCCTTCTACGCAAGCGTGCGGATGCAAAAACGGTGGCACACAAACGAGAACCTGCGACACGACTACGGGCACTTGGAGTGCTTGGAGTTCCTGCTCTATCGCCGACTCTTGCGAATGTGAGGGAACACAGCCTATTTCCAGCCAATCTTGTAATACTTGCGGCACGCAAACGCGCACGATAACCTGCAATTCGGCTACCGGGGAGTGGGTTCTTGGTAGTTGGGGCGCGTGCGACAAGACAGCAGAAGAATGCACTACGGATGAAGATTGCTGTTCTGATAGCGTAAGCGATTTCGCCGCTTGTATTGCCAAACAATACGGTACTGATTCGGCGGAATACATTTGTGCTACTGGAAAACATTTGGGTTGGCAAAAAGATATTGGGTCTTTGATTGGTGCTAGTGCTTGTGCTAGCAAAGTTATGCCGTTTGGTTGCTTTTTGAGAGCGGCGAATAATACCTGCCCGGAAGGAGATAAAGCCTGTGCAGAAATGCGGAAAATCAATGCCAGTTGGATTTCCAGCGGATTTAAGAGATATGCTTGTACGAGGGAACTCCCTAATACTGATGTTGATGTCCCTGAAAAAGAAGATGAATATGAGTTAGTTTGGGAGGAGTATGATCGTTCCAATTATATTCTTAGAAACCCAGATTCGTGTAATGACGGGACCGCACGCGCTATTATTAAGGACTTTTGTGATAATATTGGTTGGCGCCAATGTCCTTCTTATGGCACAGTGAATAGTGCCCCTCGCGAAGAAGGAGAAATGTGCGTGCAATCATGTTATCTGGGAGGGAAAAAAGTGCCAAAAAACGGCACTTGGCAAGGATACGACGACTGGCTCTTCTCTTCTCAATATATAGATTATCTGATAACATGTCGTAAGTATGACCTGGGATCTGGGGGCAAGTGTATAGAAGAACAATATAGTCCTCGCACCTGTATAATTCCTTATACATTGCGTGTCAAAATGGGTAGAAAAAGAAAAAAATAAATGAATTATAAAAGGGCTTCCTTTCCCGGGAAGCCCTTGTCTCTCTTGTATATGAAAAAACAAATTTTACTTTTCATTTCATCCTGTATTCTTACACTTGCCGCTTGTTCCGTTGTTTTACGTTTTGTTTTATTTGATATGGCTTATGAATATGATGAACTGTTTACTGCCATAACTGCCGATCCTTCTTTATCTTTAAAATGGATTTATCATAATTGGCTGATTGTAGATGTTCATCCGCCTCTTTATAATATACTGATGTGGTGTTATACGCATTTTTGTTCCTATGGACCCGAATTGTGGCTCAGACTGCCCAGTTTGATTTTTGGTATGGGGGCGTTATTTTGCTCGTGGTATTTCTTCCCGAAACATTTTGGTAAAAGTTCCCGGTTATTATTTACAGCGTGGATTGGCTGTAATACCTATATGATTTTATATTCCCAACAGGCCCGTTCGTATTCGCTAGTGTTGCTGTTGTCCGTTTGTCTTACTTTTTGTTTTTTGAATATGGTGCGTACCATTTTTCAAAAAAAGTCCATTTCTATTGGACAATGGGGTATCTTTTCCGGACTTGCGTTAATGTTGGAATGGTGCCATTATTTTGGGACTTTATTAGTTGGAGTTTTTTGTGCATTTTTATTTGTTTTTGCTTTAAAAAATAAGCAGAAATTAAAGTTTTTTATAATGATTCCAGTAGGCCTTGGAATTGCTTTTTTGCCGTGGTTAATTCCTAATTTTTTAATGCAGTTAAAATTTCAGAGATTGGGAGGAAATTGGTGGGCAAATACCTATTCTTTATCTGATGCGCCTGCGGTATTTTTGCGCATTTTCTTTTATTCTTTTTGGGGAAAATGCTGGGGTGGAATTTTGTTTTTTGTTGGACTTATTGGCAGGATTTTAAGATATAAGCGTACGGGAAGTTGGGGGCCCTATTTTAGAGAAATTACTGTATTGGGGGGTGTGTTGGCGGTTGTATTTTGTGTAACTTTTGCAATTTCTTTTAAAACTTATATGTTTGTTGGGAGATATTTTACAGTTGTGTTACCGGCGGGATATTTGCTGTTAATTTTATTGTGGAAGCCCCTGTATGATAAATATCTTTTAATGAAATTGGCTTGTGTGGTGGTTTTGAGTTTAGAACTTCTCTCTTTTGTTTCTTTGTATAAGGTGTTGAAAGAGCCCAATGTTATTTCTTCCCGGATTGTCAGTCAGTTTTATAGGGATTATTTAAAAAAACGGGAAATTATGGTAGTGGCAATGGAAGCATTTCCGCCCTCAGCGATGCCTGCTATGTATGGCTTTTATGTAAATAAAGTATATGGTTTAAATGCAAGAATTACCGAGTTGTTTTCTCTTTCGGAACAGGAGCGGGACAAATATTTAAAAAAACAAGACAAGGCGTTTGTATATATGCCGAATTGCTCAGAAGAAAAACTTTATTCGCTTAGCCGTTTGTGGAATAGACAAGTAGAAATCTATATGCGTTTAGGAGAAACGTGCATCTTGCATTTTAATATAAAAGGCTCTGGTCCGCTAGATTCTTATGAATATCAACAAGCCCACAGGCATAAAAGTTGGTTTTGGGGCTATGGCAGTTAAAGGGATTATTTTTTGTCCGTTGCCCGGTTTGTTTTTTATATATAAATCCCCCCGAGTATCAACTCGGGGGGATTACTAAACAATTAAATTATTTTTCGGCGGGATGATATTTTACCGGTTTTTCGGCTTTCTCGCAACGGTGCTGTACACCGTGGTATCGTACATCAATATCGTATTCTTCGCCGCATTTGGGGCAACAGATTTCTTCTTCGGTGGTAGAAATCGTGTTGCCTGTGTTGGGTTGAACGCCTACGGCACTACCCATTTGGGGGGCCGGGGTGCAGTACACATCCGGGTCAGCCGAACATCTGGAAGAATTACTGGTAATAGTCTTACCGCACCAGCGGCATTTTTCCGTATGGCTGGGTTGCGCATTAGATTGGGCATATACCTGATGGTAATAATATTCAAAAGAGTGTTCCGGATAGCCGTTGTGATCGTCGCGGTCTTTTTGCAATAAGGTTTCCGCTTTAACGGCGATATCCTCGTCTAACTCTTGCAAATAGTGCATTTCCGGCTCGCCAGAAGCGGATTCTTCTTGCAAAGAACTGACACTAACTAAATTAGAGTGGGGTTCTCCGTCCGCCGCATCCCAAGCGTCAGAAGCGGGGGATTCAATCCAATAAGCACCGGCCTCAGGCTCGCTGTAAGGCTCCGTGCATTTGTGCTGTACTCCGTGATAAAGCACATCAATATCGTATTCTTCGCCGCATTTGGGGCAATATCTGCTTTCGTCGCGGGATTGTTGTTTTTGTTGTGCTTTTTTAGCCTGTTTGGCTGCTTTTCTGGCGGCTCTGTCTTCTTTGGAAATGAAATTCTGTTCCCGTTTAATCACTTCTCCCTGGCGATAATTTTCGGCACAGAAACGATGATACTGTGTTTCCTGGCATTTTTGTCCTCTGGTGAAGTTCTGCCCGCAACGGTAGCAGGTTTTTTGGCTGGGGTTCGGCTCCGGCATACAATATACATCCGGATCTGCCGGGCATCTTCCGGACAAATCGGTGATTTGGTTACCGCACCAGCGGCATTTTGCGGCTTGACGGTGTTTCTTCTGTTGCACTTGAATTTGGCGTTGTAATTTAGCGTCTAAATTCTTAGTGTTTTGCGCCATAAGCGGCGTACACAAGGTAACGGCTAATAATGCGGCTAACATCCAGTTGACATTTTTCATTTTGGCTCCTTAATGGGTACGTCTTGTCATATAGATTGATTTGATGCTCCCTTATGTTTAGTGTAACTATTTTATTATTTTTAGTAAAGGGCCTTTGGTCCTAGATCCTGTCTTCAAAAGGACCTAGAAATTATTTAGGCCCAGTATAGTAAAAACCCCCGATTTTGGCGAGGGTTTTTAATTGTTTCCCGCTATTTAATTAGTGGTTAAATCCGCAATAGTGAATGCCGTAGAAATAGTAATCGTCATCATACACGGCGTGGCATTTCGGGCAGGTTTCATAATCTTGTTTTACGGCTTTTTTTACTTTTTTAGATTTTGCCTTTTTTTGCTTTTTGGGAGCGGCTTGTTGCGTGTTGGATTCCGGCGCGCAGAACACATCGCAGTCCGCCGAGCAGCGTTGGGATTCACTCATAATTTCTTCTCCACAGCGCCAACATTTTCCCAAGGATTTGTCTTGCGGTTCGTTTTCCGGGGCGCAGAACACATCACAATCTGCCGCACAGCGTTGATCTTCACTCGTGATTTTCTCTCCACAGCGCCAGCATTTTCCCAAAGATTTTGCTTGTTTGGTTTGAGATTTGGCTGGAGTTACTGCTTTTGTTTGAGTTTCGGCTTGCGGTTCATTTTCCGGCATACAATACACATCACAATCTGCCGGGCAGCGTTTAGATTCGCTCGTGATTTCCTCTCCACAGCGCCAGCATTTTCCCAAAGATTTAGTTTGTTTGGTTTGAGATTTGGCCGGAGTTACTGTTTTTGTTTGCGGTTTGGTCTGTGGCTCATTTTCCGGTGAGCAGAGCACATCACAATCTGCCGCACAGCGTTGATATTCGCTCGTAATTTTCTCTCCGCAGCGCCAGCATTTAGCACTTTGCTGTTTTTGTTTTTGCAGTTGGATTTGGCGTTGAATTTTAGCACCTAAATCCTTATGATTTTGCGCCATAAGCGGTGTACAGACGGTAACGGCTAACAATGCGGCTAACATCCATTTGAAACTTTTCATATAATCTCCTTGTTATAGGTACAGCCTTTGAAATTTTACAATCAACTTCCTTACTTGTAGTTTAACTGTTTTCCTGTGCGGAGTAAAGGGCCGTTAGTCCCATAAATATATAAAAAAGGACCTATATTTATCTGGGCCCTGTACAAGATATAAAAAACCCCGCCGTTTGGGGCGGGGTTTTTTAAAAGAGGAAGAACTATTCTCCCTGCGTAAGGCCTTGCATCATAATGGCTTGCAGTTCTTGGTTAAGTACGGTTGCGGCCGTTTCGTTTAAGAGGCCCTTGCCTTGCGTATAGGTAATGGCCGTAATGAACGTGATAAAAGTGGCAGTGTCCGCATCTACTGCCGTTTTGGGATAGGCGGGTTGGTTAGCAATTAACAAGGAACTTAATTTAGTTAAAAGCGGTTCCACTTCGTCTGCCACTTCGTCGGAAGTCGTTTTGATTTTATTAAAGACCGCCGGAATATCCTTTTCCAAAGCCTTTTCAATGGCTTTATCCGTATCAGTCATTTGGTTTAAATCACGGTGCGCATCAAAAATTAATAACCCCAACTGCAACGCCTGTTGAGTGTTTTTTAGCATTTGTTGGCTGACTTCCCCTTCGCTTACGGCTTGTGCTCCGGCGGAAACGGATTCTTCAATCAGCGCGCTATTGCTGGATGCGTTGGCGGCAAAAGCGGCGGTGGATAGCATAAAAGCGGTAAGTAAAACGAACAATTTTTTCATAATTCCTCCTAGATTTTACTCCTATATTAATAAAATAGTAAATAAACCACAAAAAAACTAGGGGTATTTAGGACCTATTTCGCTGGGCCAAAGGGCCTATTAAAATGCTGGGCCCATCTGCCGGGAAATATACTACAATATACAATATGATTATACCTACCATTATTGAAAAGAACGTCGGTTATGATATTTTTTCCCGCTTGCTCAAAGACCGCATTATCTTTGTCGGCGGGCGCGAAGGCGAAGTGGATACTGCCAGCGCTAATATGATTATCGCCCAACTACTTTATTTGGATGCGGACGATTCCAGCCGGGAAATCAACCTCTACATCAATTCCCCCGGCGGTATGGTAACGGCGGGTTTGGCTATTTACGATACGATGCAATTCATCAAGGCCCCAATTACCACTATATGTATGGGGCAGGCGATGAGTTTTGGGGCGGTTTTATTGGCTGCGGGTTCCAAGGGAAAGCGCTATGCCTTGCCGCACGCGCGCATTATGATTCACCAACCCTTAATTTGGGGCGGTGGCATTTCCGGCCAGGTAACAGATATTGAAATTGAATCTAAGGAATTGCGCGATAATAAAGAGCATCTTTTGGATATTTTGGCCAAGCACACGGGGCAGGACAAGGAAAAAATCCGCCGCGACAGTGAACGCAATTATTATATGTCGGCGCAAGAGGCCAAGGAGTATGGGCTGATTGACGAAGTTTTGCCTCTTAAAAAGTAACGGCTTTTTCAGTTGTTGCAAAATTCGTACGGGGGACAAAGAGTAAGTCTTTGTTCCCCGTTACTTATTAGGGCCAACCATTTGCCAAATTCGTTGCAGTTTGGCGTCTTTCGGGGCTTATGTGGCATACAGCCACACCGCACCCCGACCACATCCTCCCAACTGCTTAGAATTTGACAAATCAGGCAATCGTCTAAAAAATTTTCAGTTGGTTGTGGACGGCCCTTGTAGGACGGCTTTTTCAGTTGTTGCGAAATGCGTACGGGGAACAAGGA
>UQJU01000050.1 GCA_900541355.1 Candidatus Avelusimicrobium fimicolum | reverse complement strand
GGGATCCAATCCGTCCCCGACCATTGTTCCGGCACGGACTTGGTCCAAATCCGGCTTTTTCAAATCTTTTAAATATGGTACGGACGCTAATGTTTGTACGCGCGGTTGGAGTGTTTTAAAATCAAAGGTTACTACTTTTACATTGGTAAAGTTTTGCGGCTGAAAACGGCTGACCGTAGAGGTGCCATTGTAGCCTTTCTCCACACGGCCCATATAGCCGCCGTCACCAAACGAGGCTTGGCATACGCCGCCCACTTTATCAAAATTATTGATAGTCATCGTCAGGGAAGAAGGTCCTTCATCCTCCGTTCCGGCCAAACAGTCCAAATACGGGCTGTCTGCCGACGCGCCCCCAAAGCCCTTTTCAAACTCGGTGCGCATCACATCACCAAATTGGCTTAACGTCAAATATTGGGACGGTTTACCCAACACCAGCCAATTTTGCACTTTATCCCACCACGAAAGTTTTTCTGGGCGGCCTACATATTCTGATGCCGCCAGATTGCGGCGTTCGTTTTCCCAAGACACCCAGCGGGCGCTGTTTAAGTAAAACTCAGGCGTTTTGCCCTCTTTAAAAAACGCGGTGGAGCGCGTTTGCGTAAAGTAATCGCGCAAACTGACCTTGGTACCGTCTTCCAACTCTACGGGTTCGTTCCACAAGCGGTTAATCTGTTCGCGGTCCGCCTTTAAACCCGGGCGGTTAATGGCCACTTCAATTTTATGCCATTTGGCGCGCAACCCATTGGTAAGGGCCGGACTGTTCTTGTAGGCAAATCCCTGTTTAAAACTGTAATCGGCCATACTGCTGACGAGGTCTTTGAGTTCCATATCAAACTCATAAAGCGTATTTTCGCCGTCCGCCAGTTCTACAAAGCGCTTTACATTTTCGTTAAATTTATTTTTGTAATAACCGGCAGGCAGGCGGCGCGTGCCCTCAATCAAGCGCGCATCATACATAAAGTCCGGCAAGCGGCCCGTTTCACGAATCGGGTTAAAAATCACACGCTCGGCCTCATCCAGGGGCATATAATACAAAAATTCCATTAAGTTGTTGGCCTTGGCCGGGGACATACCCATAATGGCTTCCACTTGGTTACGCGGTTTGAAATATCCGTTTTTAAAGGATATCATCCAATCGCGGATTAAACTGTCCTCATCGCGCAGACCGGACGGATAGACTTTGCTGACAAGCCCCGGGCGTGGTTTTTCATCCAGTACAGGAATAACGGGAGCATAGGACAACGCATCTTCTTGCTGGGGTTGTTCCGCCGGTTGCTGTTCCACGGGGGCTTGTGTAGCCGCTTGCTGCGGCGTAGTAGTGGGTTTGGTTACGGTTTTGGTTTCCGCTTTTTTAGGAATACGGTGTTCATAGGCGGAAAGCACCCATTTATTCATCGCCTCTACGGTAAATTTGCCATTTAATCTGGAAAGCGGCCCCAACGCAACCGACAACTCATTTATGCGTTCCACCGGGGCATAAGCGGTATGGTGCGGCACTTTAATAGGAAAATGGTAATGAGTCAGAAATTCGCTAACAGATTCCAATGCGGCAGTCGGCTTAGCAGTGTCCAAAACTTTTTCCAACATTGGGTACATTCCCAAGGCCACCAAGGAGCGCGCTATCGTCGTTAAAGCAATAGGCTCCAAGGCTGAACCTGAAAAGGCCTGATATGAAGCCAGTAACAATTGGCTATCGTCCACCGATCCGTAAATGCCGATAGCGGCCATATCCTCCAAGGCTTTATAGGCGGCCAAAACAGCCGGATGATTTTGGTTTTTCAATACTTCATCCGCAGTAGAATATGTATTTAAGTGGGCAAGTTGCAGTTGGATATTGATTAAATCGGTGCGGTAGGGCTTTACTTCCGGCAGAGCGGACGCACGCATAAGCGCAGGACTTTTAAGCAGTACGCGCGCAATGGCAGCCTCATCTACCTGTTGGGAAACGGATAAACGCAGGGCCGGATTGGGAAGCGGAACCGAAAACCGGGGAACTTGAACGGTACCTGACGGAACTTTTACTTTGGGAACGGTCCCTTTGGGGATTTTTACGGTACCCGTTTTCGGAACGCGTTTTACGGCACCAACACCCTTTTTAATGTTTTTTAAAGGATTCCCCGCCCAAGCATTAGCACAAACCGCCAAACTGATAAAAATCGTCAAAAACGCTTTCATATATTATCCTTTCCGGCAAAAATATTTCAATTATATTATTCAATATATCCGCCCCTAAAACAAGGGCCATTGGCCCCACCTGCCGGGACCAATGGTCCTATAATCGGTTAGGCCCTCTTTTTACAGGGCGGCTAATTTGTCCGCCAACGGGTTTACGGCTTCTTCGCGCACAAATTCCATACGTCCCTCATCCACCGCCTGCGCTGCCAACGGATTTATCGGCAGACGTACCACCGGCGAAAGCCCAAAGGTTTTGCCCATTTCATCCGCGCGGCTCTTGCCAAAAACAGAAATTTCTTTTCCGCAGTCGGGACATTTCAAATAACTCATATTTTCCACTAATCCCAACACGGGTACGTTCATCATTTTGGCCATTTTAACGGCCTTGCCCACAATCATCTGCACCAATTCCTGCGGGGAGGAAACAATCACAATTCCGTCAATCGGCAAACTTTGGAACACCGTCAGCGTTACATCTCCTGTGCCGGGCGGCATATCAATAAACAAGTAGTCCACCTCTTTCCAAATAACATCTGTCCAAAATTGGCGCACCGTACCCGTAATGAGTGCCCCGCGCCAAATAACGGGGTCTGTTTCGCGCTCCAACAATAAATTTAAAGACATTACCTGTATGCCCGTTTGTGTTTTGACCGGGTAAATGCCGTCTTGGTCACCAGTAGCGCGTTCGTGCAGGCCAAACATTTTGGGCACGGACGGGCCTGTAATATCGGCATCTAAAATACCGCACGAATACCCGCGGCGTGTCATTTCCGTGGCTAACAGCCCCGTAACAAAACTTTTGCCCACGCCGCCTTTTCCGCTTACCACGCCGATAACATGTTTTATACGGCTTAACAAATGCGGCGTTTCCTTAGGCATTTCCTGGGCATTATGCCCGGAGCATCCACTTTTGCAGGATGCACAATCGTGGTTACAATTCTCGCTCATCTTTTCTCCCTCACAATAATTTTAAATCTTTGTCCGCTAATGCGCTAATTAAAAAGCGTCCGTCCGGCAATCGTTTTAATTGCGCATAGGCGGCGGTGTCGTACTTTTTGGCGGTTCCTTCTTTAAAATAGAATTGGTGCGGCAAACGAGCCGTTACTTGATGAACCGGGATAACTAGCGGCTTATCCGTTTTGGCCCGGCCCGCCACGCCCCGCTCATCCACATACAGCGTAACCTGTTTGACAGGCGCGTTTATACCAAACACATCTTGCTCAAAGGCATAGTTAATCTGCATATATTCCCCGCTTAGCAAGGCCAGCGGGTCCAGCGGGGCCATTTGTAAATAGAAGGTCTGCGCATTTTTCAGCGCGTGCTGTGTATAAGCGGCATAACCGCCCAAGCAAAGCACCAGCAAAAGAGTATAAAACAACAACAGTTTATTTCGCATATACGCTCCGTACCGCCAGTAAAATAAGGCCCGAAGCCACAAGCAACGCCGCCTTTGCGGACAGGGCCGCGTTTAAGGTAAAGTAAAATAAAAATAGCCCGCACACTACTCCCGCCGTACCGAGGCTTTCCAACACACGGTCGCGCAAGGTAAACCCGGCGTACATTAGTATAAGAGCCAAAACCGTCGGCCAATTTAAAAGTGCGGACAATACCACCGCCCCGGCCGCCAACGCTATTTGTCCGCGGGTCCAGTTGCCCTTATGGGAAAATACAGCATAGACCGCCACACAGGCGGCCAAGGCAGCGTTCGCAGGATTGAGCCCATACCAACACATTTTGCTGGCAGCGGTTTCGCCCGCGCAAATCACACTCCACCAAATAAGCGCGTAGGCCAGCGGATAAAAATTAAATTTGCGCTTAACAAACAGCCAAAGAGCCACGCCGAACGCTAAAAAGGCGGAAAGAGCCACGGCAAACTGGTTCCAGTTCCACTCCCAATCCACCTTGGCATACAAACTGCTGGCCGCCGCCGCACACCACAAAAAGCGGTTAAAGGGATTTTTAAAGAGCGGATAAGAAATAGCCGCCACCGCCAGTACGCCCATCCAAACGGACACACCGGGGATATCCGTCAGCCGGAAGGCCAGTATAATTTGCCCGGCCAGGCCAATGAGTCCCCCTAACTGA
This sequence comes from Candidatus Avelusimicrobium fimicolum, assembly GCA_900541355.1. Classification (GTDB taxonomy): domain Bacteria; phylum Elusimicrobiota; class Elusimicrobia; order Elusimicrobiales; family Elusimicrobiaceae; genus Avelusimicrobium; species Avelusimicrobium fimicola. The sequence goes on along the minus strand of UQJU01000050.1, from coordinate 6,716 downwards.
CGGCGCCACGCCCCGCGCAAGGGCGGTAAATTGGAAGAGGTTTTTTCAAGCAGAACGCCCGCGCAAAAAAACAGTACCCCGCGCCCTAAAACCGGGATAATGCCGGCTAATAAACGGTCGGCTATCCCCACCAAAAGACTCGCCGAAATCAGCGAGCCGATAAACAGCATAGCCCGCACCAAAAAAGGAACGGACACGACTTCGCGGTGTTTTAAAAAGGTTTCGGTCTGCGCGCGTTTTTCAGAAGGTACTCCGCTTAAAATTTCACTCGTGTTCATTTTATTTCCTCCCGCGCGCTAAACCATAAGCGGTAACTGACGATTCCGCTCCCGACAAAAAGCAAACAATAAATAAGCAAACCCAAGGTGCGAAATCCCAACCATTGATCCAGATACGCACAGATAAGCCCCGTCAAGGCGAGCGCGTTCCAAGCAAAGAGAGCCGCGTCTTTTTTGTACCGAGCATAACACAGAAAAAAACCTGCCAACACAAGTGCGACTAAATAATACCCCGCATTGGGGAAATTGAACGCCTTTTCCGCCGAGAAACCGCCCCATACGGTGGCATAGACGCTCAACGGCATCCAAATAAAGCGTTTAAAGCCCTCGCCCCAGTTTTTACAGGCGGGCAAAAATTCTACCAAAGCCCACGCCACAAAATACACGCCCATGGCCCCACACCAAAAGCCGTCCGTTAAAATTCCCCCTTGGAACGAGGCCCAATAAACCGTAGCCACATACAGCATAAACAAATACATCCATTTATTACGGGTCAGCCAACACAAGGGCAAAAGCAAGAGCGCCCACAGGCCAAAAAGTTCATACAAAAAAGCCCCTGTTTGGTAAATTTGCCCGAAGACCGCCAAAAAGGCGCCAATCATCACCGCCGCGCCAAAGGCAAAACTTTGCCCCAGCCAAGTATCCAACTTTTTATAATACGCCCCAGCCCCGCACAGCACGAGCCCGATAAGCGGCAGGGATAGCCTTAAAATCAACCCCATTTCCTGCCAGTTAGCCGCAATAAAGCAGACAAACCCCGCCAATATAAAGGCCACGCCCGCCGCCAACAGTCTATGGGAAAGCCAAGCCGTTTTGTCTGCCGGGCGGACTTTATTTAATAAGGTTTGATAGGATTTTTCATCCAACAAACGTTCGTTTAGTAAAACATCCAATAGTTGCTTGCTCATACCCCGATTATACCAAATACGATAGACAGACCGCCCGCCACAAAAGATATAATAAGAATATGTTTGTACTTTTAATTTTACTTATACTGCTGATAGGGTACGCGCTAACGCGCGTGGGGGCGCATATGGTATTTCGCCCGCAAAAAAAACGCTGGCCTTTAAAATTACCCTTTCAAAAGATTGCCTTTCCCGCACCTAACGGCAAAATGATTACCGGGGTGTATCTCCCGGCAGGAAAGGGCTTGCCTACTCTGCTTTTTTTTCACGGACGGGGTGGAAATATATCGCACTTTGAAGCATTTGCCCAAGCCTATGCGCCGCTGGGATTTGGAATTATAATGTTTGACTACCGCGGCTTTGGTGTGTCTGCGGGCAGCCCCAGCCAAAAAACGGTGTTTGAGGATGCGCTTTGTGCGGTACGCTACGCATTAAAAGACTTAAAAATTTTGCCAAAAGATATCGTACTTTTCGGGCATTCACTAGGCAACGCGCCCGCACTGTATGCGGCATCAGAAATGGGGAAGTTGCCCCTTAAGGCATTAATCCTGCAAAGCCCGTTTTTAAGCACGCCCGATATGGCGGTATGCTTGCGCACGCACGATTATTCACCCGCATCAAGTTGGTATCGTTTGGCGGCGCTTTTGGTATTTCCTTTTTTGTATTTCAACCGCTTTGATAACGTAAAATCTGCAAAAAAATTACCGGAAGGTTTGCCCGTCCTGGTGTGTATGAGCCGGGCCGATCAAACAATTCCGTGGCGGCAAAGTGCCAAACTGGCGGACTTTATCGGCCACGAAAAGCGTTTTTTGTCCCCGGTGGGCGGACACGACGAATTTGTCTGGGCGCAGGAGGCAGTAGTACAATTTTTGCATCAGTTATAAGGAGTATCCGGCGCAGGAGCGCGCAAAAGTTTGCTATAATAGAATTAGATACCCGATGCCCGCCACTCGGCGACGGTATAATTGGAGAGGTGTGTGAGTGGTTGAAACAGCAGGTCTCGAAAACCTGTAAACCGCAAGGTTTCGAGGGTTCAAATCCCTCCCTCTCCGTTTTGCTATACAACCCATTACCCCGACGATGTCGGGGTTTTTTGCGGCCTCTTCCGTCGGGCCAAGTTTATAATAAATGAGCGTATTTTGTAATAAAACGGCCAATTTTGTAATAAAAAACGCTACTAAAAACGCTACTATTAACCCCGCAAAAATTTATACCAAAAAGCCCCAAAAAGACTAGTTATCTATAAATTTTTCTTATTTTTAGATGTACGTTTGTTCCGTACAACTCTTACAGGCCACGCGGCACGGCAGGCCGTATTTTTTGCACACGGCCTCGCTTAAATAGCGGTCAAATTCCGCGTGCGGGCATTTACCGTCCATCGCACACCTCTTTAAACACCGCCAGCGCGCGCAGGTTTTGGTCGTTTAAAGCCTCAATGCCCGCGTCCCGGTAATCAAACTGGATGCGGCAAATGGCCGCGTTAGATGTCCTCACGGTCGCGCAGCCGCTCAATAAGCTCAGCCCGGCTAAGACTGCCAGCGCGCCGGATAGCTTTATCCACCTTTTCATCCGCCTTTCTCCCTGCCTTTAGGGCCTCGTTCTCTGCTGCCCGGCGGCCGGAGCGGTACAATACCGCCCCAAAGGCCGCCAAAGCCGTCAGCGCGGCGATTATAGCCGCATATATCATTTATCCGCCTTTTTGCCAATGACGGAGCCATCGGGGTTCACCAGACTCAGCGCGGACAGAACCTTTAAGATTTTTGCCCACACCGTGTCGTCTTTAGTCGTAGAGGTCAGCTTTACCACGGCGGACACCGCTACCACCACACCGCCGATAATCGTCAGTACATCGTCCCAATGCGTTTGTAACCATTCCATAATCATTTCTCCTTTTTAATTTCTACATGCGGATAATCTTTGAAGTTCGGCCAGAATGCGCCGTATTCAAAGCGGCTTTGAATTTCGCCGCGGGCGCGCAACACGCATGCCACGGCGTCAAAGCGGTAAATCATTTCCCTAAAACGCCCCAAATCCCCCCAATCAATGGGATAAGGCGCAATATCCACGGCCAGGCTGGGTGTTTTATTATGCGCCGAGTTTGGGTAGCGCACATGGCTGTTTCTGCGTTCAAAGGCCGCGTTTTGGGCCTTTTCGCCCCGGTGTCCTTCCAGTACCGAGAAATCAAACTGTTTGATGAGCTCCCGGCACACCGCCTGTAAATCCGGGTGGCACGTTGAAAGCCGCGCCTCGCTGGTTTTAGAAAACTTTGGCATCATTCCCCTCCGTGGCGTTGCAAGATGAACCCTTTGATAGTTTTTACGTCGTCCAGGATAATGTCTATCTTCACACCGCTTTCCGTCAGCCGGCGTTCATGCTCTGCCACGGTCTTTTCCAGCTTGTCCACGCGCGGCGGCAGGCCGTACATGGTAACGCACCACAACACAACGCCGCCCGCCAAACCGGCCAGCACCAGCCATTCTTTCAGGGCCGACGGAGATATTTTTTTGACGTCTTCGCTCATTAGCTAGTTCCTCCTATTCTTTGATGTAGTCCATTCCTTTTTGGCCAGACAATGTTATGGATGTGCCAGTTACTGAAATAATCGTAGCTACTGTTCCCGTAACTCCATCGTTAGTAATCGCGGCTTCTTTAGAGCTGTAGGCCCAGTCTTTCCGTTTAGGCTCCGCACTAGCAGTCCATACGGTGGTAGTCATACCATCGTCCGGGCTTGTATAAGTCCAAGCGGTAGCTTTTTCGTCAGTGGAAGGCGGAACATCGCCGCCGCCAGTATCTCCGCCGGAATCACTACCGCCAGTATCAGTGCCGGGGATATCTAAAACTACTTTCTTGTTCTCAATGTCGTACGCTCCGGCTGCGTAAGCGTCGTCGTCCCAGGGAGATAACTGATGAACTACAGCGTTCCCGTTCCTTTTGTAAACACTGCCGAAACAGATTTCTTTGCTTAAAGACAGAGTAAACAATCTATTCCCACCAGCAATCCTGAAAGCCGTATTAGACGTTCCGGGAGCGAACATTACTTTATTTGCTACTGTATTTTCTAAATACATAGTAGGGTAGTATATATAGGATGTATCAGGACTGGTATTAAGACGCCATAAAGAAGCATTACGTATATAGATATCGTTTGGTATTGAAGCAATATTTTCTGTATTAAATTTGTTGGTAGCTGTATTAAACTCCCAACCAGTCAAATAGCTGCCTGTGATTTTTACGATATTATTGGAGATACCAGCCACAAACGGTGTTGGTTTTCTGTCATAATCTATCATGTAAGATGTGCTGGCCAAATTAAGGCTCACATTTTTTAATTTAATTTCATCCAGCACTTGGTTAGTGTTCAGGCTAAAGGCTTGAAGGAGAATATCCATAGCAGCTAAATTGGAATTATACTGATATGTGGTTTTAAATAATAACCCTTCTGCAGGAAGAACTGCCAATCCCCCCTTATGAGTATATGCAGGTATATTTCCGCTGAATACCATAGCAGTACCGAAGGATATTAGTTTAGAAGAGAAGTCAAGCGTTATAGGATAGGCATCCGTTTGGTAGCTATCTTTTGCCAGGAACATTAACGTCTGTTCTCCGATATCGTAGGCAAATCCTGAAAAAGCATTATATCTCAGCCGAACTGTTAGCTTCTGCGTAGAAGTCTCTGCCGTTAAGTCCGTAAGATTTAACCAATTAATACTGGCGTTATCATTACCATCTTGTTGAAATATGACAGCTTTTGTACCGTCTTCGGAGATATAAAAAAATTCCAACGAGGACGTGGTAGCTTGTACAATTAAGTTCTCAATTTTGCCGCGTAAAGTAATTGACGGCGCGGCCAAATTAATGTCAAATACAAGGGCTTGAGAAGCAGTCGTTGATTTTGGGTTAAAATAAACCGCGACCGTGCCCGCCGCATTTGTCCATATGCTCTTATAGCTAGCATTGGAAGTAATAATATCTGCGTCAGTAACGGAAGCGAGGTCTGCAAGCGTCCCATCGTCAGCAAGTTCAACTAATGCAATTTTACCTGCGGTCAAGGCCAGTCCTTTATTGTTTTTGATACCACATTGACAGGCAATAGGCAAACCTGTATTATAGCCGGGAGGTGTAATGGCCACTTTACCGCGTAAATATTCTTTCGCCCCCACCACATCAACTGCTGACAATTTAGTCGCCATCTGGGAGAGCGTATCGGAAGCGGTAGTTTCAACGCCTTTATCCTGCAGAGTCTGAGCTAAAACTTGCTTTCCAAGCCCCAAATCCGCCACGATTTCTTGCACCTGGTCCGTGGACACAATAGCCGCCGCGCGGGAAGCTACCGCACCAACCGTAGTCGTTTTAAGCTCCGTCGCTCCGCTCTGGGAAACCGCCATCAAATCCGTGTCGTTAAGCGTTTCCGCTGTTTGTAAATCTGTATATTGTTTTGCGTTTGCCATTTTCGTTCTCCTAGTATTGTGTTGCCAATTTGTTTCCAATAAAGGTTAGTCTGTATCTCTTTCCGTCGACTACCACATAAGCGTCATTGAAATAGTCTCCGGTAGTGCTGACTAATTCATATGCAGTTTCCCCTTCTGATAGTGGGTCGTGGTAGTACGGCAAGGCATAGGATATTGGAAATTCCCCGCTCTTGAAAAATGTATGCACCTTTGTTGTTAAACTATAGCCTGTATCCGTTAGGCTTACATACAATTCGCCCTTAAGGTCGTCGGGTATACTGGTTGGTGCCTTCTTAATCTTGTAGGTAGACACAACACCATCAAAGACGTTTAACAACCCTAAGGTATTATTTACGGGTGCCTCATTTAAACAAGAGCCTGTTACAGAAACACCGACTACATACTCACCTGTAAGGACTGTCCCGTCTGGCTGAGTAAACGACCAGGTTTCGTCGTACCGAACTAACGTAGCATTTTCTGTATGGGAAATTATCGTACCGAACCGATTAGTACATTTACTGTCCGAGTAAACAATGTTGTCTGTGAACGTATAATCGTCCGTGTTGTTACCGTTCACAGTTACTTTTGTATATCCGAACTCATAGTTGTTTTGGGGTTCAGGAGGATACGTAGCTGAATTGTAACCACCTCCATCTACCAGCTTAGTACCACTAATACAGGCTACTGCACCGTTATACTCCACCGGAGCAGGCGGTGTATACGTGTCTGTATAATCCGTTCCGCTGCTTCCCGTAAATCCGCTTCCATCGGGGCGTACGGATACTACCGTGTCTACTTTCCCGGTGCTTCCATCGTTTGTGGTTGCATTGCTTTCTGTATCATACACTGGGTCATTTGGTTTAACTACATCGTCAGGCGTCCACACAGAATTCCCGGTGCCAGTGCTTGGATACCACTTTTTGGGAGTATCTGGGTCTGGTTCTGGTCCTGGGTCTGGTTCTGGTCCTGGGTCTGGTCCTGGGTCTGGTTCTGGAGTAGTGGAAGTTACAGCACGGATGCCTTTAACTTTTGTCCAGTTCTGTGTAATACTTAACTGGCCCGTTGCTATCGTCGGGTACGGTATC
>UQJU01000049.1 GCA_900541355.1 Candidatus Avelusimicrobium fimicolum | reverse complement strand
AAATGAAAGGATTTGCCTCTATTTTGTCATCCCCGAAGGTTTCTGTCGGGGATCTTTTGTTATTAAAAAGAAAAACGACAGATTTCCGACTACGACACTCGGAAATGACAACAAAAACAACAGATCCCGTAACCCTGCGGGCCGCCAAACACTATGGGATGCAAAGATGTATTTTTTATTGTTGCCGTTTCGTTGGCTTGAAACACAACAAGAACAATGTGGCTTCCCTAACCAAAAGGGCGCGAAAAATCTGCCGTCTGCAAGACAAGGCAAGCGCGGGGTTTACCCTTATGGAACTTTTGGTTGTAGTTCTCATTATTGGCATATTGGCGGGGGTGGCTTTGCCACAGTACGAAACAGCAGTTTTAAAAAGTAAAATGAACAGCATCGTTCCCTTAGTTCGCGCCATTAAAAACGCTAACGAAGTGTATTATATGGCTAATGGCAAATATACCGACAATTTAAACGATTTGGATATTTCTATTCCCGCGGGAAACGCCAATAGTAAACCTTGGGCAGGACTTGTCGTTTATGATAATGGTACTTGGATTGACCAGTATGTGGAGGGAGATTGTGGTGGAAATATGGATTGTCCGCGGGTGTGGGGCGGTTTCGGCAGACTGAACGAGGCTGGGAATAAGTGGGAGCAACCTAATTGTGTGGTGGCTTTTTATTACGACAACACGACTACTCCCGGGAAAATTCAATGCTCCGGCTCTCACTCCAAGTGTGCCAAGATTTGCAAAGGGATGAATTTGTAAGAAGTTTCCTTTTTGTTGATAACAACAGATCCTGGAACGCTCCGCGCCGGCCGACTTTCCAGGATGACGACAAATGACAACAACAGATTGCTAAATATTCCATAAAAAACCCCGGCCAAGTGATAAACTCGGCCGGGGTTTTTACTTCCTTACAAACTTATTTTACGACTTTTTCAGCGGGCTGAATGGCCGCGAGTTGTTTGTACAAGTCGCGCCCGCTTGCAGGGATAAGAAAAACCCCCGGGTCGCTTTCGCTTGCCGGGGGCTTTTCATCCTGCGTTACAAACTTATTTTACGACTTTTTCAGCGGGTTGGATAGCCGCGAGTTGTTTGTACAAGTCGCGTCTCCAAGCATACTCGGATTCAGCGCGTTTGATAAGTTCCTTCGCGAGTTCCGGGTTGTCGCGCATCAAGCCTTTGAAGCGGTTTTCGCCGCTCATATAGTCGGCCAACGGCAAGGTCGGCGCGCCTAACGGGCTATCCACGTGCAAGGGGTTCTTGCCTTCGTAGCGGGCTTCGGGGTTGAAGCGGTAGAGAATCCAGCGGCCGGCTTGTACGGCGCGTTTGGCTTCACCCATACCTTTGGACATATCAATCCCGTGAGCGATACAGTGGGAGTACGCAATTACGAGGGCCGGACCGTTGTAAGCATCGGCTTCCGCCAAGGCTTGGATGGTCTGGTTCATATTGGCACCCATAGCCACTTGGGCTACATAGATGTTACCGTAGGTCATCGCAATCATACCGAGGTCTTTCTTCGGCATTTGTTTGCCGCCCGCGGCGAACAAGGCTTTGGCACCCAACGGGGTGGCTTTGGACATCTGGCCGCCGGTGTTGGAATAGACTTCCGTATCCAGCACCAAGATTTTGATGTTCTTGCCACTGGCTAAAACGTGGTCCAAACCGCCGTAGCCGATATCATAGGCCCAACCGTCGCCGCCCAAAATCCAGACGGATTTTTTGACGAGGTAGTCAGCCAGGCTCAACAGGCGTTTGCAGGTTTCGCAACCTTTTTCGGCGCCTTTGTTCAAAATATCTTTGAGTTCCGCAATGCGTTTGCGTTGTTCTTCCACACCCGCATCAGTGCTCTGGTCGGCGTTGATAATCGCATCCACCAAGGCGGCGTGTTCTTTAAGTCCGCCTTCTTTGGCTTCGGTCAAAGCCGCTTTGGCATCGTGGTTGAGTTGGTCAAACGCCAAGCGCATACCCAAGCCAAATTCGGCGTTGTCTTCAAACAGGGAGTTAGACCAAGCCGGGCCTTTGCCGTCGTCGCGTTTGCAATAAGGCGTGGTGGGCAGGTTGCCGCTGTAAATAGAAGAGCAGCCCGTCGCGTTGGCTACGGCCAAGCGGTCGCCGAATAACTGCGTTAAGAGTTTTACATACGGGGTTTCACCGCAGCCCGCGCAAGCGCCGGAGAACTCAAACAAAGGTCTTCTCATTTGGGAACCTTTGACGGATTCTTTTTTGGTTTTTACATCGGCTTGTTTGAGGCCCAAGAAGAAAGCGTAGTTGTCAATTTCGTTGTCGCGAACTTCCAACTGGTGCACCATATTGAGGGCTTTCTTTTCCGGGTTTTCTTTGTTTTTGGCCGGGCAGTTAAATACGCAGGCGCCACAACCGGTGCAGTCTTCCACCGCTACTTGTACGGTGAATTTAAGACCGGCAAGGTCGGCTTTGCCGTCGGCAGATTTAAAAGTCTTGGGAGCGTTTTCCAAGGCTTTTCCGTCGTACGCTTTAATGCGGATAGCAGCGTGCGGGCAGACTAAGGAGCAGAAACCGCATTGGATACAAGTGTTGGGGTCCCATTGGGGTACCATAATAGCAATGTTGCGTTTTTCGTACTGGGTGGTACCGGTGGGATACACACCGCCTTCGGTCATAGCGGAGGTCGGCAAGTCGTCGCCGCGGCCGGCAATCATTTCGCCCAAAACGTCTTTTACAAACGCAGGGGCTTCCGCCGGAACCGGGGCTTTGGTGTGCAATTTAGAGGTTACTTCGGCCGGATATTTTACTTCTTGCAAGCCCGCCAAGGCGGCATCCACGGCTTTGTAGTTCTTCTGCACCACTTCTTCGCCTTTTTTGGAATAGGTTTTCTTAATGGCTTCTTTAATGTCGGCGATGGCTTTTTCGGTCGGGATTACGCCCGCAATACCGAAGAAGGCCGTCTGCATAATGGTATTGGTGCGGCTGCCCATACCGGTAGCCAAGGCAATATCGGAAGCGTCAATGACGTACACTTTCAGTTTGCGGTCAATGATAATCTTCTGTACTTCGGCGGTTAAATGGTTCCATACTTCGCTGGCGTTGTAAGGAGAGTTGATAAGTACGGTGGCACCGTTTTTGGCTTTGCCGAGCACATCATATTTATCCAAGAAGTCAAACATATGCACGCCGATAAAGTCCGCAGATTGGATGAGGTAAGGCGCGCGGATATAGTTTTTGCCGAAGCGGATGTGGGACGTGGTCATAGACCCGGACTTTTTAGAGTCGTACACAAAGTAACCTTGGGCAAAGAAACCGTTGGCGCTGATGATTTTCATCGTGTTCTTGTTGGCGCCTACTGTACCGTCGGAGCCTAAACCGTAGAACAAAGCGGCAAAAATATCATTGGCGGCTTTGCTTTCCAATTTGGTTTCGGGCAAGGATAAATTCGTCAAATCGTCTTTGATACCGACCGTGAACTCTTTTTTGGGTTCGTTGGCGGCCAGGTTATCAAACACGGCTTTAACGTGAGAGGGGGTAAAGTCTTTGGAACCGATACCGTAGCGGCCGCCGATAATGAGCGGGGTAGCGGCAAATTTTGCTTTGGCTTCTTTGGTTAAGAAAGCGGCGCAAACATCTTGGAACAACGGTTCGCCCAAGGAACCGGGTTCTTTCGTGCGGTCCATAACGGCAATTCTCTTAACAGAGGCCGGGATGACTTTAATAAAATCTTCAATAGAGAAGGGACGGAATAATTTAATTTTGAGTACGCCCACTTTTTCGCCTTTCATCGCTTCTACGGCGTTCTGCGCTACGTCCGCGCCGGAACCCATAATCACGACCAAGCGTTCCGCATCCGCATCACCGACGTATTGGAAGAGTTCGTAGTGGCGGCCGGTCAATTTTTCAAATTTAGCCATTTCTTCTTTTACAATACCGGGAACGGCATTATAAAATTTATTGACGGCTTCGCGAGCTTGGAAGTACACGTCCGGGTTGGCGGCGGTACCGCGCACGGTCGGGTGTTCCGGGTTTAAACCGCGGGACTTGTGTTCTTCCACAAGTTTGTCGTCAATCATTTCGTGCATTTGTTCTTTGGTAAGAGGTTCCACCATATTCAGTTCGTGGCTGGTGCGGAAACCGTCAAAGAAATGCACAAACGGCACGCGGGCTTTAAGCGTGGAGGCTTGGGAAATAAGCGCCATATCCATTGCTTCCTGCGGGTTGTCGGAGCAGAGCATAGCCCAACCGGTTTGGCGTACGGCCATTACGTCGGAGTGGTCGCCGAAGATAGACAAAGCCGTCGTGGCGATAGCGCGCGCAGACACGTGGAACACGGTCGGCGTGAGTTCGCCCGCGATTTTGTACATATTCGGGATCATCAAAAGTAAGCCCTGCGAAGCGGTAAAAGTGGTCGTCAGCGCGCCGGCGGTCAAGGAACCGTGTACGGCACCGGAGGCACCGCCTTCGGATTGGAGTTCGTTCACGGAAGGAACGTTGCCCCAAATGTTGGTTTCACCCTTGGCGCTTTTAGCGTCGCAGATTTCGCCCATCGTAGAGGACGGGGTAATCGGGTAAATAGCGATTACTTCGTTGGTAGCGTGGGCGACGTGGGATACTGCACCGTTGCCGTCCATAGCAACTAGTTTAGCCATAATAGAGAAGTCTCCTTTTGCTTAAATTAAAACGGTAAAACGCCGCTACTAAATGCGGCAGCCCGGAAGGTACTCCGGCCTATGTATATTGTATAACTTTGCAGGGGAGAGGTCAAACAACAATTTACCGCCCGGTAAATAAAAGAATTTTTACTTGTTTTGGATTTCAATTTTGGTTATACTATTAGGTAGATTTGACTTATAAGGAGAGAATATGAATAATAAGGGTTTTACGCTTATTGAACTGTTAGTAGTCGTGCTGATTATCGGCATTTTGTCCGCCGTTGCGCTCCCGCAGTATGAACGCTCTGTGGAAAAGGCCCGCACTGCCGAAGCGGTGGTAACGTCCAAGAATATTTTGGATGCGGCGTCCATTTATGCCACTACCTTCCGCACCTGCCCGGGTGCGCTTTCCGACTTGGACATTAAAATTGCCAACAACAGCAAAAACTGGACCTACACCCTCGGCACCGCCGCAGGAAGCACCCGCAACTGCGAAGTGACGGTAACGTCCAAGGGTATGAGCAACAGTTATACGGGTGTACGCGGCTTTGTAAAGGTGCAGACCGCCGGTATGCCCGAAGTGGGCACTATGTACTGGCGCTGTCCGTCAGGCGATTGCGCAGACTTTTTTGATTTGATTAACGTGTCGCCTATTTCCAACGGCAGTTCGTATTACCGTTAATCGGTTGCACTTTTTTGTATCAAGCCCCCGGTTTTGCCAACTGGGGGCTTTTCATTTTATTATAACCCGTTTTGAACTCCCTTTCCCGGTTTGATATACTTATATATATGAATATCCAAAAATGGCTTTGTATGCACCGTACCGCCTGCGTAGTTTACGAAACGTTGCGCTGGCTGAAACATAAAATTTTCTTTTTTCTTCACACCCATACGCCCGTATGGTATCAGTTTGATAAGCCTCATACCTCGGCGGAATGCAAGGAAACTTTGCCTGCAAATAAGGAGTGGTACCGCATTTCCCGCCCGCTCTACCGCCACGAACACGTTTATTATCACTTGGGTAAGGCCTTGAAGGCTAATGCTAACGTCAAAGGGGTGGCACTGATTTTCTTTATGGGAATTGGTGATTATTTATACACTACGCCAATGCTTTCCGCGCTTAAAAAGGAGTATCCCCAATTACCCTTTTACGCGTATGTGGGCGGGCAGTTTGACCGCAATAATTCGCCCTTAGTTGGCAAATTACTGGCCGAAAATCCCCATTTTGAAAAGGTTTTTTATTTTGACGGATACCGGCATCCGTTCATTTGGAAAAATTACAATTACGAGGATGCCTTTAAAAATATTCCCGAAGGTTTTTTGGCTGTGCCTGTGTACTACGATTACGGTTTGCACGTTGCACACCGCGTAAAGAGTTTGTTTGAAACTTTTTCATTACCCGTGCCCAAAGATGTTCCCGCTCCTGTAATGTATTTCCCGGCAGAGCCCGCCCCGGTGGTGGCGGAGTATTTGGACAAGGCACGCAAAGGCGCGCAAGGCAAAAAAGGGATTATTTTCTTGCAGTTGGATTCACGCGGCTCAAACTATGTTTATCCGCATATGCAGGCACTTGCCAAGGGGCTTATTAAAGAGGGGTACTTTGTGATGAGCGTTACCAAGGGCGGCCCTGTGGAAAACCCGGACTATTTGGAAATTGATATCAAAAAACTTTCCATTAACCAAACGTGGCATTTGCTTTCCATTTTAAAGGGTGAATTCCCGCTGTATGTGATTGCCGTCAACTCCGTTTTTTGGGCCGCTTCGGCGGGCCTGCATTTACCTAACTTGGGCTTGCAGCATTGGATAGATAAAAAGGTACACAATCTGTGGTATCCCAATATTGAGGTGGTAACCGATTACATTTATCCGCTTCTTCCGCGCGAAAAGCAGATTTTTGCCCCGGCGGAAAGTTATACCCCGCATAACAAAAAAATTATTGATTACAAACCCGAATGGGTGATTAAGTGGTTCAAAGAAAAGTTTGAAAAATAGGCGGAAAGTTTACTTTTTTTTGCCGGAAAAAGTAACCAAAAAATCTCTGCCAAAGCGTTATAAAAAACAGGCTTGCACGGATATTTTGATAACCCGCCCTAAGGGGTTCAAAAAATATTTTTTCGTACAAGCCGTTTTTATGGGCAATTCACGGGTGGCACGTTAGTTTTTTCAGGATTTACTGCTTGGGTAATGGGTGTTATTTAATAGGTCATACTGGAAGGTTTGCCGGCGCGGAGCGTTCCAGTATCTACTCCTTATTTAATAACAACAGATCCTGGACTACGGCTTTCCAGGATGACGACAACGACAATGCAAAAGATAAACAACCCAAGCACTTATCAATAGACTCCGTACAGAAACACTACGGGGGCTGCGGTCGGAAATACCCTAGACAGGGATAGACTCTTTTTGTTAAAATAAAAAACCCCTGTGTTTGGGGGAATATAATAGGAGGGGTTATGAAGAAAGGTTTTACCTTGATTGAATTGTTAGTAGTAGTTCTAATTATTGGTATTTTGTCTTCTGTGGCATTGCCGCAGTATAAAAAAGCAGTGGATAAAAGCCGTGCAGCCGCTATCTGGCCGGTAATTAAGGCTTATTATGATGCTATGGAAGTTTGCCGTTTGGGCAAAGGAGCCAGTTGTATCACGGATGAACTGGATATAAAATTGCCGGATTCTACTCCTTGTAAGTTTTCTTTTTTTCAAGAAGATAGTTGTGGCTTTCAAGGCGGAAGTGTGAAAGAAAATACGCCCGCGGGTACCGGTTTAGTTGTATATTGGGGCCGTCCACCTAGCGGTTTTGGATTAGGAATGGGTCCCGGCGGCAGACGGTTTTGTATTTCCAAGGATGCGGATGGTTCTGATTGCAAGGCAATAGGTCTAACGAAAAAAACTTCCAACGGAAGTAGCGGAAGCGGCAATTTCGGCAGTTGGGGCGCAGAATATACGGAGTAATTTTTAACGCAGCAATGAAGAGTGCCCTAGGCTATAAAACCTAGGGCGCTTTTACTTACTCTTTAAATTCGTTGTAACTGACCTTCTTTTCAAAGGCTTCGCGCGGGCGCGCGTCGGGTGTTTCGGCGGGATAACCCATTGCAATTAAATGCTCAATTTTTTTGCCTTTGGGCAGTTTAAAGAATTTTTCCGCTTTGGCCGAATTTAACCACCCAATCCAGCAGGTGCCAAGCCCCAGGTCCCACGCGCGCAAGACGAGTTGCTCGCCGGAAATGCCTTGATCCACCAAATAAAATTCCGTCCGGCGGAAGAAATTGCCGATGCGGCTGGTAAAGGACCCCTTGTCCGATACGGCGGCAATCAAAACGGGAGCCTTTTCGGCCCATTTGCTCATTGCATATACACCGCTAAATGCTTCTTTGCAAAAGGCTTCTTTTACTTTCGGGTCGTCAATTACAATATAGTGCCACGGCTGGGAATTGCAGGCGGACGGCGCCAGACGGGCGGCTTCCAAACACTCGTTTATTTTTTCCCGTTCTACGGGCTTATCCAAATATTTGCGCACGCTGCGGCGCGTTTGAATGGCTTGCAATACTTCCATAAAATATACCCCTGTAAATAAGATACAAATATCTTACCAAATTGGAGTCCGGTTTTTATAAAATAAGAATATGCAATTTACAAAATATACAGGTTTGGGAAACGATTTCGTCCTGCTGGACGGGGCGGCCGCGGCGGACTTAAAAAATCCGTCTGCGCTTGCTCAAACTATTTGCAACCGCCGCTTTGGCGTCGGGGCGGACGGACTTGTTTTGCTCTTGCCGTCAGCCAAGGCCGATGTTACAATGCGTATTTTTAACAGCGACGGCAGCGAGGCCGAAATGTGCGGCAATGCTTCGCGCTGTGTGGCTTTGCACCTTTTCCGTCGGAAAACAGTCAATAAAAAACATATTTCGTTAGATACCTTGGCGGGCATTATCCGCACGGAAATTATCAACGAAGCCCGCGGACTTGTGCGGGTGGATATGGGCGCGCCCCGGCTTACGCAGGGGGAAATCCCTATGGCGGGAAACCCGGCGGAAACAGCCGTCAATTTTCCGCTTTCCGCCGCGGGACAAACCTTTCACGGAACAGCCGTTTCTATGGGAAATCCGCATTTGGTTATTTTTACGCCGGATATTAACAAGGTTCCTCTTTCTGTTTGGGGGCCGCAATTGGAAACGCACCCGCTTTTTCCGCGTAAAACAAATGTGGAGTTTGTGCAGGTGTTAGATGATAAAACCGTGCGGATGCGCGTATGGGAGCGCGGTGCGGGCATTACGCAGGCTTGCGGAACCGGCTCTTGCGCTGCGGCGGTGGCGTGTGTATTAAACCATAAAACAGAAAAAAATATAACCGTTAAATTGGACGGCGGCGACCTGTTTATAGAGTGGCCGGAGCAAAAAAATATTTTTATGACGGGGCTTGCCCAAGCGGTTTTTTCGGGCGAATATTGGGGGGAATAATGGCGCAATTAAACGAAAATTATTTAAAATTACAGGGCAGTTATCTTTTTTCTACCATTGCCAAGCGCGTGGCTGCTTTTAAGGCACAAAACCCGGGCAAAAGCGTGATTAGTTTGGGCATTGGGGACGTTTCGCGCCCGCTGGTTCCGGCGGTGGTGGAAGCGTTAAAAAAAGCGTGCGACGAAATGGGAAATATAAACACCTTTCGCGGATACGGCCCTGAACAGGGCTATGCGTTTTTGCGCGAAGCCATTTTACAGCACGATTATTTATCGCGCGGTATAAAATTATCCGCCGACGAAATTTTTGTCAGCGACGGAGCCAAAAGTGATGTGGCGAATTTCCAGGAACTCTTTTCCCCGTTGGAAACGGTCGCCCTGCAAAACCCGGTGTATCCTGTGTACTTGGACACGAATGTAATGGCGGGCAGAACGGAGGAATTTTCAAACGGACGTTACGGCGGAGTTGTTTATTTGCCGTGTACCGAGGAAAATAATTTTACGCCGGCCTTGCCGGATAAGCCCGCTGATTTGGTTTATTTGTGTTCACCCAATAACCCCACGGGAACCGCTATGACGCGTGCGGAGTTAAAAAAATGGGTAGATTGGGCGGTTGAAAACCATAGCATTATTTTATATGACTCCGCTTACGAGGCATATATTACACAGTCAGATGTGCCGCACTCCATTTACGAAATTCCGGGGGCGGAAAAAGTGGCGGTGGAGTTCCGCTCGTTCTCCAAAACGGCGGGTTTTACCGGTACGCGCTGTGCTTATACGGTGGTGCCTAAGGGGGTGGAAATCTTTGACGCAAACGGCTCCGCACACCCGCTTAATGCGTTGTGGCTGCGCCGCCAGACAACTAAATTTAACGGCGTGCCGTATATCGTCCAGCGTGGGGCGGAGGCCGTTTTTTCGCCCGACGGACAAGCGCAGATTAAAGAGGTTATTTCCGGTTATCAGGCTAATGCGCGCGTGATTTTAAATGCCCTAAAAGGTGCGGGCATACAAGCCTTCGGCGGGATAAATGCGCCGTATATTTGGCTAAAAACCCCAAATGGGCTGGATAGTTGGACCTTTTTTGATAAACTCTTGCAGGAAGCGCAGGTGGTCGGCACCCCGGGAGTCGGGTTCGGTTCGTGCGGAGAGGGCTACTTCCGCTTGACGGCTTTTAACACGCCGGAACTGACGAAACAGGCCGCTGAGCGCGTAAGTGCGCTTAAATTTTAGTAAAATTTGTTAAAATCATTAGGGAGGATTTATGAATAAAATTTCTAATTCTGGTTTTACATTAATTGAATTGCTGACGGTGGTTTTGATTATCGGTGTATTGACGTCCATAGCATTGCCGCAGTACACGCGCTCTATTGAGCGCGCCCGCGCCACGGAAGCGATGGCCGGCATTAAGGCCCTTAATGACGCGGTTTATGCCTACGCCGCCGGACGTTCGGGCGACAACGCTTGCCCGGTTTCGTTTAAAAAATTGGCGATTGCCTACCCCGGCACAATGAGCGCGGACGGAAGCAAAATCACGACAAAGGCTTTTGAATTTGTGATAAACTCCGCCACTAACGCCAATATCCCCGGCACCGACTGCAACGGCGTAACCGCCAAACGCTTGGGCGGCAACAAGTACGACTATGTACTGTGGAACCCGTACATCAGCGGAACGTCGGGCAAGGGGGCTTCACTCGCCTGCACGAGCAACCAAGCCAAGAGTATTGCTATTTGCCAATCGCTTGACCTGTACACTGCCGGCCGCAAGCCGTATTAATTTAGCAGTTGGATATTTTATATAGTTGTTTTTTGTAACGCCCGCCGCTTGAACCCGGCGGGTTTTTTGTTTGTCCTTTTAGGGGACTGTTGTCTTTAACGGCAACTACCCATAAGGTAGATTCTGAAACCTATTAATGGACCCCGTAGTGTTTCTGTACGGGGTCTATTGACCGGTTTCAGGTTCTATTGCTTGTGTAGTTTGCCTTTTATATTGTAGTTGTCGTCATCCTGGAAAGTTGTAGTCCAGGATCTGTCGTTACTCTAAAAGAGGACA
>UQJU01000048.1 GCA_900541355.1 Candidatus Avelusimicrobium fimicolum | reverse complement strand
GGTGGCTTGCGGCGGAGTAGCCGTACCGATGATGTCCGGCCGCGGATTAGGCCATACGGGCGGGACCTTGGACAAATTGGAATCTATGAAGAATTTTGAAGTGCGCGTACCCGTCAAACTGATTTACCGCCAAATTCAAAAATTAAATGTTTGTATGTTTGGGCAGACCAAAGACCTGGCCCCGGCCGATAAAAAACTCTATTCCCTGCGTGATGCCACCGGCACCGTGGAAAGCCGCCCGCTCATCGTGGCCAGTATTCTTTCTAAAAAATATGCCGAAGGGGTGGACAGCCTGTTAATGGACGTAAAATACGGCTCCGGCGCGTTTATGCAAAAACTGGAAGACAGCCGCAAACTGGCCCGCGCGCTCGTCAGCACCGCCAAACTCCTTGGCCTTAAATGCCGCGCGCTTATTACCTATATGGACCAGCCGCTCGGCCGCGCTATCGGCAACGCTAACGAAATGCGCCAGGCAATTCAAATTTTAAAAGGCGACAAGACCCTCGCGCCCGACTTTTACGAACTTTTAATTGAAGAAGCCGCCAATATGCTCGTCATCAGCGGCAAAGTAAAAGATATCAAAAAGGCCCGCGCTTTAATGGAAGAAAAGATTGAAAACGGCGAAGCCGCCGCCAAACTGCGCGAAATGGTGAAGTGGCAAGGCGGAGACCCCAAATCCGTGGACGACCCGGAAGGCTACTTTAAAGATGCCAAACTCAAATTGGAAATCAAGGCCGAAGCCTCCGGATATGTCCAACACATTGACGCAAAAACCGCCGGTATGGCCGGAGTATTGCTTGGCGCCGGAAGAAACACAATGGAAGACGTGATTGACTACGGTGCGGGCATTTGGCTCTCCAAAAAGGCAGGTGATGCCGTCAAAAAAGGCGACGTAATTGCCACGCTGTATGCGTCCGATAAAAAACGGTTAGAGGACGGCGCGGCACTGTTCAAACAAGCACTTAAAACAGGCAAAAAGAAACCTGCCGCCTACAAAATCATCAAAGAAGTGATTAAATAAATTAAGAACAAATGGCAACCCCGGGCCTTTTATAAAGCCCGGGGTTTTTTATTGAGATAAAATTTTTCTTCACGCCTCACATTTTACTGCCTTTTTAAATAGAAAACACTCCGGTTTATTCCGCTGGCTGATCGGTCTGTTTTTCCTTCTTTTTAAAAATGCCAAATAGTCCGCCAATGCCCTTTTTTACGGAGCGGCTGGCAAAATTATTACCAATACCTTGCGTAACGAGCGACGACACCGACCCCAACATACTCATACTGCCCTTGGGGTCGTCCACCGTACCGCCAATATTCAATTTCAGCGGCATAATACCGTCCGCCTCGTGCTTGCCCGGAGCAGCCTGTACCGTCATATCTATTTCACCGCTGTTAAAATCTGTCGTACCGTTCAAACTAAAAGACACCATATCAGACACAAAACTGCCGTCTTTTACGGAAGCCTTGCCTTTGGTAAAGGTTACGTCGGTAGTAAACTTATCAAAAGCCATACGCCCGTCAATCTTCTGTTGGCTTTTGGGTACACGGATTTGCATCGGCTGTCCGTCCGGTCCGGTAACAGTTTGCAAAACGGTATCCTCCTCTTTGTCTGATGTACTGACGGCGGACACAAGCCCGCTGCCGATACCGTTTAACACAGAAAACACATTAAGCGAATTAAATACTTTTCCCACGATATTTACAGACATAAACAACACCTTGGTTAAAGCATTAGCATCTGTCAGTTTATATAAGTCCTTAATTTCCCCGTTACCCATAGACAAATTGAGTTCGCCGCGGGCGCGCTTCATATCGGGGGTGAGGTTGCCCAAATCCGCTTGGAGCAAAATCTGCCGCCCCGCAATATACGGCGCGTCCAACGCATCTATTTGTATTTTTCCGGTAACGGTGGCCGGTGGCAAGGGCCACGCAGGGGCAGGCTGTTTATCCGTTTGTACTTTCTTTTCAGCCACGCCTTTCTCTGTACGTTCCGGCAAAGGAGGTAAAATTAATTTTTTTGCAAAAGCATTTAACGAAACCGCCAAATCCTTGGGAGACTGGTTCCAAGATGCATTGACGGAAAAAGGTTCCTTATTCAGCAAGCCGGAAACGGTTATACTGGAAACCGCCGTTTTAAAATCGGTTGTTCCCAGTGCAGACACTTCCAATACCCCTTGCTCCAAACGGCCCGCATAGCCCGCATTTGCGCCCATATCAGCCGCTGTAACGGCAGCCTGCCAATCCTGCTGGGTAAAATGCACCGTACCGCCGGCGGTTCCTGCGGCTTGATATTCCTCAGCCAGTTGGGGCAGTTGCGCAAGAAACTCCTTAAAATCAACTTGCCACTCAGCGCGGACTTCGTATTTTAAAACTGCGCCGTAATCTATGCCGCCAATAGCCGACAGTTTCACCCCGGAAAGGGCCAAAACCACTTGATTAACCGTCAGTTTTTCTTCCGGCAAATTGGCTATTGCATCCGTTTTAAAATGCACCTGCGGGACCTCAAAGCGCGGTTCGTCCGGCACGAGATTTTGCAAAGTATCCGTGGTTAAATTTTCTAACGTAACACCCAACTTAATGTGGGGCGCAATAAAATCCTGCGCTTGAAAATTTATTTTAGCCTTGGCTCCGTTATAAGAAAGCAAAAAGTCGGGCATTTGCACCTGCGCGCGCGACAAATCGCCCCCCGCCAAATTAAGCCGCACATTAAACGATACAGGGAATTCATACTGTTTTTCCCCCTCTTGGTAAAAGCCGTCCGCCGCAAAGCCCAAATTAATCAAATCCCGCACCACCAGCCGTTTGCCCCGCAAGGTAATATTTTTTAGCGCGGCTTGTCTTTTATTTTCCTCGTCTTGATAAAATATATTGATATTTTTTAACGATAAATCTGTTAAGGTTAAATACGGCAAGGAAAGTGTATCCGTTTGCGCAGGTTCCTCTGCGGACGGCTTATCCGCAGGCAACAAATCGGCCCAATTAAACACTCCGTCAGCCCGGCGGAGCAAATAGGCTTCCACCCCGCTAACGGTAAGCGATTTTAACTTAATATGCCCGTGAACTAAATGGATGAGCGACACCCTAATCCGCAACCGCTCCACCGATAAGAAAGTTCCTTTTTCAAAACCGCCCGCTTCCGATAAAGCAAACTTATCCGCCTTTACCCCCATAAAACTGACGGACATTTTTTCCAAACGCACCTCGCGTCCGGTGGCCTCTTGCATCTTTTGTACGGCGTATTTTTTCATCCAATTACTGGACGATACCCACCGCAAAGCAAGGTCCGCCCCAAAGAATAAAATCAGCGTGCACACCGCTACCGTAGCCAAGCGCCGCCAAACCTTATTTGTCATTTTTACCCCTCATACTGTATTTACAGCCGCAATAATCTTGCTTGTATAATTGTAATTCTTTTATAAGCGCTTGGCGCAATTCTTCCAACCCGTTCTTGCGCCAGTTAATCGCCGCATACGGCTTGCCTACGGCATACCACGCGCGGCGGGCGGCCTCGTTTACTTGGTCCAAATCTTTATAGCGCGATACACCCAGCACAGAGGTCAACGCCGTAAATTTATGTTCCAGCGCATACTGTTCGGCTCTTTCCAAACGCATATAAAAACAGGCCGAACACCGCTTGCCGCGCTCGGGTTCGTTTTCCAGCCCGGCTACGGCTTTATCCCATTTTTCAGGTTCATAAGGCAGTTCGGCAAATTTTAGGCCAAAATGCTCACATACGCGCTTTTGCTCGTCGCGCCGTTTTTCATATTCAGCCGACGGATAGATATTCGGGTTATAAAATAAAACGGTGGCATCTATGCCGTCATCTGCCAATTTTTTGATAGCCGCACAAGAACAGGGCGCACAGCAGGAAAGGACAAGTAATTTAGGGAAATACATATATATATTTTACCAAAATAGAAGCATAAACCAATGATAGAAAACTGCATTAGTATTTTGTTTTTAGTTGTAGATTTAGATTAACACTTATAGGCGAAACCGCATTTGTAATGTTGCGACGAAAAGGCAACCGATATTCCTTTACCAGAAACCGTAACCGGGCAAAACATCCTCAGGCAAAAACAAATTGCCGATTTGGAATTTATTGCAAAATAACTGCATAATAACAAAAAACCCGGTCGGGAAATAAACCAACCGGGGCAAAAAGTATTTTATTTCTGTGGATTGTGCGGGTCAAAATGATGTTTGTAATATTCTACAAGCCTATTCCACATTGCAAGCGCCGCAGGAGTATCTGCAAAGCGGGAAGACATTTCCTCTATCTTATAGACAAACAACTCCCGTACTTGGCGTGGCGATTGCAAACTGTTATAGGCCGCTTCCTCGGCAGACACCCGGGCACAGAACAAGAGCATGTCTTTAATTGTTCCGTAATATTGCACTTCCTCGGTGCTGAAAGTACCGCCCATTTCGCGCAAGCCGGTGCGGACCTCGCGGTATAAAAGGGCCGTATAAAATTCGTGCGTATTAACAGTAGGAGCAAAGATACCCTGCATTAAAATTTTTAAGAACCGCACTCTGTCCGCAGAAGGCAAAAGCGGCAAAAAGTGGTCGTTCAACCGCTGTGCCGTGGCCTCACCCAACAGGGCGCGAAAATTGGGATTATCGTCCAAAATTTGGGTCCCCGCCGAATACTGATAGCGCTTGCGAAATTCCTGTTCCGCCTGTTTTTGTGCAAGGCGCAATTCATATTCCAATGCAAGCAAATAAGTATAACTGAGTTTCATCCCTGTACGGATACGCTGGGAGAGAACCACCATACACGGACTTAATTTATTGGTGTTTCGGTCCTGCATTTTGAAAAGGGCATTAGAGATTTCGTGGGAAAGTGTATTGGATATTTCCGAGTGAAGTTTGCCGTCTTTCAACAACGGGGCCAAGACTCCGCGCGAGGGCAATACCGAAGCAAAACGCGCTAAAATCTGGCGTTCTGGCGTGGCTTCCACCAAATGCTGCAACGCTTTTTCTTCCGCCGGGATAACTACGCGGGAGGCGCTTGTCAAAGCCCTCCTTACCCCTTTAACGGATTTAAGCGGACTTTTCTGCGCAAAAACCGCCGTAGGAACCAGTAAACCTGCTAAAAATAAAATAAATATTTTTTTACCCATACTTACATTTTGCAATACTTTCACCCCAAATAACAGGGCCCTTGGACCCATTTTTATATAGGGCAAAGGACCTAAAAAAGAGGGAACCTGTACAGGCTCCCCCAAGCACTTACAAATTATCTTTAATAGTTTGCGCAAGGCGTTTTAGGCCTTCCACAATTTGCTCTTTGGTAGAGTAAGAAAAATTTAAACGCATATCGTTAAACACATCCCCTTGCGGATAAAAATCTACTCCGGCCACATAGGCCACCTTGTTTTCAATGGCCTTGGGCAACAGGTCTGTGGCGTTCATATGTTTAGGCAAGGTCAGCCACAGGAAGAGGCCCCCCTCGGGGCGCGTCCAAGAAACATTTTTCGGCATATATTTAGCCAAGGTTTCCAACATCAAATCGCGTTTTTCGCGGTAAGATGCAATAATTTCTTTGACGTGCTGCATCAGCATCCCGCTGCGCAGATATTCCCCCGTAGCCAACTGCAAAATGGGAGAAGTGCACAAATCCATCGCCTGCTTTAAAATGACATATTTGCGAATAACATCTTCCGGCCCGACAATGTAGCCCAAACGGAAGCCGGGCACAAACACCTTGGAAAACGTGAACATTGTAATCACGTTGCCACGGCCGTTGTCCAACGCGTAAAAAGTACGCGGGGAAGTGCCCTCAAAGCGGACTTGGCGGTATGGAGAATCTTCCAAAATAAAGGTGTTATACTTTTGGGCAAGTTCCAAAATTTGTAGTCGGCGGTCTTCCGGAATCGTCGTACCCGTGGGGTTTTGGAAATCAGGCACCAAATAAATAAATTTGCATTGTTTGCCACGGGCTTTTAATTCAGCCAGTTTCATTTCCAAATCTTCGGGCAAAATACCATACGCATCGCTTTCCGCACCCGTAATGTCAGCACCCGCCACGTGAAACGCCTGCAACGCGCCCAAATAAGTAGGGCAAGCGGTAATAATGCTGTCGCCGGGGTTTACGAACAGACGCGCCGTCATATCCAAAGCCTGTTGGGAGGCGGACACCACCATCATTTGGTCGGTGGTTACATCAATATTTTCGGTTTCTTTTAATAATTTTACCAGTTCCGTACGCAAAGCCATTTGCCCTTCGGTGGTGCCGTACTGCAAAGCCTGTTTGGGGGTTTTAGTCAGTACATGGTGCATAATACCGTCAATTTCATGCGTAGGGAATAATTCCGGGGCCGGCAGCCCCCCCGCAAACGAAATAATATCCGGGCGGGCTATCACTTTCAAAAGTTCTCTAATGGCGGAAGCCTTGGAGCGGCTTACCACTTGGGAAAACAACTCATTGTAATTCATCTGCTACTCCCAATTTTTAAATAATCGCTTAACTAATATATTGTACAATTTTTAGGCTCAAATCTTTTGCCGGAACAGAGTGCGTAAGCGCTCCCATAGAAATCACATCCGGACGGACCGCGCAGTACGCTTCCAAATTCGTTTTATTCACGCCGCCGGACACCTCTATAATGGCGCGCCCGGCAATTTCCTTTTTGCATACGGCAATTTGTTCGGGGGTCATATTATCAAGCATAATGATATCCGCCCCGGCGGTTAAGGCTTCTTTTACCTCGTCCAGGGTCGTGGTTTCCACCTCCACCTTGGGAGTGTGCCCGATAACGTCTTTAATCTTTTTGACGGCCGCCGTAATGGAGCCTGCCGCCGCAATATGGTTATCCTTAATCATCACGCTGTCGGCCAGGCTGATGCGGTGGTTGCGCGCTCCGCCGGTGCGCACAGCGTACTTATCCAAGCGGCGCAAACCGGGCTGTGTTTTGCGCGTATCCACAATCATTACGCCGTATTTTTTGCCGATAGCCGCATATTCACGCGAGGCGGTGGCAATACCGCTCATCCGCTGCATAAAATTAAGCGCGGTTCTTTCGGCTTTTAAAATAGACAAAGTGCTTCCGGTCAGTTCCAGCACCACTTCGCCTTTTTTCACATTATCGCCGTCCTTTTTAAGCGGCGTAAAAACAACGTCCGGGTCCACCGCGTGAAATACGGTTTTGGCTACGTCCATTCCGCATAGCACCAAATCTTCTTTGGCGCGGATAGCGGCCTTGGCCCGGTTTTCGGGCGTAAAAATAGTATCCGAGGTAATATCCCCCAAACTTAAATCTTCCAACAACGCAAGTTCAATAATTTTATCCAGTATCATTTTGCAAGTTCAAACATTTTTTCAATGGCTTTTTTGGCCTGGACCGCTACGCGCCCGTCCACCGTAACCACTTGGTCGGGGCGCGGGTCAATCAGCGCTTCCAGGGTATTAATCAAACTGTTCTTTTTCATATAACTGCACACACCGTAGGGCCAAATAAAGGTTTTGTCCGGGTGTTCGGCTTCCAAACGGTTCACAAGGCCAAACTCCGTAAGCATACCAAATGTCTTATCCGGCGAGGATGCCACATAAGAGGCCATTCCCTTGGTACTGCCTACATAATCGCACTTTTGACAAACCTCAATGGGGCATTCCGGGTGCGCTAACATTTTAATACCGGGGTGTTCGGCACGCAGTTTATCCACAATTTCCGGGCGGTATTTATCGTGCACACAGCAGGACCCGCCGGAAGAAATTATCTTTTTGGGTGTACCGCGGCGTTTGAGTTCGGCATCAATATTTTGAGCCATCAACATATCAGGCACAAAAATCAGTTCATTACCGGGTATTTTCTGCGCAATATCAAAAACATTACCGGACGTTACGCACGAATCGCACACGGCCTTTACATCTGCGGAACTGTTAATATAGCACAAAGCCGGTACGCCGGGGTGTTTTTCGCGCAGTTTTTTTACATCTTCCCCCGTCATAGAATCGGCCAAAGTGCACCCCGCCTTGCCAGCCGGGATAACTACCTTTTTATCCGGGTTGATGATTTTGGCCGTCTCCGCCATAAACCACACGCCCGCAAAAACGATAATATCCGCAGTAGAGGAGCGCGCCTTTAATGCCAGTTCATACGAGTCCCCCCTAAAATCAGCCACCCCGTAAACCAAATCGGGTGTGGTATAGGAGTGGGCGAGAATCACCGCGTTCTGCTCTTTTTTAAAGCGGTTAATCGCCAGTACATACGGCGCGGCGGCCAGGCAGTCCTCAAACGTCCACTTGGCGGCTTTTGTTTTGGATACAGATTTAAGAAGCCCATATAATCTATGGGCTTCTTGTGTAAGTTGTGCTTCCTTTTCTAACGGCGTAAGCATAAATTATTGCAAGGTGTCCGGCGCAACTTCGTCGCTCGTGTAAGTAGTGGTCGTCGTGCTGGTGGACGAGGTGGACGTATTCGGTGCGGAACCGTCTAAATAATAAATATTGGTATTGTTTACTACCTTTTTGTTGGTCGTAGTGGTTTTGGAAGAACTCTTGGACGTTTTCTTTTTGGCAGCCGATTTTTTAACCACCTTAGCAGCGGGCTTTTTGGCCCCTCTTACCGTTTGTTCGGCGGGCGGCAGATAAGAATCGCCGCAGGCCTGCAATTCATAGGCGGGCAACGTGTCGTAATCGGCCTCAGGCGCTAACAGGTTGTCAAACTCCTGGTCAATGATTTGGTATTTGGCGTTCTTGGCGGATGCTTTGTTGCGGGAATCCGCAGTTTTGGTGTTGGCGTTGCCGGAAGAGCAAGCGGCTGCGCCGAAAGCGGCGATAAAGGCCGCGAGTAAAAGTTTCTTCATAACCCGTCTCCTTATTAATGCGGGGCAAACCCGCGCGTTACTAAATTATATATCATATTGCGTGGATTTGGAAAGGTTTCCCTTATAAATTTTTCGCAGATTTCCTCTTATATTTTAGTACAATAAAAAAGTTGTACCGTTTGGGAGGAAGAAAAAAACACAATGGAAAGCCTGCAACAATTATGGACAGCGGTTTGCGCATTTGCGACAGCGCCAACCTTGCAGCATATGTACGACGTAATGAACGGATTCAATACTTTGGTATGGGGTCCGCCAATGATTATTATCCTGCTTTTCTTAGGTATTTATTTTACTATCCGTTTGCATTTTCTACAAAAATACACTTGGCCGGCAATGAAACTGTCGGTTAAAAAAGTAGAATCCGAAGGGATGGTCAGCAGTTTCGGCTCCCTCGCCGTAATGATTGGCGCAACCGTAGGCACCGGGAGCATTATCGGCGTAACTACCGCCGTAGCCGAGGGCGGCCCGGGGGCGCTGTTTTGGATGGTGGTGGCGGGATTTTTCAACTTTGCCATTAAATACTGCGAGTGTATGGTGGCTTTTAAATACCGCGTGCGCCTGCCGGACGGCGAATATGTGGGCGGGCCGATGTATTACCTTTCCCGCATTTTAAAGTTTAAATGGCTCGCCCTTATTTTTGCGGTGGGCACGGTATTAATGGCCTTAACCGCCGGAAGCGCCTTGCAATCTAACTCCATTGCCGATGCCTTGCGCGAAGGATACAATTTAAACCCGTGGTATGTGGGCTTATTTGTAGCCATAGCGGCGGGCGTGGTGATTATCGGCGGGGTAAAACGTATTGCCGCGTATTCCGAGTGGCTGGTACCGATTATGGGCGGCTTGTACTTATTACTCGCCCTTATTGTGCTTAGTATGCACCTTACCGAAATTCCGTCCGCTTTATTAATGGTAATTAAAAGCGCTTTTACAGGCAAGGCTGCTGTGGGCGGAGCCGCCGGCATAGGCATTATGGCTATTGTGCAGGCTATGGTACCCGCTTTAAGCGCAGGTGTTACGCGGGCTGTACTGGCAACCGAAGCCGGGCTTGGAAGTGCCTCTATTGCGGCCGCCGCGGCCAAAACCCGCAGTGCTACGCAAATGGCGATTATTTCGGCTACCTCTGTATTTTGGGCGATTTTTATTTGCTCGCTGACGGGTATGGTTATTGTACTGGCAGGAGATTGGCAAAACCCCAACGTCTATGCCGCCAACCTGTGCAATAGCGCGTTTAAAACCGTACCGTATATCGGTACGCCGATTTTGATTTTCTCGCTGGTAATCTTCTCGTTTACTACCATTATCGGTTGGGGATATTATGTGGAAAAGGCTTTGCAGTTTTTGTGCAAAGGTTCCAATATGCTCATAAAACCTGTGCGCGTGCTGTTTATTATTTTGACCTTTGTGGGCGGCTGGATTGGCACCAGTTTTTCGTTGGATTGGACGATTTCCGACTCCTTACTGCGCACCGCCGAGGCCAACGGTTCAACCCGCTTTATGTGGGCACTTGTCATTTTTACTATGACAATGATGACCGTGCCGAACATTTGGGCCCTGTGGTGTTTCCGCAAGGTGATTGTCAAAACAACCCGAAAAAACATCAAAAATATTGTGGGTAAGCAGCCCAAGGCAAATTAAGGATAATAAGTCTCCCCCGGAAAAACCAGGGGAGACTTATTAAGACTTCTTATTGCTTTAAGGGAGAAGCCAACGCCTGTTGGATATGGGTTTGCCACCTAAATTTTTACATACTTTTGTACCTAAGGAAGTACTGCTGGTGCATACACGCCTATTTTGATACTCAGAGGAATACTGTCCGTAAAACGTAATCGCCACCTTGGGGGCCCCTGTATTTCCTACGATTTGATACAACCCACCGGTTACAGTCGGCCCATTTTCTCCACCACACCCCTTTCCACACTGCGTAACATATGTTCCATCTGCCCAAAAGAAATCTCTATCAGCATATTGATGTATATAATCCTGGGGCAGTGCTATGTCCAAATTTTTAATATGGGTATAATAGCCATTGGCCAAATAAAACGCATCTTCCGCATCACTGATAGAGCGAAGCAAGGGCATCAGAGCCGACACTCTGCTCTTCATCACCGCCAACTGATATTGTGGCACCGCCACCGCCGCTAAAATACCGATAATAAGGACAACGACTAATAGTTCAATAAGGGTAAATCCACGGCTAACAACCCAAGCGGTAGATCCTGAAACAAGTTCAGGATGACCTCCTTTTTTCATAAAGTCGTCATCTCCGAGTGTTGTAGTCGGGAATGACAAAATAGGTTTTACCGTGCGGCCACCCCAAACAAACGTCATTCCGTAAGGTTTCTGTACGGAATCTCGCCGTTTCGCAACAACAGATTC
>UQJU01000047.1 GCA_900541355.1 Candidatus Avelusimicrobium fimicolum | reverse complement strand
CGGCTCGGTGCAACCCAACGGCCACACCGCCGAGGAATTAAAGGGCTTGTACGAATCACGCAAAATTTTAGGGCTTCCGGGCTTAAAAGTATATTGCCACACGGTGCGCGTATCGGTGGAAAATTCCCACTCGTTAGGCGTTACCGTAAAAGCCAAGGAGCCGTTTGACTTGGCCCAGGTAAAGCAACAGTGGAACGCCTTTCCGAATTTATCATACAGCGAAAGCGTAGTTACCCCCAAAGAAGCCAGCGGACAAGAAACCACTTACATCTGCCGCCTGCGCCAAGATGTAGAAGAACCAAATGTAATTCACTATTTTGTAACTTTTGATAATTTATTAAAGGGGGCCGCGATGAACGGCCGCCAAATTGCAGAACTGTTATTGGAGCGTTTTGTATGAAGAAAGTTTTATTAAACGGCGCGGAAGGGAAAATGGGCAAAGCCATTACGCGCTTAATTGAAACCAACCCCCAATGGGGACTCTCCGTAGCCGTTAAGCGCGAAAGCGGACAAAAGGTAATCGGCGATTTTGATATTGTGATTGATTTTTCCACCCCGCAAGGCGCGCAGGAAGCCTTTACTATTGCGCATAAGCACCGCCGGCCTTTTTTAACGGGCACCACGAACTTGCCCGAAACCTTTTTGTTCCAAATGCAGGCAGAAGAAAAAATACCTGTTTTTTATGCCCCAAACGTCAGTTTAAGCGTTTATTTCTTTACCGAACTGGTACGCCTGGCAGGTAAAATGTTTCCGCAATATTCGGCCGCCCTGCACGAAATACACCATGTCCATAAAAAAGATGCTCCCAGCGGCACAGCCAAAACTTTGGCCGACGGAATCGGCCTGCCATATGAGGCCGTTACTTACGAACGGATTGGCGAAACGGTGGGCACGCACACGGCTAAGTTTGTTTCCCCCTTTGATGAAATTACGCTCACGCACGAGGCCAAAAACCGGGACTTGTTTGCCGAATCGGCTATACAGGTAGCCCTGTGGCTGATGAAGCGCGAGAGCGGGTTTTACACAATGTCGGACTATGCAAAATTTAAATTGAAGGAAAAACGCAAATGAAAATTCACTTCGTAGGTATTGGCGGTGTAGGGATGAGCGCACTGGCGCAACTGCACGCTATGGGCAAGGACCAGGTAACCGGGTCCGACCGTTTAATCAGCAAAGGTTATACCGATATGGCCTTATGGGAATATCTTAAAAAATTGGGCATACAACTCTTTCCGCAAGACGGCAGCGGCATTGACCACAAAACCGATTTGGTTATTTTGTCCTCGGCCATTGAGGAAACCAACCCCGAAATTATCAAAGCCAAGGCCCTGGGTATTCCCACTATGCACCGCTCGGAACTATTGGCCAAACACGTGGAGGAACACCGCACGATTGCCGTTTCCGGCACCAGCGGCAAAAGCACCACAACCGCTATGGTTTACGACATTTTGGCTTTTGCGGGATTAAGCCCGTCCGTCATTACAGGGGCATCTATTTTGTCTTTGCAAAAAGAACAGGGCGTTTTCGGTAACGTATATAAGGGAAATAGCGATATTTTGGTTATTGAAGCCGACGAAAGCGACGGCTCTATTGTCAAATACCATCCTCATTTGGGCCTTTGCTTAAATCTGCAAAAAGACCACAAAGAAATCAATATTTTACAAGGATATTTTAAAGAGTTTATCTCCCATTGTAAAACGGCTGTTATTAATGCCGAGGAAGAAAACCTGCGCGTGCTGGCCCCCCAAGCCAAAACCTTCGGGCTTTCTATGGGCGATGTACACCCGAGCGAAATCAAGGCCGACGGATTCGGCTCGGATTTTACGATTCAAGGACAACCCTTCCGCCTGCATATTCCGGGGCTTCACAATGTATGCAACGCCACTGCGGCAGTAGCCGTAGCCCTGCAAATGGGGGTAGATTTGGAAACCTGTGCCAAGGCATTAAACAAATTTACCGGAATTGCCCGCCGCTTTGCCAGTGTAGGCAGTTACAACAAAATTGAGGTAATAGATGACTTTGCCCACAACCCGCACAAACTGGCAGCCACCATTGAAGCGGCCCACTTGCGCGGCAAACGTGTGCTGGCCTTTTACCAGCCCCACGCATTTACTTCTATCAAAATGCTGGCAGCGGACTTTGTGGACAGTTTTGCTAACCATATCGGCCCCAATGACCACCTGTGGCTGACCGAGGTATATTATCCGGGCGGAACGGTTCCGCAAGGGATTTCCTGCCGGACGATTTTTGAGGGCTTAAAGGCGCGCGGCACAAACGTAAGTTACGACGACTGCCGCGAA
The DNA here is from genome assembly GCA_900541355.1 of Candidatus Avelusimicrobium fimicolum. GTDB lineage: Bacteria > Elusimicrobiota > Elusimicrobia > Elusimicrobiales > Elusimicrobiaceae > Avelusimicrobium > Avelusimicrobium fimicola. The sequence goes on along the minus strand of UQJU01000047.1, from coordinate 8,968 downwards.
CGCATTTTGCAAGAAATGGCCGGCGCGGCCCAGCCGGGGGATATCTTGCTGGTTTTGGGTGCGCGCGACCCCACTTTAACAGATTTTGCCCGCAAGTTGTTGGCTTCTTTAAAAGACCGCCAGCCGGCAGAGCCGTGCAAAACCTGTATGCTGGGCAACTGTTGTATGGCCTACACCAAATAACCTTGCCGTAATATATGAAACACCGCCCCGGAGTGAAAAATACTCCGGGGCGGTGTTTTATCTAAACAAATTTATATTAATTAAAGCGGTTCATCGCCTTTTCTATGCCGTCTTTAAAAAACACTTCCAGTGCTTCCACCGCGTGGTTAAGCGCTTCTTCCAACAAAGGAGCATCTGCCTTGGGAAAATTAGACAGTACAAAATTGGCCAAATCAAACTTTTCGGGTTTTGGACCAATACCCACGCGCAGACGGGCAATTTCCTGCGTACCCAACTGCTCAATCACGCTCTTCATACCCTTCTGTCCGCCCGCAGAGCCGTTTTTGCGGATACGCAATTTGCCCACATTGAGCGATACATCATCAAAGCAAACCAGGCAATTTTGCGGCGGAATTTTATAGAACCGGGCCAGGCTGGATACAGCCCGACCCGATTCGTTCATATAAGTGGATGGTTTGATGAGAAAGACATCACACCCGGCCACAAAGACCTTGGCATACACTCCCAGGTTTTGCCAGGCTTTCCACTCGGCCCCCCATTGGCGCGCAGCGTGGTCCAACACCATAAATCCGGCGTTGTGCCGCGTATGCTCGTATTGGGTTCCGGGGTTGCCCAGCCCAGCCAGGAGATATTGCATAGGTTATTTCTTCGCAGCGTCCTTGGCAGGGGCGGCGGCAGCGTTCTTGGTGAGGTTGCCTTCTTCGTCCTTTTTGCCTTTGGTAGAAGAACTTTCCGGCTGCGCAGCAGCGGCATCAGCCGCGGCAGGAGCAGGGGCTTCTTCTTCTTCTTTCGGAATCATCAAGTGTACGACCGGGGCTTCCGGATCGGTTAAAAGTTCAACGCCTTCCGGCAATTTCACTTCGCCCGCGACAATACCTTTGTTGATGGTCATCGGCGTAATATCAAGCACAATTTCGTGCGGGATAGCGCTTACCAGGGCGCGGACTTCAATTTCGCGCATAATGTGTTCAATGATAGCACCATAGTTGGCCACATCGGCAGGCGTACCTTCCAGTTTGAGCGGAACGATAACGTCCATTTTGTCCTTCATACTAACGCGCTGAAAATCGGCGTGAATCGGGTTGTCGGTTACAGCGTGGTATTGGATTTCTTTTACCAGGGCAAGTTCGTTATCTTTGCCCAAGGCAATTTCTACCAGCGTGTTTTTACCGGCTTTAACGATTTTATCCAAATCTTTTACGGTTACGGTTACGCTAACAGGTTCTTTATGACCGCCGTAGATTACGGCCGGTACTTTCTTTTCGGCTCTGATTTTAGAAAGAGCCCCTTTGACACCGATACCTTCGCGGGATTCGGCAGCAATATTTACTTTTTCCATTTGTTTCCTCCAAAGTATTTACAAAATTTAGTTAAACATATCGCTGATAGAGCGGCCATCGTGGTTGCGTTTAATGGCGTCCGCCAGCAAGTACGAAACGGACAGTACGTCCACTTTCGGGCCCAGGTCGCGGATAGGCAGCGAATCGGAAATGATTAATTTTTTAATATCGGACTTGTTAATCTTTTCCATGGCGTTGCGCGAGAGCAACCCGTGCGTGCAGACGGCGTAAATTTCACGCGCGCCGCGTTCTTTGATTTTTTGGGCTACGGTGGTCAGCGTGCCGGCCGTATCCACGATATCGTCAAAAATAATCGCCACTTTGTCTTTTACATCACCGATAACGTTATAAACCACGGCTTCGTTCGGTTTCGGGCGGCGTTTATCAATAATCACTAGCCCCGCGTCCATACGGGCGGCAAATTTGCGGGCGCGTTCCACACCGCCCACGTCGGGGGAGATAACCACGATATCTTTTTTATCAAAATCTTTAAAATAATCCAAAAATACTTTGCGGGCGCGCAGGTGGTCCACCGGGATATCAAAGAACCCCTGAATTTGGCCCGCGTGCAAATCTACCGTCATAATGCGGTCCGCCCCGGCCGTAGTAATTAAGTTGGAAGCCAGTTTGGCCGTAATCGGCACACGGGGAGAGGCCTTGCGGTCCGCACGGGCATAGCCGAAATAGGGGAGCACCGCTGTAATTTTCCCTGCACTGGCGCGTTTGAACGCGTCAATCATAATGAGAAGTTCCATCAAGTTTTCGTTGACGGGCGGGCAGGTGGGCTGAATAATATAGCAATCGTGCGCGCGCACACTTTCCAAAATCTGCACGTCAATTTCGCCGTCGGCAAAACGCTCCACGCGCAACTTTCCCATCTCCATATTCAGGTGATTGCAAATCTTTTGAGCCAGGGCAATGTTGGAATTGCCGGAGAAGATTCTCAAATCGCCGTTTACGCTTTTAGTCATTTTTTTTGATACCTTTGTTTTCTAGAACGACCTGGCGCGAGCGGGCAATAGCCAATGATTCCGCCGGAACCTCTTTGGTTATGGTTGAACCCGCGCCGATTTTTGTATATTCGTGCACCGTTACAGGTGCTACAAAATTCACATTGGAACCCACAAAAGCGTGGTCCCCGATGACGGTTTGGTGTTTGTTTTTTCCGTCGTAATTACAGGTAATGGTTCCCGCACCAATATTAACACCCGCGCCCATTTGGGTATCGCCAATGTAACTTAAATGGTTGACCTTGGACCCTTCCCCAATAACAGATTTCTTAATTTCCGAAAAATTGCCAACCTTCGCACCTTTCTTTAACACGGATTTCGGGCGCAGATGGGCATAAGGCCCCAACTGGCATTCTTCGGCCACTTCGGACTCCTCAATATACGTTCCCATTTTAAGGGTTACGTTATCACCGATAATGGAATCTTTAATATAGACGTTGCCCTCAATCGTGCAATTTTTGCCGATAACCGTTTTGCCGCAAATATAGCAACCGGGGCAAATGAACGTATCCACACCGATTTTTACGCCCGGGTCAATAAATACCTCGTGCGGGCGGACCAGGGTTACACCTTCGTCCATTAACTCGCTGGCTACGCGGTCGCGCATAATCTGCTCGGCCTCGGCCAGTTGCGCCTTACTATTCACGCCAATGGCTTCGCGGTAGTCCGGCCCGGCAAATACCAGGACGGGCTTTTGCATTTCTTTAATTAAAGCCAAGGTGTCGGTTAAATAATATTCCTGTTTCGGCCCTTGCGGAGTTAACTGGATAAGTGCGGCTTGTAAGGCTTTGGAATTAAAAACGTACATACCGCTGTTGATTTCGGAAATCTTTTTGGTGTCCTCGTCGGCGTCGGTTTCTTCTACAATTTTTTCAAACGCGCCGTCCTCCGCGCGGATAATGCGCCCGTATCCCGTAGGATTTGGTACATTTACGCCTAAAACCAACGCTCCCATTTCGCCGCCTTCAAACACATCTGCCATATGGGCAAGCGTTTTGGCTTTCAAAAGCGGAGTATCACCGTTTAACACCATTATCGTTTCAAATTTTTGCAAGAGAGGCACCGCGGCTTTTACAGCGGAAGCAGAGCCGGATAAATCTGTCTGCGGGATAAACACTACCGGGGCAGTAATGCCCCAATCGGTCAGCCCGGCCTTAACAGCCGAAACAACTTCGTCAGCCCCGTGGCCGACCACAATGCCGATAGCGGCGGGACCCAATTCCTGGGCCGCCTTTAAAATATGTGCAAGTATCGGGATTCCGCAAACCAGGTGAAGCGGTTTGGGAAGAGGAGATTTCATCCGGGTGCCCTTTCCGGCCGCCAAGATGAGTACACACAGATTTTTTTTGGCTACCATTTTGTTTAACTCTTGCCTAAAAAAGAATCTAACTTGTTTAAAAACAAATTATATATATATTATATCAAAATCCCACCACCAGTCCAAGCGCAGTCTTTTGATACATCCTGCCTTAGGCCCGGGCATTACTTTATTTTACCATTTTCACCGGGACTATTGGAGCCGCCCAAAGCAAATCGGGCCTTCGGCGCGGGTAATTTGTACGCGGACCAAACCGTGGACAGGGGCTGAGGCTTCCAACACGACTGGCTGAAAGTTAGACGTAATGCCGTGCGGGCGTCCGTCCTTATGTTCTTCCACAAACACTTCCTGTGCCGTACCCACCAAAGAGGCCGCAAAGGCGGCGCGCAATTCTTTATCCAGCGCGCGCAAAGCCTCTGCGCGGCGCTTGATTTCTTCGTGCGGCAGTTGCTTTAAAGCGGCCGCCGGCGTGCCGGGACGCGGGGAATAACTAAAAACGTGGAGTCCCGCCAACTTTACCTGTTTAATAAATGCGTAAGTGGCTTCAAAATCCGCTTCCGTTTCGGTGGGGTATCCGGCAATTACATCTGCAAAAATACCCATTTGCGGCACGCGGGCGCGCAACTCCTGCACTTTGGCTTCGTAGGCGGCGGTGTCGTAATGGCGGTTCATATCTTTTAGCACCTTATCGCACCCGGCCTGCAAGGGCAAGTGGAAATAATTGCAAAAGCGGGCGGGGTATCGGTGCATCATTTCTATCACGCCGTCCGTAACCGTTTGGAGTTCAATAGACGAAAAGCGTACGCGGAAATTGCCCTGCATTTGGGCAATATGGCGGCACAGTTCAGCCAAATCGGCCCCCGTTTGCGGGCATTTGTAATTACCAATGTTAATACCCGTCAAAACGACCTCGGCAAAGCCCTTCTGTTCCAAGGCATCAATTTCTTTGAGTACATCTTTTAAAGGTTTGGAACGTTTTACGGGGCGGGCATACGGTACAATACAATAGGAACAAAAACAATCGCACCCGTCCTGAATTTTGATAAATGCGCGGCTATGTCCTTCGTGTCCGGAAACCGTCCAACAAATATCGTCCGTATGAAACAGGGTCTTGCCCAAATCATATTTTCCTACAATTTCGGCTTGCGGAAATTTTTGGCGGACTTCGTCCGCGTGTGCCGCGGCATAGCACCCTGTCAGCACAAGGCGTGCGTGCGGATTACGGCGCAGAATTTGGCGGATTTGCTTTTCCACGTCTTTATCGGCCTGGTGCGTAACCGTGCAGGTATTAAGCACGCAAATATCGGCGGTTTCAAAGGAGTCCGCAGGAACAGCCCCGGAGTTTAAAAATTGCTCCAATAATGCCTGGCTTTCCACTTGGTTGACGCGGCAACCGAAGGTTTTAATAAAAAATGTGGTCATAAGAGTTTAGCGGCTACCGCAATACAGGCCGTTTCTGCACGCAAAATATTTACCCCTAGCGTAACCGGGAGTACATTGTATTGGGCGGCTACGACAATTTCCTCGTCCGTCCACCCGCCGGCAGGCCCTACAAACACGCGCACCCGCTTGGGATTGCCTAACTTTTCAAGTCCCCATTGCAAAGTATGCGTTTCCTCGGCCTCGTAAGCAATTAAAGAAGGTATTTCCTGCACCAAGGCCGCCGGAAATTTAACAGGCGGCAGAATTTCGGGCACAAAGGGGGTATTACATTGTTTGCAGGCGGCAATCATAATTTGGTGCCAGCGGTCGTTTTTACCGTCCCATTTTTTGAGTACATCATACTCGCTGCGCTCCGTTATAATCGGGCGAAAAGCGGCTACCCCCAATTGGGTTCCCTTGTCTAATACTTCTTCCAACCCTGTACGGGAATTTGGCGCAAAGCAAAGTTCCAACTCTAAGGGAACGCGGCGCACCGCACAAGGTTTTAACAATGTTCCGCGGACAAACTTTTTTTGTACGCGGTCTATGCGGGCCAAAAACTGCTTGCCTTTTCCGTCAAAAACACGGATTTCATCGCCCTCTTTATGACGGGCGACGGCGGACGCGTGGTGTGCTTCTGCGTCGGTTAAAAAAAATTCTGTTTCTTTGATATCGGCAAAATACTGCGGCATAGGGATATTTTACAAAAAAAGGGGAACCTTTCGGGTCCCCCTTTTTAGCGGCTGTATTATTAGATTATTTATCAACGACTTCCGCTTCCACTACGTCGTCTTTTCCGTCGTTGCTGGCGGCACCGGCTTGCTTGCCGGCATTGGCGCCCGCTTGGGCTCCGGCCTGTTGGGCCTGGGCACCCGCGTTAGCCTGCTGCGATTTGTACATCGCTTCGCCAAGTTTCTGGCTGGCTTGCAAGGCCGCATCAGTGGCCGATTTCATCTTGGCAGCGTCTTCGCCTTTCAAGGCATCGCGCAAGTCATTCAAAGCGCGGTCAATGGCCAAACGGTCGTCCTGGGACACTTTATCACCGTATTCTTTCAAGGCCTTTTCGGTCTGATAGAGCACGCTGTCGCCCTGGTTTTTGGCTTCAATAACTTCTTTGTGCTTTTTATCTTCGTCGGCGAATTTTTCCGCATCTTTGACGAATTTTTCCACTTCGGCATCGCTGAGTTTGTTAGGCGAACTAATGGTAATGTGCTGTTCCTTGTTAGTACCCAAGTCTTTGGCGGATACGTTCAAGATACCGTTGGCATCAATATCAAACGTAACTTCAATCTGCGGCACGCCACGAGGAGCTGGCGGAATACCGTCCAAGTCAAACTTGCCCAGCGGTACGTTGTCTTTGGCCATCGGGCGTTCACCCTGCAAGACGTTAATGGTTACGGCCGGCTGGTTATCAGAAGCCGTAGAGAAGATTTGCGTCTTGCGCACCGGGATAGTGGTGTTGCGTTCAATAAGGCGCGTGCATACGCCGCCCAAAGTTTCCAAGCCCAAGGACAAGGGGGTAACGTCCAACAAGAGGACGTCTTTCACGTCGCCCGTCAAAATACCGGCTTGCACAGAGGCACCGATTGCCACGCACTCCATCGGGTCAATACCGCGTTCAATCTTTTTGCCGACCAAGTCTTCCACATATTTCTGCACAATCGGCATACGGGTCGGACCACCGACCAAGATGATGCGGTCAATTTGAGAGGCGGACAATTTGGCGTCGCTCAAAGCCTGTTCCACAGACTTGCCACAGCGTTTGACAATGTCGTCCACCAAACTTTCCAGTTTTGCGCGGGAAAGCGTCAAAGCGAGGTGTTTGGGGCCGGTGGCATCGGCAGAGATGTAAGGCAAGTTGATGTCCGTTTCCATAGTGGTGGACAATTCAATCTTGGCTTTTTCGGCCGCGTCTTTCAAGCGTTGTTGGGCTTGAATATCTTTGGACAAATCAATACCGGTTTGTTTGCGGAATTCATCTTCCATCCATTTGATAACGGCATTATCCATATCCGTACCGCCCAAATGCGTATCGCCGGAGGTGGAAAGCACGTCAAAAGTACCTTCTTTACCCATTTCCATAATGGTTACATCCAGCGTACCGCCGCCCAAGTCAAACACCATTACTTTCTGTTCTTTGCCGGCTTTATCAATGCCGAAGGCCAAAGCCGCCGCAGTCGGTTCGTTGACCAGGCGCACCACTTCCAGCCCCGCGATGCGGCCCGCGTCTTTCGTGGCCTGGCGCTGGTTGTCGTTAAAATAAGCGGGTACCGTGATAACGGCTTTTTCCACCGGTTCGCCCAGGAAGGCTTCGGCGTCTTTTTTCACTTTCTGCAAGACGAAAGCCGAAAGCTGCTGAGGCGTAAATTCCTGTCCGCGCAAGTTATATTTGTAATTTTCCCCCATTTTGCGCTTGAACGCGGTTACGGTCCCTTCCGGGTTGGCGATGGCCTGGCGGCGGGCCGGTTCACCCACCAAGCGCTGGCCGTCTTTGGTAAAAGCGACATAAGACGGAAACGCCTTGCCGCCGATAGAACTGCCTTCGGCAGACGGAATAATCGTTCCTCTGCCGCCTTCCATCACCGCGGCGGCGGTGTTGGAGGTGCCCAAATCAATACCAATAATTTTTGCCATACTGTTGTTTCTCCTTTTAAATCAAATTTTTACCCCACCGGCGGAAAGCATTACCCTTCCGCATGCTGGCCGACAATCACGCGCGCGGGGCGCAGCACTTTGCCGTCCATGGTAAATCCCATCTGCACTTCCTGAAGCACGAGCCCGTCCTGGTCTTCCGAAGACGGAATCATCGCCACCACTTCCTGGGCGGCCGGATCGTAGGGTTTATCCAGCACGTCCATATGCTCAATTCCCTCGGCCTTAAAAGCTTTTTCCAGCTCCGCAAACACCATATTCAGCCCGTCTTTGACGGCCTTGAGCGAAGCGCTGCACTCCCCGGCGTCCTGGTCTTTGGCCAGTTCCGCACGCTGGCGCAGGAGCACCTCGTAAGCGGGAAGCAGTTTCTCGGCGAATTCTTTTTTTCCGTACGCCAGGAAAGCCGCTTTTTCACGCTCGGTGCGTTTACGGTAATTGTCAAAATCCGCGCTCAGACGCACCAACTGTTCGTAATAGTCGGGCTTCTTTTCGGCGGCGGGTTCGTCTTCCGGTTTTACTTCAATTTCCGGTTCACAAACTTCCGGCAACTCCCGTTCATCCAGTTCTTGCCCGGCGGCCTCGGGCGCGCCGTGTTTATGCTGATGTTTTTTACTCATAATCGTTTTCTTCCCCGGCGGGCAGCGCCGTCCAGTTTTTCATGGACGCTTCCAAGAGGTCCCCAATAAAATTTACCAAAGACATTACTCTTGTATATTCCATATGCTTCGGGCCGATAATGCCCAGCATGCCCACCGTTTTGTCCCCCACGCGGCACGCCGTAGAAACGATGCTGAGGTTTTTTAGTTCCTGCAGCGCGTTTTCACTGCCGATGCTCACGTTTAATTTCTGGTTGGATTTCTCCATATCCGTCATTTTCTCGTTTAATAACGAGGAAAACCGTTCGCGCTCTTCCACTACACGCATCATTTGTTTCAAATCTTCGTAATCGGCTTCGGTCGTGTTTTCCAGCAGGCGGCCGATGCCTTCCACATATAATTCATCGGCGCCCGTCTGCGGGCGTTCAATGTCTTTAAGCACCTGGG
>UQJU01000046.1 GCA_900541355.1 Candidatus Avelusimicrobium fimicolum | reverse complement strand
AATTGGAACTAAATGATGCCCCGGCAATAGAAGGTTCTACGGCAATTATGGGAAGTGGGAACGGAACGGCAGACTTTGATTTTGAAACCAGTTTGCGCGTAGGCAACTACAAGCAAGGCTACACGATGCAGACGGATAATATGTATTTGAGCGAGTTAAACTTGTTCGGCTATAAATTCCCTAAATGTGAGGGGGAAACAATGAGTTGGCAGAAATTAAAACTCAAAAACAAGGAAGAGGTATATTTGGTCTGCGGCGAAGCGGAAAAAACGGTTTGTTCCCCTAGCAAAAACGGATTGGAAACATATAGCGACACTTGCTCGGACGGGAGTACAAAGATTACTTATACTTGGAACTATTCCACTTGCCAATATGATACTTCCGGGGAGTGCCCTAAGACTACCTATACTTGCTTGACAAATGCCACTTGGAAAACAAAGAAGTTAAGTGCGACTATTACTTCCTGTTCCAGCTGGACCCATACCGCTTGGAGAATGGATATGACGTGCGGCAGTGAAACCACTCATACCAGCGGATATATTAATTGCAAGGCCGGACAAGAATGTTCTTGCACTCCCGGGCAATATTATCTATATTTTTTGACTTATAAATGTGCCGACAATGGTATATCCGGGCCCTATGGTTTCTTTGGATACTATTGTGTAAAGTGTGGTACTACCAGCAGTTTATCTAACTGTGTAGGACCGACGGGGCCGGGCGCTAGTGCCGGCTCGGTGGACTTTGGCGAAATAACGAAAGACTAAGAAGAATTGTTTTTTATGACCCGGGGCTTTAAAACACCCCGGGTTTTTTACAAAATCATCATACTGTCGCCAAACGAGTAGAAACGGTATTTCTTTTCTACGGCTTGCAAATATGCTTCGTAAATAAAGTCTTCTCCGGCAAAGGCGGACGTCATACACAGGGGCGTAGAATCCGGGAAGTGGAAGTTCGTAATCAGGCAGTCAATAGCCTTAAACTTGTAGCCAGGGTAAATGAATAAATCCGTCCATTTTTTGCCCGGGTGCGTGATGTGGTTTTCGTCCGTAAAACTTTCCAAAGTGCGGGTGCTGGTGGTGCCGCAGGAAAACACGCGTTTGCCCGCTTGGCGCACCGCGTTTAATGTGTCGGCGGTTTCCTGGGTTACCTCGCCCAGTTCGGCCAGCATATGGTGCTGTTGGGGTTCCCCGCGCAAGGGTTTAAACGTGCCCCAACCGACGTGCAGCGTGATATAGCAAATGTGTACGCCTTTGTCTTTTAATTTTTGCAAAAGTTCCGGCGTAAAGTGAAAACCCGCTGTGGGCGCGGCGATAGAACCGTCGTACTTAGCGTAAACGGTTTGATAGCGTTCTTTGTCGGTGCTTATGCTGGGGGTAAGTCCGCTATGCTTGCGGGCCTTTTCTATATATTGCGGCAAAGGCATTAGGCCGTGTTCGTTGCAGAAAGGTAAAATATCTTCTTCGTTAAACTCCAAAAGGGCTTCGTTGTTGTCCGTTTTGCCCAACACCTTGGCGGTTAGGCCGGAACCGAAATCAAGCGTAATGCCTTCTTTGTAATCGCGCGTTAAAACGGCCCAAATGTTGGGCTTTTGCATAGGGCGCACGAGTAAAACTTCCACCTTGCCGCCTGTGGGTTTGTGTGCAAATAACTTGGCGGGGAAAACCTTGGTATTGTTGATAACCAGGGCATCTCCGGGGTTGAAATATTCGTGGATATCGTGAAAGATACGGTGTTCAATGGTGTGCGTATCGCGGTGGAGCACCATTTGGCGCGAGGAATCGCGCGGAGTGGCGGGTTGCTTGGCGATAAGCGGGTCTAAATCCAGTTTTTTAAAGCGTTCAAACATAAGAGTCCTCTTATTGGAGCGTTGTTATTTCGGCTCCGGGATAATAATTTTTTAAAATTTTGCGGTAGTTTTTGCCGTTTTTCGCCATACCGTTGGCGCCGTCTTGGCACATACCTATTCCGTGCCCGTAGCCTTTTCCTTCAAAGTGTACGTCTTTTTTGCGCACATCTAACTTGGTTATTTTGCAACTGCGTATGCCTGTGGCTAGGCGGAAACGCCCGCACGGTACGGTTTTAGTCCCTTTGGCGGTTTTTATGGTTAAATTGGTGGCGCGGCCGGTGTCGGTTTTGCGGACAATTTTGATGCTTTTTAAATCACCTGTCAAGCCGACGCTTTTGGCATAATTTTCTACTTTACCGCGCGCAATATTCATTGTCCATTTATAACTTTTGGAGTGGCTGTCGTATTTACAAGAGGCTCCCGAGAGCGGTTTAATAGATTTTGCGCCGAAATTCCAACTGCGCACATCGTCCGTTGCACCGCCGCAGTTGGCGTGGTAATAGGTAAAAAAGAGTTTATCCTCGTAGGTTAATACTTGTCCGCGGGTTTGGTCCACGGCTTTTTTGACGGAGTCGTACTGCTTGCCTCCGCCTTTATACATTTGGCTGCGGACGTCGGAATACACATCAAAATTCTGGTTTTTCACACCCTCCAATGTTTTTAATGTGTAGGTGCGCGCGGCAACCGCCTGAGCCTTTAAGGCTTCCAGCGGCCACGAGTAACTCATTTCATAAGGCAGAACCCCATAGAGATACGTTTCCAGCGGAGCGTGCTCCACCAGGTGAAACGTATTTTGCGCTGGGATAATGTAAATTTTGCCCGAATAACTGTTGTTATTCCAACCCAGCAAAGTGCCGGAGGCCGGCTCTAAAATAATAGGTTGTGTGGCCTGCAAGGTTCCTATTTGAATTTTTCCGTTGCCCAAAGTTTTTACAGCCAAAGTTCCGGCGGTGGAGATTTTATATTTTTTATCTAAGTTTTGCGTATAAATATATACTTTCCCGGAGTGTTTTATATAGGCCGATTTGGCCTTTTCGGCTAAAAGCACGCGCACGGTGGTTTCGGTAAATTTCTTTTGGTTTTGCGGGTCTTGTGCCGGCGGTTCAGGCGCACGGACAGATAAAGCGGATAAGTCTATTTGTCCTTGCGCCGCGCGCTTGGACGGCGCCGCGCACGCACTTAAAAGTGCGGCAGTTAAAAGAAATAAACAGAAGCGGGCGAGATGTTTCATATTAAAAAAGCAAATCCGCGTGCTGTTTGCGGCCCAAATGTTCGTATGCCTTGCGCGTGGCAACACGTCCGCGCGGGGTGCGCGCAATAAAGCCCGCTTTGATGAGAAAAGGCTCTATTACGTCCGTTAAAGTATCTACGGCTTCGCTGACGGCAATAGCCAAATTGTCCACACCCACCGGGCCGCCAGAAAAGCGGTCTATAAGTGCTTCTAAAATGCGCTTATCCACGCTGTCCAGCCCTTCGCTGTCAATGTCCAGGGAATCCATTGCCGTGGTGGCGATTTCGTGCGTGATAATACCGTTGCCCTTTACTTGTGCAAAGTCACGCGCACGGCGTAATAACCGGTTTGCAATACGCGGTGTACCCCGGGAGCGTTTGGCTAATTCGCACAGACCTTCGCGGTCGGCTTCAATGTTAAGCAGCCGCGCCGAGCGTTCCAAAATATCGGTGATTTCCGGAATTTCGTAAAAACCTAAATTAAAGACAATGCCGAAACGGTCGCGCAACGGACCTGTTAATAACCCGGAGCGTGTGGTGGCTCCTACTAAGGTAAAATGCGGAACGGCTAATTTTAAAGTGGTGGAGCCAGCCCCCTTGCCCGTATTGATAAAGAAAGTAAAATCTTCCATAGCCGGGTACAAGGCTTCTTCTACGGCAGGGTTTAGGCGGTGGATTTCGTCAATAAATAAAATATCCCCTTCGGCCAATTCTGTGGTAAGCATAGCGGCCAGGTCGCCCGGGCGCGCTAAAACAGGACCGGACGTAACCTTGATGTTTACACCCATTTCGCGCGCCAAAATGTTGGCAAGTGTGGTTTTGCCCAAACCGGGCGGTGCGTAAAAAAGGCAATGGTCCAAGGCTTCCTTGCGTGATTTGGCGGCCGCAATAAAGATGCGTAAGTTTTCTTTTAATTTTTCCTGCCCGACAAATTCGTCCAAGGTGGCAGGGCGCAAGGCGGCTTCCAGCCCGGCGGATTCGTCGGATAGTTGGTTTACATCTAAAATTTCATTTTGGTTGCTCATTTTTTCAGTACCCGCAGGGCCTCTTTGATAATGTCTTCAATCTTGCCGTTTAGGTTTACACCCTCGGTGTAAAGTTTTTCAATCGCCCGGCGCGATTCCGCCGCAGAATAGCCCAAGGCGGACAAGGCTTCCAATACACCGCTCATATAGGGGGCTTCGTCCATTACTTTTATTTTACTTTCGCCTTGTATGGTGATAGCATCCATTTTATCCTTTAAAGAATTGATTAACTTTTCGGCGGTTTTAGCCGTAAACCCGAAAATACCCGTCAAAATTTTAGGGTCGCGTTTTAAAATAGCATTGTGAAAATCTGCCACCGAGCGAAGTGCTTTGTTTAAAAATTCAAGAGCCTTTTTGGGGCCGGTGTTGGGAATTGCGGTTTTGAAAAGATACCAAAGTTCTTTGTCTTCTTTATGTAAAAAACCGTATAATACTGTGCCGTCATAGGGGGAAATAGATTCCGCCACATACAGGGCCGTTTCGGTTCCTTCCGTTAATTCCAACGCGGAACTGTGCGCAAGGTTGACCTCGTAGCCGATTCCGCCGCATAAAATAACGGCACCGTCTTCCTTTATTTCCAATACTTCGCCTTTTAAATACGCTATCATATCTTCATTTTACCATATTGGGCGGCAGAGCCGTTTGGTTGGCAAAATGCAAAATTTGCGCGGCGAGTGTTTGGGGGCAGAAATCTTGCTTGGTGGCTAGTTCCAGGCGCAGGGCGTTGGTGTAACGGTTGAACCAGGTGCGCTGGCGTTTGGCATATTGGCGGGTGAGTGTGGTTACTTGTTCCACGGCTTGCGCGCGGGAGAGTGTTCCTTGTAAAAAAGCAACCGCCTGCGGGTAACCCAGGCTCTTTAAAGCGGGTGTATCGGGCGTGTAGCCCTTGCTTAACAAGGTTTTGGTCTCGCACACCATACCGTCAAAAATCTGTTCCGTGCGCGCCGAAATGCGAGCATTTAATGATTCTTTATCCCACGCTAAATACACCCAAGCGGAGTCTTGCGGACTGGGCAGTTTAAAGAAATTACCGCTTTTTAGCGCACTGGCGGGCTTGCCCGTCAGCCAGCACAGTTCCAGGGCGCGCATTGTGCGTTGGACGTTACCCGCCGGGATATTTTGCGCGGAGGCCGGGTCCAACTCCATAAGCGCTAGGTGTAAACCTTCCTTGCCCGATTTTGCCAACAGGGCGGAGAGTTTTTCGCGCGTTTGGGGGGTGGAAGCGGGCAGGTCGTCCATACCCACAAAATAGGCGTGCAACCACATACCCGTACCGCCTGCAAAAATAAGTGGACGGCCTGCATTTTCGGCGGCGATTTGGCGCGCTTGTTTTACAAAGGTTCCTGCATTACAGGTTGCGGTAACGTCCAAAAAATCTACCAGATAATAGGGAATTCCGTCCACGGTATAGGTTCCGTTTTGGTATGCGCCTTGCGGCTTTGCCGTGCCGATAGTCAGGCATTTATAGACTTGGCGGGAATCTGCCGAGAGGATAATCCCGCTTGATTGGCGGGCTAGTTCCAGGGCTAATTCCGTTTTGCCGGAGGCGGTTGGGCCGCATAGGACGATAGGTTTCATAAACATATTGTATAAAATAAGTGATGTTTATTTTTGGAAAGGCGGTTTGGGGGCCGTTTGTTTTAAAGGGGTTGTTTCGTTTTTTTTTGTTAAAATTTTGACAATAAGGGCTGAATATACCCCGGTGTATCCGCTGTATAAAAATGCGTATAAAAGGCTGTTTTGCTTAAATATAAAGGCCTTAACAAGGAGAAAAAAATGAAAGGTTTTATGAATACTTTATTCTTGTCGTCATCCTGGAAAGTCGTAGTCCAGGAACTGTTGTTATCTTTGTTGTCATTCCGGGGCCCGTATGCGAACGGGAACCCGGAATCCAGAAATAAAATAAAGAGTTTTTCTAATAAACAGACTGGATCCCGGATCCGCGTCCGGGATGACAACTACAACGACAGATCCCGTAACCCTGCGGGCCGTACCCTAGCGGGCAGTCAAATCTTACGGGATAATGGCCAAAGATGTATTGTTTCTTGTTGCCGTTTCGTTGGGTTGCGACATTACAAAAACAGTGTGCTTCCATTAATCAAAAGAGTGC
Organism: Candidatus Avelusimicrobium fimicolum; assembly: GCA_900541355.1. Classification (GTDB taxonomy): domain Bacteria; phylum Elusimicrobiota; class Elusimicrobia; order Elusimicrobiales; family Elusimicrobiaceae; genus Avelusimicrobium; species Avelusimicrobium fimicola. The sequence continues at coordinate 5,211 of UQJU01000046.1, read as the reverse complement.
GGCCAATCTGCCGCCTGCAAGGCGCTGGCTTTACCCTTATAGAACTATTAGTAGTCGTTCTTATTATTGGCATACTGGCCGCGGCGGCGTTGCCGTCGTACCGGGTAGCGGTAGGCACTAGCCGCGTGGCTACGATGTATGCCTTTATGCGCGCGGTGGACCAAGCCCAACAGCACTTTTATATGCAAACAAACCGCTATGCCAGCAATTTTGATTCGTTAGTTGTTGCAATCCCTGCCGGTTTTAAAAAATATAGTTCTACACAAGTGGGCAATAGTGATATGTTTTGCGACCTTAGAGATACGGATTCAAACGGAAACCCTAATAATTCAGTTGTCTGTATGGAGAAAAAAAATCACATTTCCTTAGTAAAATTTTACATATACGAAAGTGCCTCTTGTTGGGCCCCCTCATTGGATGTTGGAGATATTCCTAATAGAATTTGTCAAAATTTGTCGGGAAGAGATAGTCCAAGCGGTAGTGATTCAGGGAAAACGGGATACAATTACTCTTTTCGATAAATATAAAAACCCCCGGTTTTAACCGGGGGTTTTTTATAGGTTATTTGCGATAACGGAAACTATTTGTCTTCAAAAAGAGTTTCGTCCTTTTGAATTTTATTGCAGATTTTGTTGCATTTGCAGGTGCCTACGCAAACCTCAGGCAGTTTGAGCAAAATGCGCGTGTCGCAGTCGTTAAAATCGTCGGCCATTTCGCTGATGATTTTAGCGTCCTTTTCGGCCATTTTTACAAATTCAATGCCGATAGTATATACATTTTCGCGCTGTTTCACCCACGCTAAGCGTGCCTGCACTTCCATTTTGCCCGTGCCGGGCAGTTGCAAACTAATGGAAAATTTGTCAGCCAGCGGCGCGCCCAAAAAACTAATCATACGCATACCGGAAGCGGACAAGTCCGCCAAAATGGCGACCAGGGAAGTTTCCTTTCCGTCGGCGGTTTTGTAATGCAAGTTGACCGGTTCAATCAAATTGCTGATGACCGGCATACGCGGATGTCTGCGTTTTTCAGGAAAATGTTGTTTCATAAAATTAGTCCCTCGCAAATAATAAGGTTCCGTCGGCTTTTTCAATAGAGGTTTTTATGACGGAGCCAACAGGGTAAGACTTACGGGTCTTTACCCAAAAATTGCCGGAAGCGCGTCCTTTGTTTTCACTTTCTAAAAGCACTTCCTGCACGGAGCCGACTTGCGCTTGATACGCCGCGTCGGATAAACCTCTTACTTTATTTAACAAAATATCAAGCCGTTCTTCCAGTATATTTTGCGGTAAGAGTTTCATTTTGGCCGCCGGAGTGCCCTGGCGGGGGGAATATTTAAAGCAGTAAGCCGCAAAAAATTCCGCCTCGTCCACCAACGAGAGAGTCTCTTTGAAGTCGTCCTCTGTCTCGGTCGGGAACCCGACAATAATGTCCGTAGATATATTGAAACCGCAAGACTTTAAAGCGCGGACTTTTTCCAAAAATATTTCGCGTGTGTAGCCGCGTTTCATTTCCTGTAAAACCTTGGTAGAGCCGCTTTGCACAGGCAAATGGACGTGGCGGGCGATTTTAGGATTGTCTTTAATGGCGTCCAAAAATTCCGGAGTAAAATAAATGGGGTGCGGACTTGTAAAACGTACACGCTCTACTCCGGGTAAGCGGCTGACCTGATTCAGTAAATCGGCAAAAGAAGTGTTTTCAAACTGATAGGCATTGACCGTTTGCCCCAGGAGCATAATTTCTTTCGCTCCGGCCCGGGCTTTTTGTGCGGCATCGGCTAAAATATCCTCTGCGGGCAGGCATTTCACGGGGCCGCGAACGCTGGGTACAATGCAGTAGGAGCAAGCAAAATTACACCCGCGCATAATGGTTACATAACCTGTTAAGCCGCTGGCTAACTGGTGGGCATCTTTGCCGGGGGCGTTGAAAAGACCGCTTGCATCTAAGGTGTCGGCAAAATGTTCAATTTCTTTTGCGCCCGAAATAATATCTAAAAAAGGGTATTTTTTTTGAAGGGTTTTACCCAAGCGTTGGGCGGCGCAGCCCGCAAAAATAATCACGCGGCCCGGCTTTTCCTGCTTCCACGCGGCCAAACGGCCCAAGAACGAAACGGCGCGGTGTTCGGCGTGGTCGCGCACCGTACAGGTGTTAATCAGGGCAATATCGGCTTCGTCCAAGTTTTCGGTATATTGTGCCCCGCGCGATGCCAAATGCGCAAACATTTCGTCGGAGTCGGCCACGTTCATTTGGCAGCCGTAGGTTTGAATAAATACTTTGGTCATAGATAAAAAAGCAAGGCGGCCCTTAAAGGAACCGCCTTGCTGATAGGTTAATTAGAACAAGTCGCTGATTTTTTTGATGCTTTCCAACAGCGGCTGCGCCAAGTGAATTTTAATCACGCGGCGGCCTTTGGCCTGCAAGGCTTGGAAATCGCCCAATGCCTGCGCATTACAAAGTTGTCCGAACGTATAGTGATGTCCGGGAATTTTGATGTCATTGGCCGGCTCGGCGGAGAGAATCAAAAATACACCGTTGTTTCCGTCGCCCTTGTGCAACTGGCCGGTGGAGTGCAGGTAGCGCGGCCCGTAACCAAACAAGACGGCGCGTTTGGTGCGCAGCATAATTTTGTCGCGCAGGCCGAGCAGAGCCTTTTCGGTTTCTTCGCATGGATAAACATACGGGAGCAAGGCCACATAGTCGTTGCTTTCCAAAAGGGAATACAAATCCTGGGCCAAGGTTTCCATTTTTACTTCGCCGGCGATGTCGGCAGAGACCAAAATCGGGGCGGATACTTCGGCCGGAACATTGCCGTTTTCCAGTTTAGCCAAGAGGTTTTTCGTGCGGGTTTTGGCATCTTGCACATTGGGTTGGTCAAAGGGGTCAATGCCCAAAATGGCGCCTGCGGCGGCGGTGGCAATTTCCCACAATAGAAACATAGCGCCTAATTGATAGACGTCGTCCATTTTAATCGTAAATACGGGGTAACTGCGTTCAGCCAAGTCGGCGGCAATAGCACTGACGCGTTTGTCGTCTTCGCTGTCCGTGGACAAATGGACAAAGAAGCGGTCCTCGCGGTAATCAAAGTTTGGCGTGAGCGTTTCACCCGCCACCGGGACGACGCCTTTGCCTTCTTTACCCGTGGATTCGGCTACTAATTGTTCGGCCCACAAGCCGAAAGTGGCTAAATCTTTGGGGGTTAAAAGGGTCATTTTGTCCTTGCTGTGGTTGACGTTGCACGCACCCATATAAGCACCCAACTGCACGGCGGCATTGCCTTTTTCGGGGGCTTCGGGACCAAAGGTTTCGGCCTGTTCCTGGGCAATCGTCAGCAAGCGTTTTACGTCCACGCCCATAATGGCGGCAGGCACAATACCAAAGAAGGACAGGGCGGAAAAGCGGCCGCCAATGTCAGAGGGGTTGATAAAGGTTTTGCGGAAGTTGTGCTTTTTGGCTAATGCTTCCAAACCGGTTCCCTCGTCGGTAATAGCGGCAAAATTCTTACCGGGTTCTTTTACACCGGCTTTCTTTACTTCGTCGTAGAAATAAGCAAATTGGGAGGAGGGTTCCACCGTACCGCCGGATTTGCTGGCGAAGATGAACAATGTTTCCGCCGGGTTGATGCGGGCGCGTGCGGCACCGATCCAATCGGGGTTGGTGGTGTCCAATACGATAAGTTCCGGCCAGCCGTTTTGCTTACCGAATACGGTGCGGAACACTTCTGGCGCGAGGGAGGAGCCGCCCATACCCATAATGACACAATGTTTGAAATTTTGTTTTACATCTTCGGCAAAGGCGGTTACGCTGTCAATGCGTTCTAGCGTCCAGTTATAGACTTTTTGCCAACCCAAAAATTTGACGATAAAGTCCATGCTTTCTTTATCTTGTTTCCAAAGAGTGGGGTCCTTGGCCCAGAATTTGGTATTAAACTCTAATCCTTCCAGTTTAATTTCCCCTTCACGGATAATTCCTTCGGCCATCGGGTTTGCTTGTGTATTCATACGTTCCATCCTTATTTTTTATTTAAAATTTGCGTTTTCAATCGCTTTTACTTTATTAAGCCTTATTTCGTGGCGGGTCCCCGTCAGGAAAGAGGCGCTTAAAAATCGTTCGGTCAGTTCCTCGGCAACAGCCGGGCCGATAATGCGTGCACCCATACACAACACATTGAGTGCATCGTGCTCTACGGCTTGTTTTGCGCTATACGCATCGTGGCATACGCACGCGCGCACGCCCTTGGTTTTGTTGGCCGTAATGCACACACCCACCCCGCTTCCGCAGAGCAAAATACCGCGGTCGGCTTGTTGGGAAGCCACCATTTTGGCTACTTTGTCGGCATAGTCGGGGTAATCGGCGCGTTCGCAACTAAACGTGCCGCAATCAATTACTTCGTGCCCCAAGCGGCGTACAACAGCCGCTACGGTTTCTTTCAGCGGAAAGCCCGCGTGATCGCATCCTATTGCTATTTTCATAAATCAGTATGCCTGGTCCACTAAATCGCACATACAATGGCCCATAAAAATATGGCAGGCCTGAATATGCGGAGTATCTTTTACATTTACGACGAGCGGTAAATCACACATATCTTTAATGGTGCCGCCGTCTTTACCCAAAAAGGCCGCCGTAAAGCAGCCCTTGCGCTTGGCAAGACCTAAGGCTAAATATACATTTTTGCTGTTGCCGGAGGTGGAAATGCCGATTACGACATCACCCGGCTGGGCAAAACCGTCAATTTGACGGGAAAAAACCACATCATAAGAATAATCGTTTCCAATGGCGGTAAGGGTGGAAGAGTTAGTGTTTAACGCAAGTGCCGGCAAGGACGGACGTTCCTTTTTAAAACGGCCTACAAATTCTGCCGCAATATGCTGCGCATCAGAGGCGCTTCCGCCGTTTCCCATTAAAATAACTTTATGTCCGTTTTTAAAGGCTTTAACCACTTCGGACGCCAAGGTTTCCACCTTGTCCGCCAGGTGTTCTTTTACATACATTACGGCTTTGATTAATTCGTCGGCTTGTTGCTGTACAAACATACATAAACTCCTTTAAATTTGTTCTATGGCGTTTTTATTTACCCAACCCTTAATACCCTGAGACTTTACAATAACTTCGTACCAAGAGTCTTTTTCGTCCTGCACGGTCAGCAAGTGCCCTTGGGCTACGCTTGCGCTGGCGGGGAAATTCGTCCCCGGCCCGCTGCGTATTTCCGCCACCGGT
>UQJU01000045.1 GCA_900541355.1 Candidatus Avelusimicrobium fimicolum | reverse complement strand
GGAAAAGCGTTCCACAGTTTTTTGACTTGTTCCAAATCAAAATTTTCCTTGGCTTTAAGCGTAACGCCCAGCGAATGGGAATTTTCCACCGCCACGCGCACCGTGTGGCAATAGACTTTAATGTCAGGCAGCTCCATAATTTTGCGCGTTTCGTACAGGCCTTTTAATTCTTCGCTCGTGTGGCCGTTTTCCTGCACGGAGCCGATAAGCGGCACGCAGTTGTTTTCGTAATAGGACCCGGGCGTGTGAAAATCGTCCAACAGTTTTTTGCCCCCGCCGCTGATGGCCTGGTAAGAGCAGAAAAAAACTTCCTCAAAATGATAAAACGGTTTAAGCGGGGCCAAACTCATTACAAGCCCGGTAGTTGTACAGTTAGGGCTTGCGATTAAGCGGGTAGCAGCCGTAATGTCCTGCGGGTTAATTTCCGGAATAACAAGCGGTACTCCCGGTGTCATACGGAACTCGGACGACATATCCACAATGTATTTTACGCGGTCCTTTATGCGGGGTGCCAATTTTGCGCTGACAGGGTTGTCCGTGCATAAGATAGCAACATCCAGGGGAGTGATTTCGTCCTCGCGCCCAAAGGTTTTAATTTCAACGGGCGTTTTGAGTTTTTTGAGTTCGCGGAGCATATTCTGCCCCACCATCCCGTTAATGCCGATAATTCCAACGGTTTTCATAAAATTCCTTATTTAATAAATAAATTGTTATCTGCCGTTTGCAATAAACGGTCTATCTTTTGCTTGTTTTCTGTGGATATTTCTCCCAGCGGCAAGCGCACGGCTTCCGTGCCGAATCCGATTTTGGAAAGCATATACTTTACGCAAGTGGGATTCGTTTCCAAATAGCAGGCCTTTATAAGCGGATAAAGTTGTGCAAACAAGGCAAAAGACTCTTTTGTACGGCCCTCTTGAAAAAGTTTATAAATTTGTACAAAAGCAGGAGCAAACACATTGGCCGCCGCGCTGATAATGCCGGAGGAGTTAAGTGCCAGATACTGCGGGAATAAATCGTCGTTTCCACACAGATAACTTAACTTGCTGCTATATTTTACGGCGGTATCGGTAACGTGCGCCATATCATAATCGGATTCTTTTACCCCTGCAATTTGCGGCACTTCATTTAGTAATCTGTCCAATGTTTCGGCAGAAAGTTTTAAACCTGTTCTTCCGGGAATATGGTATAAAATAACCGGCACTCCCAAAGCCGCCGCTTGTTTATAATGGGCAACCAGCCCGTTTGGATTGGGTTTATTGTAATACGGCGTAACGATTAAAACCCCGTCCGGGTCAAACGCAAGTGCGGCACGGGTGTTTTGTACAGTAGAAGCGGTATCGTTCGTGCCTGTGCCGATAATTATTTTGGCGCGGCCTTTTATACGCGGGGTACAAAAACGTAAGATTTCGGTCTTTTCCTCGGCTGACAAAGTAGCGGCTTCGGCGGTAGTACCTAACAATACAAAGCCTTCTATCCGGGCGGCCAGTTGCGCCTGAATTAAACGCTCTAAAACGGGATAATCCACTTGGCCCTGCTTCGTAAAAGGGGTGGCAAGTGCGGTGTAAACTCCGGTAAACATAACGCCTCCTGAATATGTTTTGCGCGCAAGAAGAACTGCCCATATTTTAGCAATTTAATTTGTATAATTAAGTAACAATTTTAATGAAAGGATATTTTATGCCAGAAAACGATAAAACAAACCAAACCAATACGGATATCAGCCTTCCCAAAGAAGAGTGGGAAAAGAAGTTGTTAGAAAACGAAAAAACGGCCTTCACGGAGTTTCCGCTCCCGCAAGACCCTAACGAAAAAAAGCCCGCAGACAAACACGCCGTACACGGCATTTGGGCCGCGCTGTTGCTGGCCGTTTTTGCCGTTTCTGCGGTATGCGGGGTGTATTTAACGGTTAGGCCTGTGGCTAAATGTGCTCCTGCCAAAACGGCCGAGAAGGAGGATAACACTTCCAAACTGGCGGCGGCATTTGTACGGTCCAAAGGGGAAAAGGGAATTGCCTGGATTAAGGTCCGCGGTGTGATTGCGCAGGATAATAATTCCTCTGCATTTTCCCGTCCGTCCGGGGCCTCCTCTATCGCTAAAAAAATCCGCGAAGCGGGGCGCGATGAAAACGTCCAAGCCATTGTGCTGGATATCAATTCTCCCGGCGGCACGGTGGCTTCCGTTCAAAACATTTATAGCGAAATTTTAAAAGCCAAAGAGAAAAAGAAAGTTGTAGCCTTGTTCCGGGATGTGGCGGCAAGCGGCGGCTTTTATATTGCTATGGCGGCGGATAAAATCGTGGCGGAGCCCGGCACGATTACCGGTTCGGTGGGAGTGATTATGCAAACGAGCAATGTAGAAGGCTTGTTTGATAAAATCGGCGTAAAAGTTACCCCGATTACTTCCGGCAAATATAAGGATATGGGGTCCGCTTTCCGCCCGATGAGTGATGCCGAAAAAGCCATTTTGCAGGATATGGTAAACGATACTTATACGCAGTTTTTTGCGGCCGTAAAAGCAGGGCGGCCCAATGTAAAACCCGAAGATTTGGCAGAATATACCGACGGGCGCGTATTTACAGGCCAGCGTGCGTATAACTTGGGCTTTGTGGATAAATTGGGCGGCGAGGAAGAGGCCCGTTTGTTGGCGGGCGAACTGGCCGGGATAAAAGACCCTAAGGTGATTGCTTCCCGCCCGGACGGATTGCGGGAACTGATTTTCTCGTTCGGGTCGTCTATGGAAAACCAAACACTTGCCAAACAGTTGCAAACGCTGGCGACACCGAGCGTATCCTATTTGTGGGTGAACTAATATGAATTTACTTAAATCATATTTTAAGTATATGGACGACCCCTCCGGCGCGATTACGCAACTGGCTGCAGAGCGCTCTCTTTCCCGCGCGTGTATGGGTTATTTTGCGGCCACGCTGGGGTGGGTGCTGTTCTTTAATATAGGCGACGGTATCAGCCCGGTAACCTTGCTGTTAAAATTATTTGTGGTGTTTATTGCCGAACTGACAGCGGGTTATTTTATTGCGTCCCTGTGCGGGTTATTTTTGGATTTTAAACATATCAAATCCTCTCCTGCCGAGTTGTTTGTGCTGATTGGTTCTGCCGGATTTATTAAAGGCTTACTCGTGGCTTTTGCCCTGATTTCCGCCGCTTGGCCCGGCGCCGGGCTTGGCTTGCTCGCTCCGTTTGCTCTGCTTTTGGTATTGGGGCTTCAACTGGGCTATTTAACGCGCTCATTAATGCGCCTGTGCGGAGTCAGCGCGGCCCAAGCGTTGACGGCCTGGCTGTTCGGCTTTGTCCCCGCGTTGGTAGCGGTGGTTTTGCTCGGCGTGTTTTTTGTGTGGGGCGTTGCCCTGCTGTTTTAAAAAGGATATTTGTTGCGTCCGCCCCGGTTTTTGCCGGGGCGTTGTTATTTTATATGAAATATTTTAGGCCTTGCCTGTGTTTACATATGTACAGGGATTATCATTATTTGGTAAAATATTACCGACCGGTAAGTAAAATTATTTGAATTATATGAAAAAACAAGAAACCGAAAAAATAGATAAGTCCGAACGTGAAAATCATATGCGGGCGGCTATTAAAAAGGCGGCGTTTCACTTAATGGCAGAAAAGGGCTTGGACAAAGTGTCTATGCGCGAAATTGCCGAAAAAGTAAATGTAACCAAGCCTGTCCTTTATTATTATTTTAAAAATAAAGAAGATTTGTGCCGCAGCATTATTGAAGAACACGAACAACTGTTTAGCCAACTGTTGGACCGCGTGTCCGAACACGCCAGCGGTCCGGCGGAAATACTAAACGAAGGGTTAAAATCCCACTTGGATTTTTTTACCAAGGACCCGGTTCACTCTAAGTTTGTTTTGCAGATGATTTCTTACACCTTGGATGTGGACCTCAAAAAACTCCCGCCGAAAGAAAAACCTTGCGTGCAGGATATGTTGGCCAACGCTTTAAAGCGGGAAGAACAAAAAGGCAAACTCCCGCCCGGCAGCGTGATGGATATTATCCGTCTGGCATCGGGCATTTCGGCGGAAATTATGTTTAGCGCGTATCTTACGCAGCACGTCAATCCCACCTCGTACCGCGGAGGGGCTTTTAACCAACAAACCGTAGAACGGTTAGTCAAAATCATTTTACTTGGTATTCAAGCATACTATAAGGAAACAAAATAAAACATATGAAAAAATGGGTATTACTCGCGCTTATGGCAGCATATGCGCCTGCGTGCCTGGGGGCTGCTCCGGGCAAAGCGGCAAACAATTTGTTTGCCGAACGTGAAGAGGTAGGGGGGGAGAAAATTACCATTTCCGATGCAATTCGGATGGCACTCTCGGACAGTTACCAAATCATTGATGCACAAAAGACGAAGGAAATCTATGAACAGCAACTTTCGCAGTCGCGTTCCGGTTACTATCCGTCTTTGTCATTGGACGGTTCGTATAGCCGCGCTCTTAAAAAGGGCAAGATTATTATGGGCACCCAAAGCATTGAAATCGGCCAAAATAATACATACCAAGCCGGGTTGAACGCCTCTTACGTTTTGTGGGCGGGCGGGCAAATCCGCAACTCGGTCAACCTGGCAAAGGTGGGCGCAGAACAGGGCCTTTTTAACTTGCGCCATGTGCAAGATGTTGTTACCAAGCAGGTGGTGGGATTCTGTTATGACATTATTTATGCCGCCGCTTTAATCCGCGTGCAAGAGGAGTATTTGGATATTGCCAAACAGCACTTGGACGAAGCCCAAGCCAAATACAAACAGGGCCTTGCCAGCAGTTTGGATGTGCTGACCCAAAAGGTAAAGGTGGAAAATATTGAGCCTACGGTTTTGCAGGCACAAAAGAACTTTGAACTGGGCAATTTGTATTTGCGCCAAATTTTAAACCGTGACCCGGAAGACCGCATTTATTTAACCTGGACACAAAAAGATTTGGAACTGCCGCAAACGCCGTCTTTGGATGAGTTATATAATTTGGCTATGGAAAAACGGCCCGAATTGAAACTTTCCAAATTAGCCGTTGATGCGGCGCATTACAACGTAAAGATTGCCCGCTCAGGCCATATGCCGGTGCTTGCCTTAAACGGGAATTATACCTATAACGGCGTAACCGATAACGGGTTTCCGCAACATAAACAAGATTATTATTGGTCCAGCGCGGCCGGAGTAACATTGAGCGTTCCGTTGTTTGAAGGGTTTAAAGTATCCTCGCAAGTGGCGCAAAAGGAACTGGCTTACGAACAGGCGGTGGATGCGTACCAAAACAAAATGAAGAACGTGCGTATCCAAGTAAAAGAAGCGTGGCTGAATTTGGAAGAAGCCCGCTCCCGCATTGAGGCCACCAAAGGCGTAGTGGAACAGGCCCGGGAAAACTTGAACTCGCAAATGAAGCGTTACCGAGCGGGGCTTACGAGCCAGTTGGAAGTCAACGACGCTATTTCCAACGTGAACGATTCCGACTTGAAATATGTGCAGGCTGTATATGATGGGGCGATTGCCCTTTCCGATTTAAAATTCGCCGTAGGTGTAGAGGTAAATTTGTATGAAAAAAAGAACTAAAAGAAGAATTATATGGGGGGTAGTAGCCCTGGCTTTTATTTTGGCCTTGGTGGTCATTTTTAAGCCCAAAACATCCGGCCCGTTAGACGGTGTGGCTAAGGACGTTTTCTTGGTAAAACAGGAAATGGTGCAAAAACGTACCTTGAAGCACGAACTGTTAATGTCCGGCAGTATCAAGGCATTGGAAGAAGCGACTCTTTTCCCGCGCGTGAACGGTAAATTGCTTAAAAACGTCTTGCGCGAGGGAGATGCGGTCAAAAAGAACCAAACAGTTTCTTTAATTGAGCGCGACGAAGTGGGTGCCGTGTACGAGCCGGTAGTCGTGCCGTCCACCATTACGGGCGTAGTCGGCCGCGTATATTTGGACCCGGGCGCCAACGTAACGGTTTCCACGCCGGTAGCATTAGTAGTCAACCAGGAAAAAGTGCGCGTAGCGGTGGATATCCCGGAACGCTACATTGGCGAAATTTATAAAGGCCAGCCCGCCACTTTGCGCGTGGATGCGCTCCCCGGCAAAGAATTTGAAGCCAAACTGACGATTATCAGCCCGGTGGTGGATTCCACCAGCCGCGCGGTAGCCGTGGAGTTTTATGCCAATAATACCAAAGGGTTGTTGAAATCGGGTATGTTTGCCAAAGTGGATATTACCTTGTCTGAAAAAACAAACGCCGTTTCTGTTTCTAAACAGAGCGTTTACACGGACGAAGAAACGAACGAAACATATGTTTTTGTTCCGTCCGCTGACGGCAAAACCGCCGTACGCAGAAACGTAAAGACGGGCTTTATCAATAGCAATCACTTGGAAGTGAGCGAAGGTCTTTCCGCGGGTGAACAGGTGCTTACGTTTACCTATGGTTTGAAAGACGGCAGCAAAATTGAATTGGAAAAATAATTAAGTATGGCTGAAAATAACAACAATTTACAAGCGTCCAATGCGCTGGAAAAGGAGAAAATGAAAAAAGGCGGTTTTACCGCCGTCTTCATCCGCCGCCCGGTAGCCACTATTATGATGTGTTTGGCTATTGTGGTCATCGGGTTGATGTCCTATTCCAGTATGGGCGTGGGTATGTTCCCGAACGTGGACGTACCGTATGTGCTGGTGCAAACCACTTTGGCGGGTGCCAGCCCGGAAGAAATTGAAACTTCCGTTACGAAAATTATTGAAGAATCTGTCAACCAGGTGGAAGGGATTGATGAAATCAAATCCCAAAGTATGGAAGGCGCCTCTTTGGTAAGTATTAAGTTCTTGATGGATAAAGACGGCGACGTGGCCGCCCAGGAAGTGCGTGATAAAGTGGAACTCATTAAAAACGAACTCCCGGACGGTACCGAAGCCCCCGTGGTGCAAAAGTTGGATATGGATTCCATTGCTGTATTAAACGTAGTGGTATCCGGCGACCGCGACATTGTGGAACTGACGGAAATTGCCAAAAAGAAAGTAAAAGAAAACATTGAAAATATCCGCGGCGTAGGTGCCGTGAACATTGTAGGGGGCCGCGAACGCGAAATCCATATTACGGTCAACCCGCTGAAACTGTTTTCTTTAAACCTGCCTATCAGCGACGTTGCAGCCGCGTTGGCCGACCAAAACGTAGAAATCCCTGGCGGTCGTGTGGAACAGCAGCACCAGGAATATACGTTGCGTATTTTGGGCCGTATCCCGGACGTGCCGTCCTTTAATGATATTTTTATTGCTAACCGCAACGGCGCTTCCATTAAAATTGCCGATATCGGCTATGCCGAGGACTCCGGCGAATACGAACGCGAATCCACGTTTTTAAACAAACGCCGCGCCGTAACCTTGGAAATTACCAAACAGTCCGGTACAAACACCTTGGCTGTTGTGCAAGGCGTAAAAGATAAGTTGGAAAAAATTAAACCCACGCTCCCGGCGGACATATCCCTCTCTTTGATGATGGACCAGTCCGGCAATATTAAAGCCTCTGTTCACAGCGTGTTGGAACACTTGGTTCTCGGCGGTATTTTAGCCGGTATTATGGTGTTCTTCTTTATGGGGTCTTTGCGTTCTACGTTTATTTCGTTCTTGGCTATGCCGATTTCCATTATCGGCTCATTTATCTTTATGAATATGGCCGGGTTTACGATTGATACAATGACGCTTCTGGGCTTGCTGGTAGCCGTCGGTATCGTAATTGACGACGCTATCGTAATGTTGGAAAACATCTTCCGCCATATGGAAAAATATGGCAAAAGCCCGAAAGTGGCGGCTATTGACGGTTCCCACGAAATTACCTCTACGGTAGTGGCGACCACGCTGTCTATTTTGGTAATCTTTCTGCCGTTGGCTTATATGAGCGGTATTGTGGGCCGTATCGTAAACAGTTACGGTATGACGGTAGTGTTCGCTATTGCGCTTTCCGGTGTGGTGGCCCTGACGCTGACGCCTATGCTCTGCGCCAAGATGTTAAAGCAGGAAAAGAAAACAAAACTGGACCTCTTTGTTGACGGTGTAAATAAAAAATTAGTGGATTGGTATATCCCGCTTTTGGATTGGTCTATCCACCACCGCAAAATAATGGTTTCGCTGGCGTGCTTGTGCTTGGTGTTGTTGGTGCCGATGTTGGCGCGCGTGGGCGGGGAATTTATGCCTACGGATGATAGCGGTAAAGTGCAGGTCAGCATTGAAGCCCCGGTAGGGACCAGTTACACCGATACGCAGGATATTTTAAAGCAGATTGAAAAGGATATCCGCCGCTTGCCGCACGTCAAGGATACCTTGGTGGCGGCGGGTGTGTCTTCCAGCAGTTTCGTGTCCTCTAACCCTTCCAACAAAGGGTATGTGCGTGTGGAGTTTGAAAGCCGTGATAAACGCGACGGCGTAACCACCAAGGAATATTTGGATGCAATTCGCGAAATGATGAAGAAATACAAGGGGTTGAAAAGCAATTCTTATGTAGTCAGCGAAACCCCGTCCTCCGGTTCGTACGAGTTGGAATTTGTTATTTCCGGTCCGGATATCAATAAGTTGAGCGAATACAGCCAGGCGATGGTACAGCAGTTGTCCAAGGACCCGCGTTTTATTGACGTGGACACTTCGCTAGACTTGTCTAAGCCGGAATACCGCGTAGTCATCAACCGCGAAAAAGCACAGAACTTGGGCGTTAAGATTACGTCTATTGCCTCTGCTCTGCGGACTATGGTAGGCGGCGAAGATGATATTACTAAATACAAGGAAGGCGACGACCTGTATGATGTGCGTGTTCGCGTAGCCGAGGAATACCGCGATACCAAAGAAGCCATTTCCGCTTTAATGGTTCCCGGTAAATTAAACGGCAAAGATACGATTCAGCGTTTGGACAGCGTAGCCTATATTGAAGAAGGTACCGGCCCTAGCCAGATTGACCGCCACAACCGCCAGCGCCAAGTAACCGTACAAGCAAACTTGAACGGAATTGATACGCGTTCTGCCTTGGCGATTATGAACGATATCTTCCACCGCTTAAATGCGGGAGCGGAATACTCGGGCGGTGTAACGGGTATGTCGGAAGAAATGACAAAGATGTTCTCGTCGTTCCTTTTGGCGTTCGTGTTGGCGTTCTTCTTTAAATATATGATTCTAGCCGCGCAGTTTGAAAGTTATACGCACCCGGTGGCCATTATTGTTTCCCTGCCGCTGACATTGCCGTTTGCGGTGCTTTCCTTGTTCTTAACGGGGCAATCGCTTAACTTGTACAGTTTGTTGGGTATTTTTATGTTAATCGGTGTAGTTAGTAAAAACGCTATTTTGCAGACCGATTACACCAACCAACTGCGCGCCCGCGGCTACGGACGTACAGATGCTATTTTGCAGGCAAACCGTGTCCGTTTACGCCCTATCTTGATGACGACGCTTACACTGATTATGGGTGTGGCTCCGATGATTTTCTCCAATGGCGAAGGCGCCGACCAGCGCCGCAGTTTGGCGATTGTTATCGTAGGCGGGCAGGCGCTCTCTCTGCTCGTTACGTTGCTGATGACCCCGGTTACTTATATTTTGATGGACGAACTGGGTGATTGGTTTAACTATACCTTTAAAGGGATTCCTTATCCGGAAGATAAGAGCAAAACAGAAATTTTGCCCGAAGTGCCGGAAGAAGATTAATCCTCACAGGAAAACAGCCAACCCCCGCTTACCAATCCTAAGCGGGGTTTTTTATTCTTTTTCTCGTGGGAGAAAAAGAACCAAAAACAGCGGGCCGGCACCCATAAAAGGCAGTAACGGCGGGTATTTTTACAACTCACCCTTACGGGTTCAAATAAGTAAAAATACTTTTCCGCCTTATACGCCTTTTATAAACGGGCAAGACCCGCTTAACGGCAAAGAGCCTTTCAACCACTTTTATCTGCAACGCACGGGCGGCCTTAACGGCGAACGGCAACTACATAAGCGGAAAACGACGATGCTTATCCGTCTTTACAGTTTTTATAAAGGCTCCGCTTTATTCCTTTTTCTTTAAAGAAGTGTAAATGTAACAAATTCCATTAAAAAACCCCCTTGGGAATATCCAAGGGGGTTTTTAATTTTTTTATTTGTTCTTTCTGCCAAAATAATTTGCTATTTTTTTAAGCCAATTCGGTGAGGTGTTTTTTCCGGGTACCGTATTGAGTGCCGTGCCGGCTTGGTTTCTTTCCAGTTTCAGGAACAGCCCCGCAGAAAGCAAAGCCAATACAGACGGTACGCCAATTAACGCCGCCGTGGTGGCTCCGGCAGAGGAAAAAATCCCCGCATCCATTAAGTTTTGTGCCAAATTGCTAAACAGCATAGGTCCCAACGCACAGGAAACCGCACTCGCCACAATGAGCGAAATGACACGGTCCTGCGTATGTGTATTTTTAGCCGTGCGGGCAAAAGCCAGCGTAAATGCGGTGGAAATGCCCACCTCTGCCGCAAACAAAGCCGCCGTCAGCGCGTATGCATCGTTTGCTAACGGAAGGGCCGCAATTCCCCCCACCGCCGATAACAAGGTGGCAATGCTCATATTGTGTTTGGGAAACCATTTTAAAAAGTTTCCGGCCAAATACCGTCCCAGTAAGAACGGTGCGGCAAACTGTGCCAAACCAAAAAGGTATTGGGCGGACGGGTCGTTGGTTAAGCCCGGGAGCAGGAACAAAAATCCGTTGCTAAAACAGGTTTCCACGGCGTTCATTACAAAAAGCCCCGCAAGTAGCGCGGCTACGCCCTTTTCCTCTTTAAACAGGTTTACATAGGCATTGTTTTTAAGGGCCGCCCATTTACCTGTTTTTGCTTCGCTGCCGGCTTTGGCTTGCGGTGCGGCAACCTGCGGTTTGGAGTTGGGGATTTTGGCTAAATTAAGTCCCAACGCGGCGGCCGCCACCAAGGGAATAGGCATCGCAAAAGTGAAACTCCAATCTTGCGCCAACAGTTTAGTGGCAATAAACGGGAACGCAAACGAAGCGGCCATACCCATCGCGCGGCCTAATTCGGTGTTCGCGTTTCTTTTTTGGCGGACGAGTTCGCTTTCCCCCGCACTGATTTCTGTCATCATCGGGCCGATAGCATTATGCACAAACACACCGCCCGTGCTGGCTGCCATAATACAACCCAAAATGGAATAAAAGTGTGCCATAGCATCTTGCCACGGTACAAAGTTACCATTAAGTCCAAGCAGGGCAACCCCTGCGGTAAAGCCCGCGCCTAACAGGCCGAGACCCACATTTAACGAGGCTTTCCGGCCGATTTTTTCTTTTAACCAGTTAGATAAAAACGAACCTACGGAATAAGGGAAATAGGTGGCTGCCGCTACCAAAATATTATCCTCTAACGACAGGCCAAAACTCGTGCCAAAGTTCGCAATAACCGGGGTGGCTACTTCCAGCCCTACCACAAACGAAGACAGATATAAACTGGCCCGTTGGACGAACGTGGAGGCTTGCGGCTGAGCCGGGAGTGCGGCCTGTGTGGCGGTTTTTTTAGTAAAAAGGTTTTTTACTCC
>UQJU01000044.1 GCA_900541355.1 Candidatus Avelusimicrobium fimicolum | reverse complement strand
CTTTTTTATTTACAATTAAAATTATAAAAAACTTAGGAAAATAATCCTAAGTAAATTTAACTTATGGTGTTCTCGACAAGAATCGAACTTGCGACCTCCTGCATGCCATGCAGGCGCTCTCCCAGCTGAGCTACAGGCCCTTAATGACTACATATTTATTATAACAATTTTTATCTTTGTGTGCAACTTTTTTTAAAACAGTAAAGGCCCCGAAGGGCCTTTACCAAAATTTACGTTTGATTTTTGTTTAGAACTCAAACGAAATGTTCACTTCACCGCCAAAACCTTCTCGTTTGCCCACTTGACCGTAAACAGTCAGCACAGAGTGCAAGGGCAAGAAAGTGTCCTGGTTGTGGTAGGCCAACGAAATCTGTCCGCGGCCGCTCATACCTTTCATAGAGGCTTCACTGCTCTTAACATCTTCCACCGTAACGGTAGATTTGCCGTCCATTTCGTAAATCGCACTCGCCCCAATAGAAGGAATTACACCCTTCCAATCCACAAAGTTAAAGGCATAATCGCCGCCGAAGCGCAGTGCCATACTCTGCAAGGTATCAAACTTGATTTTCTGGTCCAAGTCGTCGGTGATGTCGTCGGAGGCTTTGCGCTTCCAGTTGAAGTTGGCATACAGGCTTAAATCTTCCAACGGGTTTTCCACAAAGCCTGCGCTGGCACCGTAATACATTCCTTTGGTCTTAAAGGTGGATAAAAGTTCGGAAGATTCAAACTTGGCATCCACATAGCCGGCTTCCACCGTGGCTTCCAAGCGGCCCGTTTCGCTGTAACGCAAGGAGGTCATCAGCCCGCCGCCGAACACATTGGCATCTCCGGTAACTTTAATGGGGAAGGTTTTATAAGAACCGCCCGCATATTTAGCAAAAATACCCAAGGCCCAATCGTTCGTAAATTTCTTCCAGGCGCCCGCTTGGGTAAGGCCGGAATCCAAGTCAAAACCGCTGCCCGTTTCGTAGCGGGTGTGGTGGTAACCGCCGTTAATAAAGGTGTTCTGCTCGGTATCGCTCTTCCACAAATCGTTTAAGGTTTGGGTGAGCATTTCCGGGCCTTCGCTGATTAAGGCCAAACCGACGAGCGGCAACTGCCCGTACACTTCGGCATTGGCTTTATCCTTCGTGCTGGTAAGCGTCCAGAGAATTTCATTCCCGGTGCCTCTGGTAGGGGTCAAATCATAGGAATACACGCCCACTTTCTTTTGGGTTAATACAACACCACTATTCACCAAATCATACACGATATCACCTTCGCGAACCCCAGTCAGGTCCGTAGAGGTAACGGTGGTTACAACCGTCTTGGAATCTTCCTTCATCGTGGATTTATCAAGCGTCATATTGGCATTGATATCGAAATCAAAATGCAGGTCGGTCTTAAAGTCCGCGTTGATAGTCCACCAGTCGTTAAAGTTTTGGAACTGGTCTTTGTTGGTAAATGTACCAATCGTGCGGTCAAAGACCAACTGGTTGGTGGAAAATTCGTAAAGGCCGTTATTGCCACCGTAGATAACTGCGGTCGGGTCCAGTTCCACTTTGTTACGCAAAATAACGGTATTATTTTTGGTAAGCATATTTTGTTCTTTCAGTTCGGCACCATATACATACCCGCCATATACTTTACCGTTGAATTTGACGTTATCCAAAATAACCGTGTTGTTGGATGCGGAATACACATCGTCAATTTTTTCCGCTTCGTCCGTCCCTTCTTCGGCATCCGGGGCGGAAGAGGTGGTCTTAGTAACTAAACCCTCTTTCTTAACCGTGGTAATAACGCCGGAATCGTCTTTCGTTTGGTAATTTACTTCATTAATATAAGCCGAGAAACCACCAAACACATTGGCTTTTACGTCTTTTACAGAATCGCCACCCGCAAGAGAAACGGTGTTATTGTCGCTGTTGGTCCCACCGATAGAAACTTTTTCCTCTTTTGGTGCGTCTTTTTCAGGAGTAGAATTTACTGTGCGGGAATAGGTCATACTCGCACCACCAAAGATAGCACCTTTGTCCGTGGGAATATCCGTAGACAAAAGTTGATTGGCGGATAAAGTGTTTAAGTCTAGCGTGTCGCCAAAAAATTTACCGGGGTTGCTTAACGTCAAGGTGGAATTGGTTACATTTACTACGTTGCCGTTGGCTGTGCCGGCCAAGTTTACAGAACCGCCCAATTCGGTAAAAGTGGCGCTCATATTGTTCAGGTTTAAGGTGTTTGAACCAACAGTAGCGCTCACAGGATTTTTATCAACATCTGTCGCTAAGCCCATTTTTACCGCATAAATAGAAGCCATATTCACGGTGGAGTTATCCAACGTCAAGGTATTGCCCTTAGCGTTTACGGAAAAATTGGTTACTGCCGCAGCCATATTGGTTACGGTACTGTTATTCCTGACAATAACGGTATTGTTGTCCACATTTACGACGGAAGCAGCACTATCCGCCACTCCGCGGCCCTTGTCAGCCCCTACTACGGAATCCACGGTAGAATGATCAATAACAACCGTATTGTTTTCGGCCGTAGCCGCTCCTCTGGCACCTGCCACCATACCGTCCACCGTAGCATCTTTTACGAGTACATAGTTGCCGTTGGCTTTGGTGTCAATTACGTTGTCCGTTTTCACATCTTCTTCGGTCAGACGTTCATCGGTAAACCCGCCGATAACGTCCCCCTGTACGGTCGCGCCGTTTGTAATAGAAACCGTATTGTTATTAGCCGAGCCCTTAGAAAATTTGGTATAACCGCCGTACACGTTTCCACCCAATACTGTGGAAGTTGCTCCGGTAGGCGTAAAGGTATAAGAATTGACCGCTCCGCCACTAATAGAAACGGAGTTGTTGTTGGCAGACGCCGCACCAAAGCGGTCCCCCGCCTGACGAATTAAGGCCACACCACCCATTACGTCTCTGCCCGTCAGGTTATTGCCCGTTATACTCACAGAGTTGTTAGTAACATTGTTATTATAAGCCGCACCACCCGCCACATAGGCACCTTTGCGAGTGTCGTCCGACGAGACAGGAATTTCAAAGTCGTTTTTATCACTATGCGTAACCGAGTGGTAAATCTCATTGGCGATAGAAGAATCACTAATACTAATATTTGCGCCATTTACGGTAAGGGACGCCCCGTTAATTGCTCCCGCATTTAAAGAGCCGGCCCCGACAATAGCCAACGGCTTATCCGGGTTATTTCCGACAATTTCACGAGAGTGGTCTTGTCCGTCCCAGTTGATTTGAATATTTTGGGCTGCCTGCACAAACAGGGGAGCAAACAACACAAAGAAAACTGCAACGAGAAACTTTCTCATTTATCCTCCAATTTGTATTATAAAAAAGCAATATATCCCTATTATACAGAATTTAGGCCAAAAGGAAAGGTTTTTTTGTAAAAGAAGCCCCTTATATAATAGGTAAAAGGTATAATAAGGATATGTCCCGCTATACAGACGGAAAATATCTCCTGCAAAACCCCGGTTGGCACACGCAAGATGCAACGTGGAAACTGGCGCACGTTTTACAGGCCGTAAAAAAGGCCCGCTTATCCCCCCACACAGTACTGGATGCGGGGTGTGGAGCGGGTGCACTCATTAACCATTGGGCGCACCACCGCCCGGATATGCTCTTTACCGGGTGTGATATTTCCCCACAGGCCATCAGCATTGCCAAACAACACGCGCCTGCCAATGTAAATTTCTTTTGCGAAGCGTGGGCCAAAGGCTCGTTTGATACGGCTCTAGCCATAGATGTAGTGGAGCACATTCCGGATATGGAGCGTTTTTTGGAGAAACTGGCCCAAAAAGCCCCGGTGCTTATTTTGCATATTCCGTTGGATTTATCGTTCCGGACGCTCATCAAGCCTGAAATTTTAGAAGAAGAAAATCAAACCGTGGGGCATATCCATTTTTTTACAGCAAGGTATTTAAAAAGGCTTTTAAAAAAGCGCGGTTGGCAGATTTTGCATTATCACTATACCAATAAATATGTAGAGCGACCGCCGCAACTGACCGGCCTAAAAAGCCGTATCGGTATGTGCATACGGTTGCTGGCACACTATTTACTGCCCAGAAGTTGGGCCGCGTTTTGGGTGGGCGGGTACAGCCTAATGCTGGTGGTTAAAACCAAGTAGTTATTCCTTATATAGCCCGCGCAAAAGTTTAATTTCCTTTTCATAGCCCGCCAAATCGTTGGGGGTTTCCAAACAAAACGGCAAATGCTTTAAGGCCGGGTGGTTAATTACACCCGCCAAAGTATCCAGGCCGATAGTGCCTTGACCGATACAGGCGTGGCGGTCCTTATGCGCCCCCTGCGGGTTCAAACTATCGTTTAAGTGAACAGCCTTTAACAAGGGCAGGCCTATTTGCTTATCAAATTCCGCCAAAGTATCGTCTAAATGCACCAGGGAATAGCCGGCATCGTGTATGTGGCAGGTATCCATACATACCCCCAGCAGATGATTGAGTTTTACACCGTCCAAAATCTTTTTTAACTCGTCAAAAGTCCGCCCGATTTCGCTCCCCTTGCCGGACATAGTTTCCAAAAGCACCGTAGTATGCAGATTAGGCGTTAAAATTTCGTTTAGCGTTTCTACAATCAGTTCAATGCCTTTTTCTGCGCCTTGCCCGACGTGGCTGCCCGGGTGAAGATTATACAGGTTTCCCGGCACATATTCCATACGCTGCAAATCGTCTGCCAAGGTCTGGCGGGCAAATTCACGCGTTTTGGGGTCGGCGGAAGCGGGGTTAAGCGTATAAGGGGCGTGCGCAATAACGGGTGCAAAATGCTTTTCCGCAAGCAATTTGCATAAGGCTGTGGCATCTTGCGGGTCTATCGGCTTGGCCTGACTTCCGCGCGGGTTGCGCGTAAAGAATTGAAACGTATCCGCCCCGATAGACAATGCGGTTTCGCCCATTGCCTTAAAACCCTTGGAAGACGACAAATGGCACCCAATGTGTAACATATTATTTCCCTGCATATTTGTGGATATCGGCTACCAGTTGCTCCACATCCTCCCGGCGGGTAGCCCAACTGGTGCAAATGCGTATCGCACTGCGGCGGTGGTCTAAACGCTTGGTGTGCGAAAACGCATACAACTCCTCTAACTGCTTGATAAGGTCATCTGGCATAATAGGAAATTGTTGGTTAGTGGGAGAGTCGTACAAAAACTCAAATCCGCATTCCGCACACGCTTGGCGGATAATCTGCGCCATTTCGTCAGCGTGTTTGGAAAGTTTAAAATACAGGCCGTCCTCAAATAAGGCTAAAAATTGAATGCCCAAAATACGCCCTTTGGCAAGCATCGCGCCTTTTTGCTTCATAAAATAGCGGAAATCCTTTTGGAGTTTGGGGTTTACAATTACCACCGCTTCCCCTAATAACGCGCCGATTTTCGTACCGCCGATATAAAACACATCACAGCAAGCGGCTAAGTCCGCAAGCGTAACGTCGTTTCCGGGGGCTTCCAAACCATAGCCCAAACGCGCGCCGTCCGCAAACAAAAAGAGATTGCTCTCGTCGCACACGCGGCGGATAGAAGAAAGTTCCTCTTTGGAATACAGCGTACCGTATTCCGTAGGAAAGGAAATATAGACGAGTTTGGGCTGCGGAGCAAATTCCGGATTATCGTCCAACCAATGTTCCTTGCAACAGCGGGCAATTTGCTCCGCCGTTAATTTTCCGTTCTGCTCCGGCACCGTCAAAATACGGTGGCCCGTGGCTTCAATCGCGCCCGTTTCGTGCACGTTAATATGCCCGGAATCAGCGGAAATAACCGTTTGGTACGGACGCAGGCAAGCCGCAATAACCGTCAGGTTAGTTTGCGTTCCTCCTGCTAAAAAATGCACCTCGGCCTGGGGCGTTTGACACAGAGATTTAATTAAATCAGCCGCTTGGCGGCAATAAGTATCTTGCCCATAGCCGGGCGCTTGCTCTAAATTGGTTTGCGCCAACTTTTCCAAAATACGCGGGTGGGCGCCTTCACTGTAATCGCAGTTAAATCTAATCATAAAACCTCGCTTTACTACGGAGAAGGTTGAATTTCTTTTATTATATCTTTTTAGGTGAGTTTTCGCCCGCAGAAAAAACGTTTAGAAAAACGGGGTTTATAGAACCATCCCGCCGCCGGAAAGAAACGCACCGAGGCGCCGCCTTTTGCACAAATAAAAAACTCCCCGCAAAAAGCGGGGAGTAAAATTAATTTTGTTTGGCTTTTTGCAGCCGTTCGCGGTGGCGTTTGGCCTTCAAATCCGCGTGGCGCTTGCGGAAAACGTCCAATTTGGTGTAACGCACCATTAAGCAAAAGTCCACCAGTACCATTACAAAGTTAAGCACATAGAGCCAAAAGACCCAGTCAAAATTGTGCAAAATTTTATGAATCATCCCGCACACATAGGCAAATTCAATCGTTCCCATAAACAGGAAACTTTTGCCGGCGGCTGTTTTCGTGCGCAAGGAGCGCGAAATATTAAACGGCCACGCAAGACCGAAACCTAACATCATTAACGCTTCAAAAATACTCATAATAGCCTCCCACACAGCGCGGAGCGGGCCATAGATTGCGGGACGCGCTGTATCGTTATTTATATTTTACCATTTTAAGAAAGCGCAGTTTTGCGGGAGAGGTTTCTTTTTCATACAATAAGCATATGCGTTTTTATAAAGATAAAGTTTTTTGGTATGTTTTTACTGCGCTGGCCCTTGTAAAAGGGGCGGCATTGGCCGGGGTATTTTATTTTCACCCGCTGGGGGAGAAAATTTTCGCCTTTCCCGATTCGCTGACTTATGTATATCCGGCGCAAACGTGGCTGGAATACGGACAAATGTGGGAAGCGGTAACCGCCGCGCCGATGCTGTTGCGCACACCGGGATACCCCTTCTTTTTGGCTGTTGTCCAAACACTTTTCCACAATATGACGTGGGCCGTAGTGTTAGTGCAAAACCTTTTGTCGCTGGCCCTGCTTATCCCCGTGTATATGACGGCAGAAAAATTAAACGGCAAGCACTCAGCCCGGGCGGCGGTTCTTTTTTGTGCGGCGAGTGTGTTGTATTTTTCCCTATCGTTTGCGGTGCTGACGGAAATTTTATGTGCCTTTTTGCTATCTTGGTTTGTTTGTTTTACGGTAAATTTTTTGCTGAAACCCGCCAGGCATAAACTTTTTTTAGCCGCACTTTTTTTATCAAGTGCCGTTTATGTGCGCCCGGCCGCATACTATTTTATGTTTGCAAGCACTATTATTTTGGTATGTTTTTCAGCCGCCAAATTGGTACGCTTTCCTGCGTGGAAAATTGCCGCGTTTTTCTTTGCCCCCTTATTAATACTTGTCGGCGCGTGGCAAGTGAGAAATTCTGCTCAAACCGGCTTTGGCGGCTTTACGTCCGTGGGCGCGTATAATCTGTATATGTGGAACGAAGATTATTTGGCTCACAAATATAATTTGTCTGTTCCGCAAGCACACCAATTACTGGAAAATGCACTCCCGCCCGGTTTTAATTCTCTCCCCCCAACCGAACAAGTACGGTTATATAAGGCTATGGCAAAGCCGCTTATACAAGAATCGTTTTTCTATAAACTTTCCCGCGCGCCTTTATGGGCTGTCAAAACACTTTTTGGGGCTAATTTTATTCACTGTTCGCGCCTGCTGACCGGCGGAGCAATTCCCGAAGAAGAATTAGACGGGCAAATGCTCAATCACACAACAGCCTTGCACGGGAATTGGCTTAAAACTATCCCCCACAAACTACTGTTTTTATTAACGGCAGGAGAAGTTTTTCTACTGGTATTATGCGGGTCGGCCGGTTTTTTGCTGCTGTGGAAAACGCGCCGCACGGAAACATTTTTCCTGCTCGTATATTGCTTGTACTTTTGGGGGATCGGCTCGGTGTTTTTCGGGGCATATGCACGCTTCCGTGCGCCGTTTGAATTTGCACTGTGCATTACCGCCGGGGCGGCGGCAAATGCGCTGTTCCAATACGCCAAAACAAAAATAAAGCGGTAATTACAGGCCGTGCGCCAAACTGTTTATTAAAAATGCAGGAAACTTCCGCTCCTGCATTTTTTTCTGCGTAGGGGCAAAATCATACGGCTGGCGGATAAAACGGAAAGTGTTTTTTTCGGTATCCCAAATGCTGAAAGAAGCGTGCGGATTTAAGTCGCGCGGTTTGCCCACAGAACCCGGATTTAACACATAGCGCATTTTGTCAGACAAATGAACCGTGGCATCTTCGCGCTTACATAAATAAATAACACACGAGTTTTGCGTACCGCGAATATAAAAGGGAAGGTGGGAGTGCCCCACAAAGCAGATTTTTCCCTGCCACTTGTCATAGGAGGCGCGGAATTGCGCGCAACTGGAAAAATATTCCTTTATCGGTTCGTTGGGCGTACCGTGCACAGCAGTAAAACCTTCCCCGCGGGCCACGGTAGGCAACGCGGTTAAATAGCGGATGGATTTTTCGCTTAAATGTTTTTTATTTTCATCCAGCGCAATTTTGGCATCGTAGTTAAACAACATCTCTAATTCGGGCTGCACAAAAACAGCATCGTGGTTGCCCAACACGCAGGCAAGTAAATTTAAAGAGGATATTTTCTTTACGCACTCCTCGGGGTCCGGTCCGTAACCGATAATATCCCCGCAGTAAATAAAATGATCTACGCCCTCTTGTTCATAGCGGGCCAGACAGGCATTTAATGCTTCCAAATTACTGTGTACGTCCGAAAACACCCCTATTTTCATTATGCCTCCGCCAAGGCCTCAATGGCTTCCTTTTTTTGGTCGACTTCGGGGTTGCGCTCAGCCAAATTGACGGACATTACCTTTGACACCCCGCTTTCTTCCATCGTGATACCATAAAGCATACGGGCCGATTCCATTGTACGTTTGTTGTGCGTTACCACGATAAACTGTGTGGTTTTGGCAAACTCTTTAATCAAGTTTACATAACGCTCCACATTGGCCTCGTCCAAGGCGGCGTCGGCTTCGTCCATAATACAGAACGGAGACGGATTGTGCGTAAAGAACGCAAACAGCAAGGACATAGCGGTAAGGGTTTTTTCCCCTCCGGACATAGAGGTTATATTGAGCAATTTTTTACCCGGAGGTTGGGCATAAATTTCAATACCGGTTTCCAGCAGATTATCCGGCTGGGTAAGGACCAAATCGCACTCACCGCCACGAAATAGTGTTTGGTAAATATTTTTAAAGTGCATACGCACTTGTTCAAACGTATATTTAAAGTTTTCGCGCGTGGTTTGGTTAATTTTATTAATGGCGGACTTTAAATCTTTTTTTGCGCTTTCCAAGTCCGCTATTTGTGTACGCAGGAAAGTATTTCTTTCCGTAAGAGCATCATATTCTTCTGGTGCGGTCATATTGACAGCGCCCATATTTTCAATGCGCTTTCTCATCATTTTTACGCGCTCGTAATCCACCGTTTTATCGCCGTAATTCAGTTGTGCTTCCTCGGGCGTAATATTCCAACTTTCAAACAAATTATTTACCACCGTGGTCCGCTGGCGGCGCGCATTGGAAAGGGCGTTTTCCAAATCGTTTCTTTTTATTGTCAGGTCGGACGATTCTTTTTTGCACGCATTTAAAGCGGCCAATTTATCGCTGTAATCTTTTTTAAGCGTTTCCAAATCGGCGCGCATTTTATGTTCGTCAATTTCCAACTTGGCCAAGGTGTCCCGTTCGGTGGACAGTTTGGCCTGTGTGGAAAGTTTTTCTTCGGCTAAACTTTTCAGGCGCAAATTGGCCGACGCGATTTTTTGGTTGCGTTGACCCTCACTAGCGGTCAAACTGTTAAATTCATATTCCGTGGATTTTAAATCCAATTCCACGTTATTTTTTTTGATTTTTACTTCGTAGAGTTTCGCGCTTAATGCGTTAATTTCGCTCTTTAATTTTTCGGCATTTTCGCGCAGCGTAATTTGAGATTTTTTTAATTCCTCTCCACGGGTAACGGCTTCTGCGTGGCGGCGTTTTAAATCTGCCAGATTTTGTTTAAGGGTTTCCACGCTCCGCTTGCGGTTGTCCACGCGCAACGTAATTTCCTGCTTGCGCTGGGCGGCGCGGTTTAACGCATCTTGCGTAGCGCGCAGTTCGCGCTCTTTGTTGGCACGCTCGTTCTGTACGGAGTTTAAAGCCAAAACGGCTTCCTGCGATTTGATGCGCAAATTTTTTAAATTTTCTTCCGCCTTGGACAGCATTTCATAATTGGCAATAATTTCCTTGGAGACGGAATCCTCCTCCGCCGCCTTGGCCGCCATTTCGCCACGGACGGTTTCTTCTTCGCCCCAATAGGCTTCCGGCGCACGAATTCCTTCCGCACCGCCGCCGATAAAAAATCCGCCTTTTACGGTTCCGTCCCCGTACGAATAACCGCCGATAATAAAGTTGATTAAATTTTCCAGTTCCGGCTGGTATTTTAATTGGTTTTTAAGTGCATTTTCGGCCGGTTTTTCGGGGGTGGCAGGCACTTGGTTTAAAACAATAAATTTAGCGCGGGCCTTACCGTGCTGTTTTAAAAGGGATAAAGACTGTTCCACCGTTTGCACGTTCTCGCACAGAACGGCATCTAAATACTTGCCGAAGGCTTCCTCCACCGCTACACCTAACGCGGCGGGGTATTTTAAGGCTTTTCTTAATGTCCCCTTAACTCCGGAAAGGCCACTTTCGGCCACCGCTTTGGCTCCCACCCAGTACGGGTCATTTTTGCCCTGGGTTTGAATCATCTCCAATTTGGCGGAAAGAGCGGCACGCGCGGATTTTACGACAGAAAGTTTTTCATTTAAAGAGGAGCGTAGCCCCTGTAATTTCCGTACGTTTTCCTCTCCGCTTACAATGGCTTCGCGCGCTTGGTTGGCTTCTGTTTGTTTGGTTTGAACGCGGGCAGAAATTTCCTGCAAACTTTTTTGGATCCCCGCCAAGCCTGCCTGTTGGGCTTGGCTCGTTTTTTCGGCCGAAATTAAATCTTCATTTTCGCGCTGCATAGAGGACTCTTCCAAAGAAATCCGGTTTTCGGCCTCCATTTGTTTTTGTACGAGCGACATCAATTCGCCGGACGAACGCTGCAACTGCGCTTCCGCCGCACGCAAATCATTTTCCATTTTTTGCGCCTGGGCCGTTTGTTCGTTGTAATGGGTCTGCAAGGGAGTTAATTCTGCCGAAACAGCCGCCAACTGCTCTTTGAGTTGGGCAAGCGCAGGAACCAATTCCTGCAAGCGGTTTTGCCCACGTTGGGCTTCCGCGCCCGAAGCGGCTACTTGTGCGGTTAATTCGTTAGTCAGGTTGTCGCAATTTTTAATAGCGCCTTCCAACAAACCGACTTGGTATTTGCTGGCAGAAATTTTTTCGTTAAATTCGGCGGCTTCTTTTTGCTTGTGCGTGAGATTCAAATCAAGCGCAGCGGCAGCCCCTTCCTGTGCGGAAATACGGGCTTCCAAATCTTCCAATTTTTTAACCACCGGGGCTAATTCGCCGGAGTGCTTGGCAATTAAACCATCGGACTCTTTAATAGAACAGACGGAAATTGCAATTTCGCTTTCCTTTAATTCCTCGCGATATTTTTGGTACAGGCGGGCCTTTTTGGCTTCGCTGTCCAATTTTTTAATTTGTTCATCAATCAGCGCAACCGTATCCGCCAAACGGGCCAAGTCTAAATCTACGCGTTCCAAGCGTTTAATGCACTCCTCGCGTTTGGCTTTATATTTAGAAACACCCGCGACCTCTTCATCATCTTTTCCGTGTTTGCCGCCTAGTCCATAATACTCAATAACGCAAAAAGGCTTGCTTGTTTCTTTATCCACA
>UQJU01000043.1 GCA_900541355.1 Candidatus Avelusimicrobium fimicolum | reverse complement strand
ATGCCGGAACCGCCCGCTGCCCGATAATTATCCGCAAAAAAACACCCGGAGAAATTTCTCCGGGTGTTTTTCACTAGACGGAACAATAACGGAAAAGTTATTTTTTTTCAATTTCTTCTAATAACAGTTGCAGGGCTTTTATAGAGGCTTTGCCTATATTGCGCTCGCGCGTACGGGCAAATAAGAATTTTTGCGCATACGCCCCTTTGGGCCCGGCTACGCCAATCCACACGGTGCCGACCGGTTTTTCATCCGTTCCCCCGTCCGGCCCGGCTATGCCCGTGGTGGAAACGGCAAAATCGGCCCCGGTTATTTTTCGCACGCCTTGCGCCATTTGCACGGCTACCGGCTCGCTTACGGCCCCAAACTTTTGCAAATCTTCCGCGCTAACGCCCAAAATGCGCTTTTTAACCTCGTTAGCATACGATACCACACCGCCTAAAAAATAAGCCGAGGAACCGGGCACCGCCGTAATTAAATGGGCGATATTGCCCCCGGTGCAACTTTCCGCGCACGCTACCGTAACGCCGCTTTTGCGCAGGCGGCGGGCAAAATCGTCTTCGGCAGAAGCATTGTCCGCTATTGTAAAGGTAAGGCCGGAAAGCGCCTTTAAAAGCGCCTCAAAAAAAGTATCCAGTTTTTCCACCGCTTCCCCTTTTGCGGTTACGCGCAAACGGATAAAGCCCGCAGACGGCAAATAGGCCAGGCCGATTCCGGCGGGCAGCGTTTCCTCGTACGCGGCTAATTTCATCGCAAGGTCCGCTTCCGGGATATTAAAAACGGTAACCATGCGGTAGCGCAAAAGCCCGTCCTTAAATTTGGCTTTTAAACGCGGTAAAACCTCCGCCGGGAACAAATATTCCGTTTCAAACGGCACTCCGGGCAGAGAAACTAACACTTTTCCCCCTTTTTCAAACCACATTCCGCTGGCTGTGCCCTTTAAATTGTGCAAGGGTGTGCAACTTTTTGGCAAAACCGCCTGGGATTTATTGTATTCGTTCATCCGTTCCGGGCGTCCGGCGAACATTTCTTCCAGCCACGCATAAGCCTGCGGGTTAAATTCAAGCGTAGTGCCAAAGTATTCCGCCAAAACTTTTTTGGTTAAATCGTCCTTGGTCGGGCCTAATCCCCCCGTTACCAACACGATATCCGCGTTTGAAAAACCTTCCTCTACTGCGCGTAAAATTTCGGTGCGTTCGTCGGCTACGGACAGCATTTTTACCGTTTCCGCGCCGATTTGGGCCAACCCCCGCGCCAAATAGCGGGAGTTGGTGTCTAAAATCTGGCCGAGAAGAATCTCGTCCCCAATGGTAATAATAGCGGCTTTCATAAGTGTATTGTATGATTTTCGGCTAAAAAGATACAGAGGGTCTATATTTTATACAATATAAAAAAGCGGACTTTCCGCAAAACGCTTATGAAAACCGAAAATAATACCATTACCCCTAATGCCTGGGCCTTAGTGCCTTTGGGTGTGTTTTTAATCGCTTATTTAGCCGTTTCCGTAGTGGCGGGCGATTTTTACAAAATGCCGATTACGGTGGCATTTGTATTGTCCTCTATTGTAGCCGTTTGGATGAGCAAGGGCGGCTCTGTGCATAACCGCATTGAACTGTTTTGCAAGGGAGCGGCCAATGCCAACATTATGTTAATGGTAATGATTTTTATTTTGGCGGGAGCCTTTGCCCAAACCGCCAAAGCGATGGGCGCGGTGGATGCTACGGTCAATTTGACGCTTTCCATTTTGCCGGGTAATGTATTGGCGGCTGGTATTTTTCTGGCGGCTTGTGTGATTTCCGTTTCCGTGGGAACATCCGTCGGTACGATTGTGGCTCTTACGCCTGTGGCGGCGGGGCTGTCTGCCCAAACAGGCTTGCCTTTATCCCTTATGGCCGCGGTGGTGGTGGGCGGGGCAATGTTTGGCGATAATTTATCTTTTATTTCCGATACTACCATTGTAGCCACCCGCACCCAAGGGTGCAAAATGGCCGACAAATTCCGCACGAACTTTGCTATCGTAATGCCTTTTGCTATTTTGACGACGGTTATCTATATTTTAATGGGCAGCGGCGTGCAAAATGTCTTTATACCCGGCGAAATTTCGTGGGTAAAGGTATTGCCTTATTTTGCCGTGTTGGCGGCGGCGGTAATGGGCGTAAACGTAATGATTGTTTTGTTGGGCGGTACGGTGTTGTGCGGGCTTATCGGTATTTTGACGGGGGCTTTTAATATTTGGGGCTGGACGACCGCTATGGGCAACGGCATTACAGGAATGGGCGAACTGATTATTGTTACCATTTTGGCGGGCGGTATGCTGGAAATGATTCGCTATAACGGCGGTTTGGCGTGGATTATCCAAAAGATGACTGCCAAATTGCACACCCGCCGCGGGGCGGAAGTGAGCATTGCGGGCGTGGTGAGTTTTGCCAATCTCTGCACCGCTAACAATACCATAGCCCTTATTATGGCCGGACCGATTGCCAAGGAAATTGCCGGACGCTTTAACATAGCCCCCAACCGCGCGGCCAGTTTGTTGGATATTTTTTCCTGCTTTGTGCAAGGGATTATTCCCTATGGGGCACAACTGTTAATGGCCGCCAGTTTGACGGGTGTTTCCCCGGTAAGCATTATGAAATATTTGTATTATCCGTATTTGTTGGGCATTGGCGCGTTACTTGCCATTTGGCTGCGCTACCCGCGCAAACACGCTATGGGAACCAATGCCGCCCAGGAAGCATAACTTTGTAAAAAGCCCCGCTTGGACGGGGCTTTTTAATGGGTGGCTACTTGCTTTTTTAACTTTTTTTCAATATACTATTATAAACATAATATACAACAGGGGTTATCTATGAAAAAATTGTTAATTGTAGGAGCGTTGTTTTTAGCGTGTCCTTTGGCCGCGGAAATGATTTCCGCAGTATCGTATAACCCGTCGCGTATGGGAGATTACGTCTATTTAAAGGTAGCCGATAAGGCCAATTTAAAAGGCGGTATTGAAGCCAACACGATGACGGTCCGCTCCGGCGGTACTGTGAGTGCCAGTTCACCTAATTTAAATTATAATGTTCCCGCTGTGGTGGGGGAGTCCGGCTCTGCGCTTGATATGCCCAATACGGCTATCCACGGGTCGGCGGCCAATACTTATGATAATTATCAGGCAGTCAATACGGGTACGCCTAATGCACTTTTAAATAATGTGTATGTAAACGGCGGAACGACAACGGTCAAAAGCGATTCGTATATATCCACGTTAGATGCGGTAAACCGCTTAAAACAAAAGGCGGCTACATTGCGCGCGAATAAATTATCTGTCAGCGGCTCAGAGGATGCAAGCCTTTATGATGAAGCCACAACGGACGGGTTTACATTATCCGGGAACGATATTCCGCAGCCGACGAGTTCGCACGTGAACACGGGTGCGAGTTTAAGCAACTGCACGTTAAAATGGGAAGAGCGTACGACGAGCGACAATAAAAAAGTGAAATTATTGGCACTTGCAAATTGCGGAAGCGGCAGACCGACGATTCCAACTATTCCGACGGATGATTGTTCTAATATTGTTTACAAATCCACTCATAAGGCCGAGTGTTGTTTTTTGGTCCCTATGACGGCGGCAGACGGGATATGTTATAAATGGGATTGGGTTTTTATAATAAGCGGAGATCAGGATGTTAATTGCAGTAATAGAAATTATGGCACTTCTTGCGGTACTTGTTCTAGTCCGAATCAGCGGTGTGACCTGAAATCTTGTATTTACGGCGGCACAACGCTTCATATAGATTCTTATCAGTGTGAGTTGGTTAGAAATGGCTGGTAAAATTTCCACACACCAAAACTGCCCCGGAGTGCTTTCAAAAGTATCCGGGGCGTTCTTTTATAAATACTTCTTAATAAACCCCAGGCTTTTTTAAACCTGAGGAATAGTTATTTTTGCAAAAATTTGATTAATTTTTGCGGATTAACAAGTTTGGATGTAAACGCTTGGCCCTGAAAGGTGCATTGGCGCGTGTCGTTTGTGGCGGCAACGGCTTGTAAAAATTCTGCTTTGGTAAGCCCCGGCCTTACTTGTACGCCTAGCGCATACAAACCCGCCACATAGGGCACCGCCCACGAGAGTCCGCCATTAGCATAATGTACATAATCTCCGTTACCATTGGGCGCGGCAACTACGCGGAAATCGGTCGGGGCGAATACGTCTTGGAAAGCCGCATAAGATGGCAATTTTTCTTTTTTCAACCAATATGCCGGGCGGCAATAGTCGGCTTTGTCCGGATTATCCCGCGAGTGTGTGCGGTTTAATGTAAAAACATCCTGAGTGGTAAACACGGCTATCCCGTCATCCTCTAATGCTTTTTTTGCAACGGCAAACTCTTTTGCATCTAAATCGTCTGGGGTGAATCCGCGCGAAATAGACACCACACGGATTTTCTGTTCCGCAGGTAATTGCTTGTTTACTTGGGCAATCCGGCGCAACGCACGGGCATTGGGTGCGGCATCGTAGCGGTCTTCTGAACTGCGGCCGAATTCAGGCGCGAAAAAAAACAAATTAGCCTGTGGGGCCACCCCAACGGTTTTCCCCACCAAAATAGAGGCTACTGCTGAGCCGTGCATACTGCTGTCCATTGGTTTCCACCAAATATTTTCCTCGTACCAAACTAAATTTTTTGTGTATTCTTGGTGCGTAGTCAACAGGTTTTGGTCCAAAATCGCCACAGAAACCCCTTTTCCCGTAATGCCTTGTTTATGCAATTTATGTAAATGTAAGCCGGGGTTTTTGCCATTTTTTAAAATCTTTTTAGCATTAAATCCCTTGGGCAGTTTGTTTTTGGACGGCAAAACGGTTTTGCTGTCAAAGGTCAGTACATCAGCCAGTTCATCCTTGGTATATCCACTGAAATCCCAGGCGGATACATCACACGAGCGAACATCCAGTTCCGCAGGGGGAACAACTTTTTCGGGCTGTCCTTTTGCCAGTATTTCGGGGCAAAAACAAGAAAAGTTTGCCGGGGCCGGGGAGTTTTCAATATAAGGGAGTGTAACAGCCGACCAACCGGGTAAAGCCAAGCACAACATCCAGCATAGTATTATTTTATTTTTCATATTTGAAAGTCTCCTGTCTGTTAGCGTGTATAGTAAATTAAGCCGAGGCCAAAATGGCCGTCAGCAAAGCGAGCAAGGTCCCGCCGAAAAATAACACCAGTACAAGCGGTACGACGGCAATCCCTACCGTCAGCCACCCAAAGAGCCCCGCCCACCAAGCCACGCGCCGGGCTTCATCCGGCAGGTTCGTGCGGGCCAAATCCTGCGCGCGCAAGGATAAAATCATCCCGGCAATCGCCAGCGGAATTGTAAAAAAGCCCGTAAAGCACGAAATAATTACCGCAATGACCGAAAGCGTAAAATGGCTGTTAATGCAGTTTGTGCCATTTAAATTGCATTTGCAGTCGTCCGCGTTGCGTTTATCCGGCGTGCAGACGGGTTTGTTTTCCTGCGTTTGGTTTTCCATAAATTTCCCCCTTGCCGCCAAGCGGGCATAATGCCTAGCCAAACGGCTAAATTATTATATAAAATATATTTTTAAAGGGAGCCCTATTTTATGGAAATAACTAAAAAAGATGTAGCCTTGGCCGCCAAACTTGCCAAAATGCAGGTAAGCGAACAAGAAGCCGCTATTTATCAAGAACAATTAGAAGCCCTGTTTAAATGGGTAAAGGAACTTTCCGCCGTGAATACGGACTCGGTCAAATTGACCAACGTAAACCACTCGGCGCATATCCGCCGTGACGAACCCGTCAGCGACTTGGACCGCGCCGCTGCTTTGCGCCAAGAATTTGGCGCGTTGGAAGATGACTGCGCGAAAGTAAAGAAGGTGCTTTAATATGATGACCGCTTTGGAAATTGTAAACGCTATTGAAACAGGCGTGAAGACCGCCGAAGAAATTACCCGGGAATCTTTGGCAAAAATTGCCGAATTAAACCCCCAAATTAACGCTCTGGTAGAAGTATTTGAAGCAGATGCCCTGGCCCAAGCCAAAGCCGTGGATGCCAAAAAAGCCCGCGGTGAAAAACTGGGGCCGCTGGCCGGTGTGCCGGTGGCAATTAAGGATAATATCCTTTACAAAGGGCACAAGGCTACCTGCTGTTCCAAAATGTTGGAAAATTATGTGGCCGCCTACACCTCTACGGTGGTGGAAAAATTAGTGGCCGCGGATGCCGTAATTATCGGCCGTGCCAATATGGACGAATTTGCAATGGGCAGCAGCAACCAAACTTCCGTTTACGGTCCGGTTAAAAATCCGGTTAATTTGGAGTGCGTGCCGGGCGGTTCCTCTGGCGGAAGTGCGGCGGCTGTGGCGGCGGGGATGGTTCCCGTGGCTTTGGGCACCGATACGGGCGGCTCCGTACGCCAACCGGCAGGTTTTTGCGGGGTGGTGGGTATTAAGCCCGGTTATGGCCGTATTTCGCGCTATGGTGTTATCGCTTTTGCTTCCAGCGCCGACCAAGTGGGTGTACTGGCCCAAACGGTGGCTGATTCTGCGCGCGTGTTGGAAGTGTTGGCCGGTAAAGATGTGCACGATTCAACTTCCTTGGACGCAGAAGTTCCTGCTTATGAAAAACTTTTTACGGACGGTTTAAAAGGCCTAAAAGTAGGGCTTCCCAAGGGTTTTTTGGACGGTTTAAACGCGGATATTAAAGAAAAGGTGGACGCGGCTGCCAAGCGCTTGCAGGAGTTGGGTGCGGAACTGGTGGAAGTGGAAGTGCCTCACGCCAAATATGCGGCTCCGTGTTACTATATTATCACCAGTGCGGAAGCCAGTTCTAACCTGGGCCGCTTTGACGGTATCCGTTACGGGTACGCCGATAAACAAGCCCAAGATTTAAACGCCTATTACGAAGGCTCCCGCAAGCCTTTTGGATTGGAAGTAAAAAAGCGCATTATTATCGGTACTTACGCACTGACCTCCGGCCGTTACGAGGAGTGTTTTGTAAAGGCGATGAAGGTGCGCGAACTCATCCGCGACGATTTTAAAAAAGCGTTTGAAAAGGTGGATATTTTGCTGACGCCCACCTCGCCCACGACGGCCTTTAAACTGGGCGCGCACGACGAGGACCCGTTGGCCCTGTATCTGGCGGACCTTTATACCTGCCAGGGCAATATCGGCGGGCTTGCCGGTATCAGCGTGCCGTTTGGCAAGGATAAAAACGGTTTGCCTATCGGCGTACAGTTTTACGGGCCGATTTTGCAGGAAGAAAAAATTTTAAACGCGGCATATAACTTAGAGAAGGGCGTATGATTGTTTCCGAATTTTCGTGCGGCGGCGTGATATTGGACGGGCGCAAGGTTTTACTCGTCCAAGTCAAAAATATGAAAGGCAAAAAGATTTGGACGTTTCCCAAAGGACACATTGAACAAGGGGAAACGCCACGTCAGGCCGCGCTGCGCGAAGTATTGGAAGAAACAGGCTATAAAGCCGTTATTGTCCGGCCGATGATTCGGGTGAAGTACGCGTTTACTTTTCAGGGAAATTACGTCAAAAAGATGGTCCAATGGTATTTGATGAAGAAACTGGGGCGCATTGGCAAGCACGATGCGTCCGAAATTATTTCAATCCGTTGGGTGTCTCTTTTAAAGGCGCGTGAATTGGTGCAATATCCGAGCGATATCCGCCTGGTGGATATGCTATTGGCCAGTCTGCACATAGAACCCTCCGAGGAGCCGGAAACCGAGGAATAGGGGCTGTTTTAGTTAGTAATGGGCGGGACGCAACCTGTGTTTGGGTTTTGCGTTCCGCTTTTTTATGTCTAAAAAACCCCGCTCGTTTGAGCGGGGTTTTCACATTATCTAATCAAAGATTAGTGTACGCCGTGCATCCACTTTTTGATTTTGCCCGTCATAATCCACATGACTACGCCAAACAGCATAGACATAACGGCCGGAACGGAGAACAGCGTGGTCAGGCTCCAAGATTCATAGTAACTGGCCAACCACCCGGCAAGCAAGTTACCAAAGAAACTGGCCGTCAACCATACGCCCATAAACAGGGACATAAATTTAAGCGGAGCGAGTTTGGTAACCATAGAAAGCCCTACCGGGGACAAGCACAGTTCGCCCATCGTGCAGAACAGATAGACCAAAATCAGCCAAATTGCGCTGACCGGGCCGTTGGCTTGGTACAAGGCGGCACCTATTGCAACCGCGGCAAAACCAATACCTTGCAAGAACAAGCCCCAACCGAATTTGCTCGGAATAGAGGGGTCTTTCGTTCCCATTTTAAGCCACAGTTTGGCAAACAACGGGGCGAAGAGAACCACGAAAATGGGGTTCACTGCCTGGAAGTAAGACGCTTTAAGCGTAATTTGCCCAATAATCGGTAAAACCGGGGTCAAATTAGTGGCTTCTTTGGCAAAGAAGTTCAAAGACGTTCCGGCTTGTTCAAAGAACGCAAAGAAGAAAATAGCGAAGAATACGAAAGTGAAAATCGCTTTGATTTTATCCCATTCTTCATCCGTCAGCGGCTTTTTGGCGGCTTCGGCTTTGGCTTTTTCTTCGGGGTCTTCGTCCTGGTCGTTTTTAGTTACGGGGTGTAAGCCAATGTGGCCCAAGTATTTGTTTTGGGAAACCAAATACCACACGAGGCCGATTAACATACCCGTACCGGCGGCCATAAAACCGTATTTCCATTTATAGGCTTCCAATACGTTCATCGGGTCGGTAGGTTCGCCTAAGAAACCGCAGATAAACGGCGCAAAAAACGCACCTACGTTAATGCCCATATAGAAAATGGTAAAACCGCCGTCTCTTCTGGGGTCGTTGGGTTCATAAAGTTCACCCACGATGGTGGAGATGTTGGGTTTAAAGAAACCGTTTCCGATAATAATCAGCGTTAAACCCGTACCCAATGCGAGGATCGGGTTAATGAGTTCATAAGACGCCAGCGTGAATTGACCCATAGCCATTAAAATAGCACCAATGGTAATAGAGTGGCGTTTGCCGATATAACGATCCGCCAGGTATCCGCCCAAGACGGGGGTTAAATACACTAGGGCCGTGAACATACCGTAAATTTTGCTGGAAGTTGCTTTGGTAAATCCAATTACGGTACTAATCATAAAGAGCGACAGAAGAGCTCTCATTCCATAATAGTTAAAACGTTCCCACATTTCAACCATAAACAGCATATACAGCGCTTTCGGTTGACCGTGTTTGGTAACGTTATGCTTTACTTCGTTGTCTGTCATTTATTTCTCCTTGTTTAATTAAAAGGGTACTCTATATTGTACAAAAATATAGGCACACCAGAGAGGGAAAAATTAAAAGGCCGGCAAGCCGCCGTTCAGCATTAGTTGCGTGGCGTCTTGTATCAACAAAAATGCGTGATAAAATGCCACCACTAAATATGCGCCCAAAAGTATGAGAAACAGGGTGTATATCCATTTGGCGGGAGTGGAAATAATTTTGGACAGCCACACCATTGGCAAGGCAAACGGCCCCAATACAAGGGCTAGCAAAATAATCCCGGAGTGGGAATAGAAGAAACTATGCCCCGGCTTTAAACTGCGTCCGCAAAAGCGGCAGTAATTGTCTGTTTCGTCCGCTTTGTTATGGCAATGCGGGCAAGTTTTTATTTCGGTCACAGTTCTACTCCTTTGCTGCGCAGGTAGCGTTTGATGTGGCTGCGGGCACCGGCGGTTTTGGCAAATTCCAACCAATCGCGTTTGGGTGCACCGTTTTTGCGCGTGATAATTTCGCACACGTCGCCCGTTTTAAAGGCATAGTCCATACGCACCATACGGTTGTTTACCTTGGCTCCTACATAATGGTCCCCAATGTCGGTATGAATCGCGTAAGCAAAATCAATGGGGGTGGACCCTTCCGGCAGGGATTTTACGTCCGCACGCGGTGTAAACACGAAGATTTGCTGTAAATTTACGTCAGTTTTAAAACCTTCCAAAAATTCACGCGGTGCGGTTAAGTCCTGCTGCCACTCAATCCAACGGCGAATCCAGTTAATTTTTTCATCAAAGTTTTTGTCGGGTTTTACATTGCCCATTTTATAGCGCCAATGCGCCGCGATACCGTATTCGCAGGTGCGGTGCATTTCCTCGGTGCGGATTTGTAGTTCAATAATATCGCCGGTGGGGGATAAAACCGTGGTGTGAATGCTTTGGTACATATTGGCTTTTGGCGTAGCAATATAATCGGTAAATGTACCCGCAATCGGTTTAAATACGCTGTGTACGAGTCCCAGGGCACGGTAGCAATCCTGCAACGTTTTTGTAATAATGCGCACACCAAGGGAATCTTGTATTTCCGCAAAGGTGCAATGGTGTTTTTGCATTTTACGGTAAATGGAGTAATAGTTTTTAGCGCGGGCCAAAATGCGGAAGTCCAAATTGTCGGCTTTTAGGGCGGGTTCTAATTGCTTTTTAAAGGCCTCCAATGCGGCTTGCCGGTCGGCTGTGCGGGCCTCCACTTGGGCCTTGATGTCGGCATATTCCAGCGGGTGGAGATATTTAAAGGACAAGTCCTCCAAATCCGTTTTAATGGTAAACATACCCAACCGTTGGGCCAACGGTGCATAGAGCGAGATGGTTTCGTAGGCTTTAAACTGTTGGCGGTCCGGCGGCATAAAATCAAGCGTACGCATATTGTGTGTGCGGTCCGCGAGTTTGATTAAAATAACGCGCACATCTTCGGCCACGGCGATAAGCATTTTGCGCCAATTTTCTACGGTTTCCTCGTCGGTGGAGGAAAATTTTAAATCGCTGATTTTCGTTACCCCTTGTACCATATGGGCAATTTCCGGATTAAATTCCCGGCGCAGGTCGTCCAAGGTTACGGAAGTATCTTCTACCGTATCGTGAAGTAACCCGGCGCAAATGGTGTCCGCATCCAGGTTAAAATCCATTAGAATATTGGCAACGTGGCAACAATGCGTAAAATACGGCTCGCCGCTTTCACGCTTTTGCTTTTCGTGTGCTTTTTCGGCAAAGTGATAGGCCTTTTCAATCAAAGAGGTGTCCTGATTGGGGTTGTATTCTTTAAACTTGCGGAGCAAGGCCGGTAAATCGGGAGCGTTTTGCATAGGTTTACTCGTGTTTTAAATCATTTAAAATTTCCGCTGCGGCCCGCTTGGCTACACCCGGTTCGCCCAAAGAAGCGCGCAGTTTTAATAAATCTTCACGCATGGCGGTCAGTTTGTCCGGATTTTGGAACATAGCCATTGTTTCGGCGGCGAGGGACTTTGCGTTGGCGTCCTGTTGGATAAGTTCCTTTACCAGTGCGCGGCGCGCAAGCAGGTTGACAAGAGAAATGTACGGCACTTTAATCACTCGTTTGGCAATTTCGTACGTCGGCCAAAAGAGTTTGTACGCTACCACCATCGGAATACCCAAAAGAGCGTTTTCCAAGGTGGCTGTGCCGGAACAGGCCAGCAAAAAGTCCATTTCCGCACGTTTGGCGTAATGGTTGTCTTTTACGAAATGAAAATTCTCGTGCGGTTTTTCGCCGATTAAATCCAAAAATACTTTTTCGTCCGCATCCGGCAATAAGAACATATACGCCTGTGTGTTGGGAAATTCCTTTAATACTTGCTTAAAAGTTTGGTAAAAAACAGGTGTTAAACGCTTGATTTCACCCATACGGCTGCCTGGAAGCATACCCAGTTTCCAAGCGTGGTTTTTGTGGTCGGCTACATTAAAATTCTTATCCTGCGGGGCCGGTAAATAGTCCAGGAGCGGATTTCCTAAAAAGACGGCATTTCCGCCAAACTGTTTGTGAAATTCCGGCTCAAAGGGGTAAATGACGAACATTTTTTTTGTCAGCCCGGCCAGTTGTTTGGCGCGGTACTGGCGGCTGGCCCACACCTGCGGCGTTACATAATAG